>NZ_JAJFAU010000168.1 GCF_022614595.1 Streptomyces sp. CNQ085
GAGATGCGGCGGGCGGCGACCACGGTGCCCCGCACTACGGAACGCCCGGGCGGCGCTGCTCCCCGCGGCGCAGCGGCTGCCGTGGCTGTTCTCCGCCGCCGTCGACGCGCTGGCCCGCCCGGCGGGGGAGTGCGCCCCGCCGGGCGGGCGATGACCGGCGGTCGGCGTTCTCCGACGCCGGAGGCGGGGGCCTTCCGGAAGTTGTGCGGCGTGTCGCCGGGAAGCGGGTAGCCGGCCAGCACACTGCGCGTGCCGGCGCGACGAAAGGTCAGGACGTAGCCGGCGTGCGAGGGGTGCAGCCGGTCGAGCCGGCCCCTGTCGAACGGGATGTGGGTGCCGAACAGGACGCGGAAGGTCTCCCCGGAGTTGTCGCCGGTGTTGAGCGCGGTCGGCGCCTCGGCCTGGGAGAGCCGGATGCCGCCGCGTGTCAGGCCGAGCTCCGCAGAGGGCGCGGACGGGGCGGCTGGACGCCTGAACGCGGTCCTCACCGCCATCGACCGCGTCGACGCGTCCGGACGGGGAACCGCTCCGGCCGGAGCGGTTCCCCGTCAGTTCTCCCCGGAGACTCCGCCTCAGGCGCCGACGTAGACCGCGAGATGTTCGCCGGTGAGGGTGGAGCGGGAGGCGACGAGGTCCGCGGGCGTGCCCTCGAAGACGATCCGGCCGCCGTCGTGTCCGGCGCCCGGGCCGAGGTCGACGATCCAGTCGGCGTGCGCCATGACCGCCTGGTGGTGCTCGACGACGATGACCGTCCTGCCGGAGTCCACCAGCCGGTCGAGCAGGCCGAGCAGCTGCTCGACATCGGCGAGGTGGAGGCCGGTGGTCGGCTCGTCGAGGATGTAGACGCCGCTCTTCTCGCCCATGTGAGTGGCCAGTTTGAGGCGCTGCCGCTCACCGCCGGACAGCGTGGTGAGCGGCTGGCCGAGTGTGAGGTAGCCGAGGCCGACATCCACGAGCCGGCCGAGGATCCGGTGCGCGGCCGGGGTGCGCGCCTCGCCGGCGCCGAAGAACTCCGCCGCCTCGGACACCGGCATCGCGAGCACCTCGCTGATGTCGCGCCCGCCGAGGCGGTGCTCCAGCACCGACGCCTGGAACCTCTTCCCCCCGCACTCCTCGCAGACGGTGGCCACACCGGCCATCATCGCCAGGTCGGTGTAGACGACGCCGGCGCCGTTGCAGACGGGGCAGGCCCCCGAGGAGTTGGCGCTGAACAACGCCGGTTTCACGCCGTTGGCCTTGGCGAAGGCCTTGCGCACCGGGTCGAGCAGACCGGTGTAGGTGGCCGGATTGCTCCGCCTGGAGCCGCGGATGGGCGTCTGATCGACGCATACCACGCCGGTGTCGCCGGCCTCGGAGCGGCGCAGCAGCGCCCCGTGCACCAGCGAACTCTTGCCGGAACCCGCGACGCCGGTGACCACGCAGAGCACCCCGAGCGGGATGTCGACGTCGATGTTCTGCAGGTTGTGCGCCGTCGCGCCGCGGATCTCCAGGGCGCCGGCGGGCTTGCGCACGGTCTTCTTGAGGGCGGACCGGTCGTCGAGGTGGCGGCCGGTGGGGGTGTCCACGGCGCGCAGGCCCTCGACGGTGCCCTCGAAGCACACGGCTCCGCCGGCCGCCCCGGCGCCGGGGCCGAGGTCGACGACATGGTCGGCGATGGCGATGACCTCGGGTTTGTGCTCGACGACGAGGACGGTGTTGCCCTTGTCGCGCAGGCGCAGCAGCAGGTTGTTCATCCGCTGGATGTCGTGCGGGTGCAGACCCGTGGTGGGTTCGTCGAAGACGTAGGTGACGTCGGTGAGGGAGGAGCCGAGGTGGCGGACCATCTTCACCCGCTGCGCCTCGCCGCCCGACAGCGTGCCCGACGGCCGGTCGAGGGAGAGGTAGCCCAGCCCGATCTCCACGAACGAGTCGAGGGACTGCCGCAGCGCGGTGAGCAGCGGTGCCGCCGAGGGGGCGTCGAGGCCGCGGATCCACGCGGCCAGGTCGCGGATCTCCATCGCGCAGGCGTCGGCGATGGAGATCCCCTCGATCTTCGAGGACCGGGCCTGCTCGCTGAGCCGGGTGCCGTCGCACTCGGGGCACTCGGTGAAGGTGACCGCCCGGTCCACGAAGGCCCGGATGTGTGGCTGCATCGACTCCCGGTCCTTGGAGAGGAACGACTTCCGGATCTTCGGGATCAGTCCCTCGTAGGTCAGGTTGACGCCGTTGACCTTCACCTTGGTCGGCTTGCGGTGCAGGAAGTCGTACCGCTCCTTCTTGGTGTACTCGCGGATCGGCTTGTCCGGGTCGAAGAAGCCCGACTCGGTGATGACCCGCACCACCCAGCCGTCCCCGGTGTAGGTGGGGATGGTGAACGGATCCTCGGAGAGCGACCTGGAGTCGTCGTAGAGCTGGGTGAGGTCGATGTCGGAGACCGTGCCCCGGCCCTCGCAGCGTGTGCACATTCCGCCGGTGCGGCTGAAGGTCACCTTCTCGGTCCTGGTCTTGTCGGCGCCGCGGTCGACGGTGAGCCCGCCGCTCGCCGAGACCGAGGCGACGTTGAAGGAGAACGCGGCGGGCGGGCCGGCGTACGGCCTGCCGAGCCGGCTGAAGAGGATGCGCAGCATCGCGTTGGCGTCGGTGGCGGTGCCGACGGTGGAGCGGGGGTCGGAGCCCATCCGCTGCTGGTCGACGATGATCGCGGTCGTCAGGCCTTCGAGTACATCGGCCTCGGGCCGGTTCGGGGTGGGCATGAAGCCCTGGACGAAGGTGCTGTAGGTTTCGTTGATCAACCGCTGCGACTCGGCGGCGATCGTGTCGAACACCAACGAGCTCTTGCCCGACCCGGAGACCCCGGTGAACACCGTCAGCCGGCGCTTGGGGATCTCGATGCTGACGTCCTTGAGGTTGTTCACGCGTGCGCCGTGCACGCGGATCAGGTCATGGCTGTCGGCCGCGTGCGGCCCGGGTGCCCGCGTGTCCGTCCTCGCCGCGGTGCTCATGGTGTCCCCTATCTGTCGGCCGGCTTGTTCCGGCCGGATCCGAACGGTGTGCGTGTTCTCTCGTCTGCCGGTGCCGGGTCTCACCGCGTGCGGGCCCGGACGAAGCGCGGCCCGTCGCCCGCGGGGTCACGGAAGGCGCGGCCGCACACCTCCGGGCCGAGGACGTCACGGTGGAGGGCGAGCGCCTCGCCGTGGCCGCAGACGGCGACAAGGCACTGTAAGAGCTTGGTGTCCATGGGTCTCACGCTACGGACCGGGAGCGGGTTTCGCCTCCTGGTTCCTGACCGGCCGCGTGTGGACCTTGGCGATGCAGGGTGCGGACCTCGAAGCCGAGAGTGTCGCGGTAGAAGGCCAGGGACGCCTCCGGGTCGTCGTGAGGAAGGAAGACGGTGTGGATGGTGATGTCCATGTGATCAGACCAGGACGGCCGGGTGGCCCGCGCTTCTCGAATCCTGACCGGTTCCCGGCCGCCCCGGCTCGCCCGGCTCCCCGGCGGGCAACCGCCCCGCCCGGTGTGCGGGCTTACCCGGACGCGGAGAGGAGGCGCAGACGCCCGTCGTGCATCTCGGCGACCCGGTCGGCCGCGGTGAGGTGGGCGCGGTCGTGGGTGACCAGGAGGGTCGCGGTGGCCTGCCGGTGGGTGAGGCGGGTGATCAGGTCGACGACAGCGGCGCCGCGCTCGTGGTCCAGGGCGCTGGTGGGCTCGTCGACCAGGAGCACGGTGGGCTCGTTCATCAGGGCGCGGGCGACGTTGACGCGCTGGCGCTGGCCGCCGGAGAGCCGGTGGGGGCGCCGGTCCGCCAGGTCGGCCAGGCCGACGGCGTCGAGGAGTTCCATGGCCCGGCCGCGGGCCCCGGCCGGGGAGCGCCCGTCGATCCGCGCCATGACCTGGAGCTGCTCGACAGCGGTGAGGGAGGGCAGCAGGTTGGGCTGCTGGAAGACGATGCCGACCCTTCGGCGGCGGAGTTCGGCGAGGTCAGCGCGGGTCATACCGGCGGTCGTGGCCCCGTCGATGTCGACGGTGCCACGGTCGGGGGCGATGAGGGTGGCGGCGACCGCGAGGAGACTGGACTTGCCCGAGCCCGAGGGGCCGACGACCGCGGTGACGCTGCCTCTCGGGACCTCCAGGGTGACCCCGTCCAGGGCGGTCAGACGGGAGTCGCCGTCGGGGTAGGTCAGGGTGACATCGGTCAGGCGCAGGCTCATCGGGCGCTCCCCAGAGCGGTCAGCGGGTCGACGGAGGTGATGCGACGGACGGACAGGGCGGCTCCGAGCGCGCCGAGGGCGATCGTCACGGCGGCCGGGACGAGAACGGTGGCGGGTGTGAGCAGGAAGGGCACGTCCCGGCCGGAGACGAGGGCGCCGATGCCGGCGGCGATGCCGGTGCCGGTCAGGGTGCCGCCGGCCAGCAGGAGTACGGCCTGACCGAGCGCGTCCTTCAGCAGGGTGGCCGTGGAGGCGCCCAGGGCCTTCAGGACCGCGATGTCACCGCTGCGCTGAATGGTCCACACGGTGAAGAAGGCACCGATGACCAGGGCGGAGATCACGAACAGGAAGCCGCGCATCAGCTGCAGGGAGGCGTTCTCGGAGGCGTAGGAGCCGATCGCGGACAGCGAGTCGTCCCTGGAGACCGTCCTGGTGCCCGCCGCCCGGTCGGCGGCCCCGACATCGGCGGCGGAGGTGGTGTCCAGAGCGATGACGGTGGCGGCCGGCCCGTCGGCCCCACCCGTGGAAGGTGCGATCTCCCGCCAGAAGTCCAGGCCGGTCCAGACTACCGGGGTGTGGCTGAAGAAGGCGTCGCCGTTCACGGCGGCGACGGTCGCCTGCCGCCCGGCGAGGGTGAGGGTGTCGCCCTGCGAGAGGCCGAGGTCGTGCGCGGCGGTGACGGACAGGACCGCCGCTCCGCCGTCGAGCCGGCCGCCGTCGGGGGCGAGCGCGGAGCCGGACCGGACGCCGAAGACGGACACTCCGGCGCTCCTTCCCCCGGCGGCGGCCCGCGTGGTGGTGATCCCCAGCGGCTCGGCGCCCCGCACACCGGGCACCCGGGCCCACCGCCGCCACTGCCGCTCGGTGACGGTGGAGTCCGCGTAGGACAGCTCTCCGCCCCCGTCCGGCGCCGCGAAGGCGATCGCGTCGGCGGGCAGGGAGGTGATCGCGGAGACGTTCTGCCGGCCCAGACCGGCGGTCAGGCCGGACAGCAGCCCGACCAGCAGGGTGATCAGCACGATGACGGCGCCCATCAGGGCGAAGCGCCCCTTGGCGGACTTCAGATCTCTCCACGCGACGAACACGGTGCTGCCTGCCCTTTCGGAGGACACCAGGGGAAAACGGTGTGCCCCCACTCTCGGCCGCCGCCCCCGGGGAGGGCATCCGGCCCAGGGCGGCAATCGGCGGGCCGAAAGGCGGTGCGCCGGTTCCAACTTTCGGCAGAGGTCCGGCCCGGGCAGCCTCCTTAGGATGGAGGGATCGTGAACGCCGCCGCTCCCGCCCCGACCCCCACCACCCGGGCACTGGCCTGGTGCCTGCATCTGCTGGTCGCCGGGCTGCTCGTACTGGCCGCCGGGCGGGCCGTGGCCGGTGGCCGCCCGCACCCCGGGTGGGTCGTCGCCGCGGCGGCGGTGTGCGGCCTGGTGTACGCGACGGGCCCGCTGCTGCCCCGGGTAAGCCGCTCGCGGCGGGCCGCCGCGTTGTGGCTGACCGCGGTGGGCGCCGCCTGGCTGGTGCTGCTGGCGCTCTCCCCGGACGGGGTGTGGGCGGCGTTCCCGCTGTACTTCCTCCAGCTCCATCTGCTGTCCCGCCGCGCCGGCCCGGTCGCCGTGGTGGTCACTGCGGCGGCGGCCACCGGCGGTTTCGCCTTCCACCAGGGATCCTTCGGCGTGGCGATGGCGATCGGTCCCTCCCTCGGTGCCGCCGTGGCGGTGGCGGTGGTACGCGGGTACCAGGCCCTGTACCGGGAGAGCGAGCGGCGCAGGCGCCTGATCGAGGAGCTCACCGCCACCCGCGCCGATCTGGCCGCCGCCCAGCACACCGCCGGTGCGCTGGCCGAGCGCGAACGCCTGGCCCGCGAGATCCACGACACCCTCGCCCAGGGGCTGACCAGCATCCAGTTGCTGCTGCGGGCAGCGGAACGGGCTCTGCCCGGGGCTCCGGAGACCGCCGCCCGCCATGTCGGCCAGGCCCGCCGGGCCGCCGTCGACAACCTCGCCGAGGCCCGCCGTTTCGTCGCCGCCCTCGCCCCGCCCGCGCTGGAGGGCACCACCCTGGCCGGTGCGCTGGAGCGCCTGTGCGCCACCACCGGTGCGCACCACCGGATCACCGTGCGCTTCCATCTGATGGGCGACCCCGCATCGCTGCCGACAGCGCACGAGGTCGCGCTGTTGCGGATCGCCCAGTCCGCCCTGTCCAACGTGGTCCGCCACGCCGGGGCCACCACAGCCGAGGTGACCCTCGGCCACCTCGGCGGCCATGTCGCCGTGGAGATCGCCGACGACGGACGCGGCTTCGATCCCGGCGGTCTGCCCGCCCCCGACCCGGAGTCCGGTGGGTTCGGACTGGCCGTCATGCGCGCCCGTGCCCACGCCCTCGGCGGGGAGCTCACCGTCGAGTCCGCCCCCGGACGCGGCACCGCCCTGACCGCCCGGCTGCCCCTCAGCTCTTCCGACGGCTCCGCGCCCGGGCCCTTACCCGATCCCGGCCCCGCACCCGCATCCGGGGCGCGCTCGTGACCGATCCCGCCATCCGCCTGCTCCTGGCCGACGATCACCCCGTGGTGCGGGCGGGCCTGCGCGCCGTGCTGGAGACCGAACCCGGCATCGAGGTGGCGGCCGAGGCCGCCACCGCCGAGGCCGCCGTCGCCCGCGCCGCCGGGGGCGACATCGACGTCGTCCTCATGGATCTCCAGTTCGGCGGCGGTATGAACGGTGCCGAGGCCACCGCCGCGATCACCGCCCGTCCGTCGCCGCCCCGTGTGCTGATCGTCACCACCTACGACACCGACGCCGACACCCTCCCCGCCATCGAGGCCGGAGCCACCGGATACCTCCTCAAGGACGCCCCGCCGGAGGACCTGGCCGCCGCCGTACGCACCGCCGCCGCCGGCCGCACCACGCTGGCCCCGGCCGTCGCGGACCGGCTGATGAACCGGCTGCGCACTCCCCGCGCCGCCCTGACCCGGCGGGAGACCGAGGTGCTCGCCCTGGTCGCCGAGGGCCTGTCCAACCAGGCCGTCGGCGCCCGGCTCCACCTCACCGAGGGGACGGTCAAGTCCCACCTGGCCCGTGTCTACGCCAAGCTCGGCGTCGAATCCCGCACCGCCGCCGTCGCCACCGCCACCCAACTCGGCCTCATCCGGCGGTAGCGGGCGGCACCGGCGGTCGCGCACCGGGCCCGCGACCCGACACAGTCAGGGGTGCCCGGCCAGATCCGCCTCCAGCGCGCGCCGCCACCGCACTCTTTCGCGGTGCGCCCCCACCGCCTGGCGGCGCGGGCCTGGGACGAGGGCCTCCACGACGGTCTGGTGGTCTCCGCCGGGCCCGGTCACGCCGACGGCCGCTGCACCCCGGTGTGCCGGCAGCGGGGGACCGGGGAAGGAGGGCGGGAAGGAGGAGCCAGGGGCCGCGGCGGAGACGGGAAGCGGAAGGCCGCCCGCCCCGATGCCGGAACCCGGGCACAAAGGGACGGCTCGTCCGGGTTCATCCGCACGGGTCGAAGAAACCCGCGCGGTGATGTCGAGAACCCGCGGCCGGCTCCGTCCCCGGGGCGAGCGCGGCCATAATGGGCCGCACCGGCACCGAGGAGAGACACGATGGCCAAGTACCTGCTGCTCAAGCACTACCGAGGCGCCCCAGCTCCGGTCAACGACGTACCCATGGACCGGTGGACGCCGGAGGAGATCTCTGCCCACGTGCGGTACATGCAGGACTTCGCGGCCCGGCTTGAGGAGACCGGCGAGTTCGTGGACAGCCAGGCGCTCGCCCCCGATGGGACCTTCGTCCGGTACGACGGCGAGGGACGCCCGCCGGTCGCCGACGGCCCCTTCGCCGAGACCAAGGACCTCATCGCCGGCTGGATGGTGATCGACGTCGACAGTCACGAGCGCGCCGTCGAGCTGGCCGGGGAGCTGTCGGCCGCACCCGGAGCGGGCGGGAAGCCGATCCACGAGTGGCTCGAGGTGCGCCCGTTCCTGACCGCGCATCCCCCCACCACGGAATGACCCCCAGGCGGACGAGGCACTGTAGAAGGTGGGCAGGGAAGTACGGCACGGCCCGGCCGAGCCGCTCGCCCGGCTCCTCGAATCCCTCCTTGGCGGTGCCGGGGCGGGACTAGGCCTGCCGGGTGAGCCGCTGGACATCCTTGACCAGCGCCAGCGCGAGGTGGCCGTTCGCCGGGTCGTTGACCGGCGCCCACGCGGGGAAGCCCAGGGCCTCCCCGCGCACCTGCCCGGCTTCGGGAGTCCCCGGTTCGCGGGCGCGGACGGTGAGGACGTCGGCGTCCTCCCGTTCCGTGGTGCCCGGAGGCAGCACGGCGCCAGCCCCCAGCAGCATGGCACAGGTTGTGTCGTCGTACGCGGTGCCGTCGTACGCCGTCATGCCGCACGCTCCTCGTCCTCGATGTCGCGTCCGGCGTACAGCGCGGCCGCCATGCGTACGCCCTCCGACCCGGCCGAGCTTCAGCACCCGGCCTTTCCGGCGTCGGTGTCACCCCCTGCTATGTTGGTCTATACCACTGATGTTCACTCTTGGATCGGCAGGCCCAGCGTGGAAGTTGTCATCGTTCCGGACGCCGACGCAGGCGGGGAGATCATCGCCGAGGCCATGGCCGGCCTCCTGCGGCGCAGGCCCGACGCGCTGCTGGGCGTGGCCACCGGCTCGACGCCGCTGCCCGTCTACCGGGCGCTGGCGGCCAGGGCCGCCGCGGGCGACGTGGACGTCTCGCGCGCCCGGATCTGCCAGCTCGACGAGTACGTCGGCCTGCCCTCCGGGCATCCCGAGTCCTACCGCTCGGTGGTGCTGCGCGAGGTGGTGGAGCCGCTCGGGCTGGACGAGGCGTCCTTCTTGGGACCCGACGGCTCCGCGGGGGATGTCCCGGCGGCCTGCGCGAGGTACGAAAGGGAGCTGGCCGAGGCCGGCGGCGTGGACCTCCAGCTGCTCGGCATCGGCACAGACGGGCACATAGGCTTCAACGAGCCGTGCTCCTCGCTGGCCTCCCGCACCCGCATCAAGACGCTCACCAGGCAGACCCGTGCCGACAACGCCCGCTTCTTCGGCGGCGACATCGACCAGGTGCCGCACCACGTCGTCACCCAGGGCGTCGGCACCATCCTGGAAGCCCGTCACCTGGTGCTGTTCGCCACCGGCGAGGCCAAGGCGGAGGCCGTGGCGCAGACCGTCGAGGGGCCGCTGTCCGCGATGGTCCCGGCCTCCGCGCTGCAGACGCATCCCCACGCCACGGTGGTGGTGGACGAGGCGGCGGCGTCCGGGTTGAAGCTCGCGGACTACTTCCGCGCCGCCTACGAGGCCAAACCGCGCTGGCAGGGTCTCTGACGGCCGAGCCGGACGCCCTCGCCGGAGACGGTGAACGTGCCGGTCCGGGCCGGGTTCCCCCGGGGAGCCTCGCGTACGACCTGCCGGGTGGCGCCGGTGCCGCGGCGCGGGACGATGCCCAGGCCGTGGGCGGGCCGGCGAGGATGGGTCTGCGTCACCGGCCCGGCACTAGGTTCTGTCTGACAAATGATCTTGTCTGGGTTCGCGGAGCCAGAGGACGAGTGCGGCGAGGTGGAGTCCGGCCCGGTAGCGGCTGGCGAGTTTGTCGAAGCGGGTCGCGATGGCCCGGAACT
>NZ_JAJFAU010000169.1 GCF_022614595.1 Streptomyces sp. CNQ085
GCACGACCCGGCTGAATGTGTCGCACGCGTTCCATTCGCCGTTGATGGAGCCGGTGCTGGCCGAGTTCACGGCGGTGGCCGAGCGGGTGAGCTACCACCGGCCGAACGTGGCGGCGGTCAGCACGCTGACGGGTGCGCCGCTCGGCGGAGGCGACTGGACGAGCGCCGCCTACTGGGCCGAGCAGATCGTCAGGCCCGTCCGTTTCCTCGACGCGCTGACCTGTGCCCGTACTCAGGGCGCCGTCCGTTTCCTGGAGATCGGCCCGGACCCGGTGCTGACCGCGCTGGCGGGTGATGTGCCGGCCGTGTCAACCCTGCGCAAGGACCGCCCCGAGGCGGAAACCCTGCTGAGCGCCTGCGCCGAACTCTTCGTGCGAGGCGCCGAGATCGACTGGTCCGCCCTGTTCGAGGGCACCGGCGCCCGCCGCGTCGACCTGCCCACCTACCCCTTCCAGCACCGCCGCTACTGGCTCGATGCCGCGCCCGCCGTCTCCGATGCGGACGGTCTCGGCCTGGCCCGCACGGACCACCCACTACTGGGTGCCGCAGTGCAAGTGGCCGGATCGGACACCGTGTTGCTCACCTCGAGCCTCTCGGTGCGGACCCAGCCCTGGCTGGCCGACCACGCCGTGGCAGGTTCCTTCGTCGTACCGGGAACGGTCCTCGTGGAACTCGCCCTCCAGGCCGCAGAGCGCGTGGCCGCCGGGCAGCTGGACGAGCTGGCCCTGCGCACTCCGATCGTGCTGCCCGAGCACGGCGCCGTACAGCTCCAGATCGCCGTGGAGGCCGAGGACGCCTCGGACGGCGGCCGCACGGTCCAGATCTACGCCCGCCCGCAGGACGCCGGTTCCGACGAGCCCTGGACACTGCACGCCACCGGCACCCTGGACACCGCCGAACCACCCGCGCCCGACTGGGACCTGCGGGCCTGGCCGCCCACCGGAGCCGAGCTCGTGGAGTTCGGTGACCTGTACGACCGGCTCGGCGCGGCCGGCCTCGGCTACGGCCCCGCCTTCCGTGGGCTGCGACGGGTCTGGCGGCACGAGGGCGATCTGTACGTCGAGGCCGAACTGCCCGAGCCCGTCGCCGCGGGCGCGGCCTCCTACGGTCTGCACCCCGCCCTGCTGGACACCGTCCTGCACGGCCTCGGCCTCCACACGGAGACGACGGACGGCTCGCTGCCCTTCCTGTGGTCCGGCGTCCGCCTGACCGCCGTGGGCGCGGGCACCGTCCGGGCCCGGCTCACTCCGCGTGGCGCCGGGGACGTCGCCCTGCGCATCGCGGACGCGACGGGCGAACCGGTCGCGGAGATCGACTCCCTCGTCCTGCGCGTCATGTCCATGGACCGTCTGACGGCCACCACGGGACCCGACGACCTGTACCGGCCGCACTGGACCCCGGCCCCCGAGCAGCAGGGCGTACCGGACAGGACGGTGTGGACCGTCGTCGGCACCGCCCCGGCCGGTGTCCCCGCCACCGTGCACCCCGACCTCGACGCGCTGGCCGCGGCCGGCGGCGTACCCGACACGGTGCTGCTGCAGGTCACCCCGGACGACGGTGCGGACGTGGCCGCCACGGTCACCTCCGTCCTCACCCGGCTTCAGGCGTGGCTGGCCGACGAGCGGTTCGCCGCGTCCCGTCTCGTCGTGCTGACCGCGGGAGCCGTACGGGTCGAGGCCGCCGGAGACGGGGCGGTGCCGGATGTCGCCGCGGCCGGTGTGTGGGGTCTGGTCCGTTCCGCGATCAGCGAGCACCCCGGCCGGTTCGCCCTCGCCGACACCGACGGCGACCCCGCGTCCCTGGACGCCCTCGCCGCAGGCCTGCGGGCCACCGGCGAAACGCAGTTCGCGGTGCGCGCGGGCCGGGTGTGGCTGCCGCGTCTCGTCCGGATGGCCGGGGACGGCGTGCTGGTCCCGCCGGCCGGTGCCGGTGACGCATGGCGGCTGGACATCGTCGACCAGGGGCGGCTCGACGGCATCGCCCTCGTGCCCGAGGAGCGGCGCACGCTCGGTCCCGGCGAGGTCCGGGTCGCCGTGCGAGCGGCCGGCGTCAACTTCCGCGATGTGCTGAACGTGCTGGGCATGTACCCCGGGGACGCGGGCCGGATGGGCTTGGAGGGCGCGGGTGTCGTCGTGGAGACCGGCCCCGGCGTGGACCGCTGGGCTGTCGGCGACCGGGTGATGGGCATGCTCGACGCGGCCTTCGGCCCCACCGCCGTGGCCGACGCCCGGCAACTCGCGCCGATCCCGAAGGGCTGGACGTACGAACAGGCCGCGTCCGTGCCGATCGTGTTCCTCACCGCCTACTACGCCCTGGTCGACCTCGCCGGACTCCAGCCAGGCGAGTCCGTGCTGATCCACGCCGCCGCCGGTGGCGTCGGCATGGCCGCCGTACAGCTCGCCCGGCATCTCGGGGCCGAGGTGTACGCGACGGCGAGCGAGGCCAAGTGGCCCGCCGTGCGGGAGCTCGGCGTGCCCGCCGACCGGCTCGCCTCGTCCCGTACCACCGAGTTCGAGGAGCGGTTCCGGCCCGGTGTCGATGTGGTGCTGGACTCGCTCGCCGGAGAGTTCGTGGATGCCTCGCTGCGGCTGCTGCGGCCCGGCGGACGGTTCGTGGAGATGGGCAAGACCGACATCCGCGACGCCGACGAGGTCGCCGCCGCGCACGGGGTGTCGTACCGCGCCTTCGACCTTGTGGAGGCCGGTCCCGACCGCATCGGCGAGATGCTCGCCGCCCTGCTGGACCTCTTCGAGAAGGGCGCGCTGCGGCCCATCCCGGTGACCGCGTTCGACATCGCCCGTGCGCCCGAGGCGCTGGGGCTGCTCCAGCAGGCCAAGCACGTCGGCAAGGCCGTCCTGACCGTGCCCGCGCCCTGGTCCCGGCCGGGCACCGTGCTGATCACCGGCGGTACCGGCGGTCTCGGCGCGCTGCTCGCCCGGCATCTCGTCGAACGGCACGGCGTCCGCGACCTGCTGTTGCTGTCCCGCCGCGGACCCGAGGCGCCCGGCGCGGCCGAACTGCGTGCCGCGCTGGCCGAGTCGGGGGCGCGTGTCGATGTCGTCGCCTGCGACGTGAGCGACCGTGACCAGCTCGCCGCCGTCCTCGACGGCGTCCCGCTGAGCGCCGTCGTGCACACGGCCGGCGTCCTCGACGACGGCATCCTCACCGCTCTCACCGGCGAGCGCCTGGCCCACGTGCTGGCCGCCAAGACCGACGCGGCCCGGCATCTGCACGAGCTGTCCGCCGGTCACACCCTGGACGCCTTCGTGCTGTACTCGTCCGTCGCCGGAGTCATCGGCTCCGCGGGACAGGCCGCCTACGCCGCCGCCAACGCCGCCCTCGACGCGCTGGCCACCGCCCGCCGCGCCCAAGGGCTGCCCGCCGTGTCGCTGGCCTGGGGCATGTGGGAGACCGAGGCGGGCATGGGCGGCACCCTGTCGCGGGCCGAACTCGCCCGCATGCGCCGCCAGGGCTTCCCCGCCCTGCCCGGCGACGAGGCCCTCGCCCTGCTCGACGCCGCCCTGCGCGTCAACGAACCCGTAGCGGTTCCCGTCGCGCTGCGCCCGGCCGCCCTCGCCGAACACGCCGACAACCTGGCCGGCCCACTGCGCGACCTGGTCCTCACCACCCGCAGGCGCCGCGCCGCAGGCGACGCGTCCGGCACGGCCGGGAACCTCACCGAGCGGCTCGCCGCACTGACCGCCCCCGAGCAGGACCAGCTGTTGCTGGACCTGGTCCGCACCCAGGTGGCCGCCGTGCTCGGCCACTCCTCGCCCACCTCCGTCGAACCCACCCGCGCCTTCAAGGACCTCGGCTTCGACTCGCTCACCGCCGTCGACCTGCGCAACCGGATCGGCGCCGCCACCGCGCTGACCCTCCCGGCCACGCTCGTCTTCGACCACCCCACTCCCGAGGACCTGGTACGGCTGCTGCGCGACCGGCTCCTCGTGGCCACCGCGGCGCCCGCACCGGCCGACGACGGCATCGACCCGCAGATACGGGACCTGCTGACCGCGATCCCGATGGCCCGGCTCCGCGAGTCCGGCGTTCTCGACATGCTGCGCCGGCTCGCCGACCGGCCCACCGCCACCGACCCTGACGACCCGCGGCCGGCCACCCCCGCCGAACATCCCCGACAGCCCGAATCCCTGGACGCGATGGGCGCCGACAGCCTCGTCCAGCTGGCCCTGAAGCGAGTGCAGCGACCGGCGTGACAGCCGGTGCCGGCCGGTCCGACTCACCGGCCGGCACCCAGGACCGCCCGAATCCGCTCACCGCGACCGTGGAGAAGGACATGACTGCATCCTCCGAAGAGCTCGTCGAAGCCCTGCGGGAGTCCCTCAAGGAGAACGACCGGCTCTGGCAGCGCTACCAGGACCTCGTCACGGCTTCCCGGGAACCCGTCGCCGTCGTCGGCATGGGCTGCCGCTTCCCCGGCGGCGCCACCACACCCGAAGCGCTGTGGGAGCTCGTCGCCGGCGAACGGGACGGCATCACGCCCGTGCCCGAGGACCGCGGCTGGGACCTGAGCGGCCTCGGCGACACCACCGCCGCCGGCGGATTCCTCCACGACGCGCCCCTGTTCGACCCGGACCTGTTCGGCATCAGCCCGCGCGAGGCGCTCGCGATGGACCCGCAGCAGCGGCTGCTGCTGGAGACGGCGTGGGAGGCGCTGGAGCGGGCGGGCATCGACCCGACCTCACTGCGCGGCTCCCGCACCGGCGTGTTCACCGGCGTCTCCGGCAACGGCTACGGCGGCCACCTCCACGAGGCCACCCCGGAAACCGAGGGCTATCTGCTCACCGGCAGCATCCCCAGCGTCGCCTCCGGGCGCGTCGCCTACACCCTCGGCCTCGAAGGCCCCGCCGTCACCGTCGACACCGCCTGCTCCTCCGCTCTGGTCGCCGTGCACCTGGCCTGCCAGGCGCTTCGCTCAGGCGAGTGCGACACGGCCCTCGCGGGCGGCGCCACCGTCATGGCCAACCCGGGGATGTTCCTGGAGTTCGCCCGCCAGGGCGGCCTCGCCGGTGACGGGCGCTGCAAGTCCTTCGCCGACGACGCCGACGGCACCGGCTGGGCGGAGGGCGCCGGCGTCCTCGTCCTGGAACGCCTCTCCGACGCCCAGCGGCTCGGCCACCCGATCCTCGCCGTCATCCGCGGCAGCGCCGTCAACCAGGACGGCGCCTCCAACGGTCTCACCGCCCCCAACGGCCCCGCCCAGCAGCGCGTCATCCGCGCCGCCCTCGACGCCGCCGCCCTCACCACCGCCGACATCGACGCCGTCGAGGCCCACGGCACCGGCACCCGGCTCGGCGACCCGATCGAGGCCCAGGCCCTCATGGCCACCTACGGGCAGGACCGCGACGAACCCCTGTGGCTCGGCTCCGCGAAGTCCAACATCGGCCACACCCAGTCCGCCGCGGGCGCCGCCGGCCTCATCAAGACCGTACTGTCGCTGCGGGCCGAACTGCTGCCCCGCTCCCTGCACTCCGAGACCCGTTCCACCCGCGTCGACTGGACCGAGGGCAACGTCCGCCTGCTCGCCGAGTCCCGCCCCTGGCCGCGTGGCGAACGCCCCCGCCGGGCCGGTGTCTCCGCCTTCGGCATCAGCGGCACCAACGCCCATGTGATCGTCGAGGAGGCCCCGGCCGTCAACGAGCCGGAGCAGCGCACGGTGGCGGCCCCGCCGGCCGTGCCGTGGGTGCTGTCGGCGCGCAGCCACGACGCCCTGACCGCCCAGGCCGCCCGCCTCGCCGACCAGGACGCCGACCCCACCGACATCGGCCTGTCCCTCGTCACCGGCCGCGCCCGCCTCGACCACCGCGCCGTCGTCCTCGGAACCGACCCCGAATCCCTGCCCGAGCGCACCGCCGCCCTCGCCGCCGGCACCCCGGGCCCCGGCACCGTCACCGGCACGGTCATCGACGGCCGTACGGCATGGGTGTTCACCGGGCAGGGCAGCCAACGCCCCGGGATGGGTCGCGAGTTGTACGACGCTCACCCGCTGTTCGCGGCCGTCCTGGACGTCGTCTGCGAAACCCTCGACGCCGCCGTCGCGGGCACCCCCGGCTTCGAACTCCCCGTCCGCGACGTCATGTTCGCCGCAGAGGGCACCCCCGAGGCGGCCCTCCTCGACCGCACCGGCTACGCCCAGACCGCGCTGTTCGCCCTCCAGAGCGCCACCGCCGAACTGCTGCGCTCCTGGGACACCCGTCCCGACGTCGTCCTCGGCCACTCCATCGGTGAGTACGCCGCCGCCTATGTGGCCGGGGTGTTCGACCTCGCCGACGCGGCACGCCTGGTCGCCGCGCGGGCCAGGCTCATGCAGGCGTTGCCCGAAGGCGGCGCCATGGCCGCCGTTGAGGCCGACGAGGCGGAGGTCGCGGACCTGCTCGACACCGCCGAGGTCACGGTCGCCGCCGTCAACGGGCCCCAGGCCGTCGTCGTCTCCGGGACCGAGGGCGCCGTCGAACGCGTCATGGCCGCCGCGCGTGACAGAGGCCGCCGCGTCACCCGGCTGCGCGTCTCGCACGCCTTCCATTCGCCCCGCATGGCCCCCGTCGTCGCCGAGTTCACCCGTGTCGCCGAGGGCGTCACCTTCCGCCCGCCGACCCTCGCGGCGGTCAGCACCGTCACCGGCGCCCCGGTCACCCCCGCCGACTGGGCCACCCCCGCCTACTGGGCCGACCAGATCGTCCGCCCCGTCCGCTTCCACGACGCCCTCACCACCGCCACCGGCCGCCAGTCCGCGAGCCGCCTGCTGGAGATCGGCCCCGACCCCGTCCTCACCGGCCTCGCCCGCACGGCCGCCGACACCCCCGCCGCGTCCGTCCTGCGCAAGGGGGTCTCCGAGCCCGAGTCGCTGCTCACCGCGCTCGCCGAGATGTATGTGCACGGGGCGGCGGTCGACTGGTCCGCCCTGTTCGAGGGCACCGGCGCACGCCGCGTCGACCTGCCCACCTACGCCTTCCACCACCGGCGGTTCTGGCTACGGCCCACCCGGACCGTCACCGACGTCGGCGGCCTCGGCAGCGTCGGCCATCCCCTGCTCGGCGCCACCCTGCGTCCAGCGGGCACCGACACCGTCCTGCTCACCGCGGCCCTGTCGGCCGACGCCCACCCCTGGCTCGCCGACCACACCGTCGCCGGACGCGTCGTCGTCCCCGGCACCGCGCTCGTCGAACTCGCCGTGCAGGCCGGCGACCAGGCGGACTGTGGCACCCTCACCGAACTCGCCCTGCACGCCCCGCTCGTGCTGCCCGAACACGGCACCGCACACCTCCAGATCGCCGTCGAGGCCGCCGCGGCCGACGGCACCCGTGCCGTCCGTGTCCACGCACGGCACGACGGCGCACCCGCCGATGCGCCGTGGACACTGCACGCCGCAGGCACCCTCGCCCCCGCGGGTCCCTCCCCTTCCTGGGACCTGCGGGCCTGGCCTCCCGCCGGAGCCGAACCCCTCCCGCTGGACGGCCTGTACGACCGGCTGGCCGCAGCCGGTCTCGAGTACGGCCCCGCGTTCCGCGGCATCACCGCCGCATGGCGGGACGGCGACGACCTCCTCGTCGAGGCCGCCCTGCCGCACGACACCGCGGACGCCACCGCGTACGGCCTGCACCCGGCCCTCCTCGACACCGTCCTGCACGCCCTCGCCCTGCCGCACGACACCGCGGACCAGGCACGGCTGCCGTTCCTGTGGAGCGGCGTACGCCTGCACGCCGTCGGTGCCGCGACCCTGCACGCACGGCTCACCCGGCACACCGACGACACGGTCGCCCTGTACGCGGCGGACGAGACCGGCGCGCCCGTCGCCGAAGCCGAGGGCCTCGTCCTGCGGCCCCTGGCCGCCCTGAGCGACGACACCCCGCGCGCGGGCGGCCTCTTCCGGCTGGAGTGGACGCCGGTCAGCCTCCCGCAGTCCGGCGGCGGCGCCCTTGCCGTACTGACCGACGATCCGGCGCCGTGGACCGCCACCGGCCCAGCGCCGGCGCACGGCACCACCCTCGACGCCCTCGCCGCGACGAACCCGGAGACGGTTCTCCTCCCGGTCGGCTCCAGCACCGCCGCCGACGTCCTGGCCGCCGTACACGCATGGCTCGCCGACGAGCGCTTCGCGCACGCCCGTCTGGTGCCGGTCACCACGAGAGCGGCCGGCGACGACGCCACCGACCCCGCGGGCGCCGCCGTATGGGGCCTGCTGCGCACCGCCGCCAACGAACACCCCGGCCGCTTCGCCGTCGCCGACACCGACGGCACCCCCGAGGCCCGGCGCACCCTCATCGCCGCCCTGACCGCCCTCGACGCCGACCAGCTCGTCGTGCGCGGCGACGAGGTCCTCCTGCCACGTGTCACCCGCACCGCCCAACCGGCAGCCACCGAGCCCACCGTCTGGCCAGAGACCGGGACCGTCCTCATCACGGGCGGCACCGGCGGCCTCGGCGCCGCCGTCGCCCGGCACCTGGTCAGCGCGCACGGCGTACGCGACCTGCTGCTCATGTCCCGCCGGGGCCCCGAAGCCCCGGGAGCCGAGGGCCTCGTCGCCGAGCTCGGCGCAGCCGGCACCCGCGCCAGGGTCGTCGCCTGCGACTCCGCCGACCGCAGTGCCCTGGCCGCCGCCCTGGACGGCGTACGGCTCAGCGGCGTGATCCACGCGGCGGGCGTACTCGACGACGGGCTCCTGACCGACCTCACGCCCGAACGGCTCACCCGCGTCCTCGACGCCAAGGCCGCCGCCGCCCGCCACCTGCACGAACTGACGTCCCATCAGGACTTGTGCGCCTTCGTCCTGTTCTCCTCCGTCGCCGGCGTCTTCGGCAACCGCGGCCAGGCCGCCTACGCCGCCGCCAACACGGTGCTGGACACCCTCGCCACCGCCCGCCGCGCCCAAGGCCTGCCCGCGTTGTCCCTGGCATGGGGCATGTGGGAGACGGCCGACGGCATGGGCGGCCGTATGACTGAGGCCGACCTCGCTCGCCTGCGCCGTCAAGGCTTCCCGCCCCTGCCCACTGACGAGGCCCTGGCCCTCTTCGACGCCGCGCTCCACTCCGCCCACCCCGTCACTCTGCCCGTCGCGCTGGACACGACGGCCCTCGCCGCCCACCGCGACACCGCCCCCGCCGTCCTGCACGGCCTGCTGCCCACCGCTCGTCGCCAGGCCGCCGCCGGCACCGACAGCGGCAATGCCCTGGCCCGCCGCCTGCTCACCCTGCCCGGCGACGAACAGCACCGGCTCCTGCTCGACCTCGTACAGAGCGCGGTCGCCGCAGTCCTCGGCCACACCGGCACCTCGGCCATCGAACCCGCACGCGCCTTCAAGGACCTCGGTTTCGACTCCCTGTCCGCCGTCGACCTCCGCAACCGCCTCAAGACCGTCACCGGCCTCCAACTCCCCGCCACCCTCGTCTTCGACCACCCAAGCCCCCTCGCCCTCACCACCCACCTCCGCACAGAACTCCTCGGCGCGGCGAACCTCCCGGCCACCGCCGCCCGCACCACGACCGGCACCGACGAGCCGATCGCGATTGTGGGGATGGGGTGCCGGTTCCCGGGCGGGGTGGACTCGCCGGAGGCGCTGTGGGACCTGGTGGGGTCTGGCGGCGAGGGTGTGTCGGGTTTCCCGGTGGACCGTGGCTGGGACCTGACGGCTCTGTACGGTGAGGGCCCCGGCAGCTCCGCCACGCGTGAGGGTGGCTTCCTGCACGACGCGGCCGAGTTCGA
>NZ_JAJFAU010000170.1 GCF_022614595.1 Streptomyces sp. CNQ085
GCCTGGTCCGGCCCGGACGGCGCAGCGCGGGCGGCGGGACCGTCACGCGCGGCGCGCTCGTCGACCGGCTCGCGGCACTGCCCGCCGACGAACGGCGCCGGTACCTCGTCGAACTGGTGCGGGCCGAGGCCGCGGGCGTGCTCGGCCACGGCACCGGCGAGGCGGTCGACGCCGACCACGAGTTCCGCAGGCTCGGCGTGGACTCGCTGACCGCGGTCGAGCTGCGCAACCGCCTGGCCGGAGCCACCGGCCTGCAACTGCCCGCCACGCTGGTCTTCGACCACCCCACCCCGCGCCGCCTCGCCGTCCACCTGCTCGGCGAACTCGTCGAGGAGGGCGTCGTCGGCGAAGCCCCCGCGCCCGCCGCATCGGGCGCCTCCGTCACGGACGAGCCGCTCGCCGTCGTCGGCATGGCCTGCCGCTACCCCGGCGGTATCACCTCGCCGGAGGAGCTGTGGGAGTTCGTCGCGGCGGGCGGCGACGCCATCTCCGGCATACCCGACGACCGGGGCTGGGAGAAGCACACCGGCGTCGCCTCGGCCGACGGCGTGGCCGGCGGATTCCTGCGCGGCGCGAGCGAGTTCGACGCCGCGTTCTTCGAGATCTCCCCGCGCGAGGCCGTCGCGACCGACCCGCAGCAGCGGCTCCTCCTGGAGACCGCGTGGGAGGCCCTCGAACGGGCCGGCATCGACCCGCACAGCCTGCGCGGCAGCCGCACCGGCGTCTTCGTCGGCCTCAGCGGCCAGGACTACGGCACCCTCGTCATGCAGTCCTCCGTGGACGTCGAGGCCCACGCCACCACCGGCCTCAACACCAGCGTCGCCTCGGGGCGGCTGGCGTACGTGTTCGGCCTGGAGGGCCCGGCGCTGACCGTCGACACCGCCTGCTCGTCCTCACTCGTCGCGCTGCACCTCGCCAGGCAGGCGTTGCGCGGCGGCGAGTGCGCTCTCGCCCTCGTCGGCGCGGTGACCGTGATGTCCACGCCGGTGGGCTTCGCCGGGTTCTCCCGCATGGGCGGGCTCGCCACGGACGGCCGCTGCAAGGCCTTCGGCGACGGCGCCGACGGCACCGGCTGGTCCGAGGGGGTCGCCGTGCTGGTCGTGGAGCGGCTGTCGGACGCCGTACGCAACGGGCACGAGGTGCTGGCCGTCGTGCGGGGCTCGGCGGTCAACCAGGACGGCGCCTCCAACGGGCTCACCGCACCCAACGGCCCCTCACAGCAGCAGGTCATCCGCCAGGCCCTGGCGGGCGCCGGGCTCACGCCGGCCGACGTGGACGCCGTGGAGGCGCACGGCACCGGCACGACTCTCGGTGATCCGATCGAGGCGCAGGCCCTTCTGGCCACCTACGGCAAGGACCGCGAACGGCCGCTGCTGCTGGGCTCGGTGAAGTCCAACCTCGGCCACACGCAGGCCGCCGCGGGCGCCGCCGGACTCATCAAGACCGTGATGGCGATGCGGCACGGCGTCCTGCCACGCACCCTGCACGCCGACCCGCCGTCCCGGCACGTCGACTGGTCGAGCGGCGCCGTGCGGCTGCTCACCGAGAACCTCCCCTGGCCGGACACCGGCCGCCCGCGCCGGGCCGGGGTGTCCTCGTTCGGCATCAGCGGCACCAACGCGCACGTCCTCCTCGAACAGCCGCCCACCGCGGCCGAGCCGAACCGCGCCCCGGCCACCGCGCTGCTGCCGTGGGTGGTCTCCGCGCGCACCGAAGCCGCCCTGGACGCCCAGATCGCGCGGATCAGGTCGGCCGCCGACGGGCTCGACACGCGTGACGTGGCCTGGACCCTGGCCGCCCGCGCCGCCCTCGAACACCGTGCCGTCCTGCACCCCGACGGCAGCACGGAACTCGCGCGCGGACTGGCCGCCGACCGCCCCCTCACCCTCGTCTTTCCCGGCCAGGGCAGCCAGCGTCTCGGCATGGGCCGTGAACTGCACGCCCGTTTCCCTCGGTTCGCCACCGCTCTCGACGAGGTCCTCGGCCACTTCGACCCTGCGGTCCGGGACGCGATGTGGGGCACGGACGAGGCGCTGCTCAACCGCACGGACCACGCGCAGTGCGCGGTGTTCGCCGTAGAGGTGGCGCTGTTCCGGCTGCTGGAGTCGTGGGGCGTCACCGCCGCCCACGTCACCGGGCACTCGGTCGGTGAGGTGGCCGCCGCCCACGTGGCAGGGGTCCTGTCCCTGGCGGACGCCTGCGCGCTGGTCGCGGCGCGGGGCCGGCTGATGGCGGCCCTGCCGACCGGCGGTGTCATGGTCGCGGTCGAGGCGGCCGAGGACGAGGTGCGGCCGCTGCTCACCGACGGCGTGTCGCTCGCGGCGGTCAACGGCCCGACCGCGGTCGTCGTCTCCGGCGCCGAGGACGAGGTGAGCGCCGTCGTGGCGGCCCTCGGCGAGCGGCGGCACACCCGCCTCGCGGTGAGTCACGCCTTCCACTCCCCGCTCATGGAGCCGATGCTGGACGACTTCCGGCAGGCCCTCGCCCGGCTGGAGTTCCACGCACCCAGGATCACCGTGGCGTCGGCCCTCACCGGCCGGATCGCCGAGCCGGAGGAGTTGTGCTCGGTGGAGTACTGGGTGCGGCACGCCCGGGACACCGTGCGGTTCGCCGACGCGGTGGACGCGCTGCGCGCGGCCGGTGCCGGGGCCTTCCTGGAGGTCGGCCCGACGGGTGTGCTCAGCGGCCTCGTCCTCGCCGCAGGCCCGCGGGACACCGTCGCCGCCCCGATGCTGCGCCGCGACCGGGGCGAGGAGGAGGCCGTGGTCGGCGCGCTGGCCACGCTGCACGTCGCCGGCGTCCCCGTCGACTGGCGCGCCCTGTGCGCCGGCACCGGCGCGCGCCGTGTGGAACTGCCGACATATCCCTTCCAGCGGCAGCGGTACTGGCCCGACGGCGGCCCCCTCGCCGCGCCCGAACCCCGCACCGAATCCGCCCCCGCGGCCGGCGAAGGGCTCGCCGCCCTCGGCCCGGAGGAGCGCAAGCGGCATCTGCTGGGGCTGGTGCGCGCCGAGACGGCCGTCGTGCTCGGCCACCGGGACCGCGACGAGATCGACCCCGACCACGAGTTCGGCCGACTGGGCATGGACTCGCTCACCGCCGTGGAACTCGGCAGGCGCCTGTCCACCGCCACCGGACTCCAGCTGCCCGCCACCCTGGTCTACGACTACCCGAGCCCGCGCAGGCTCGCCGCCCACCTGCTGACCGAACTACTCGACGACGGCGTCGGCGCCGCCGACCGGATCGCCGAACCGGCCGCCCGTCCGGCCCAGGACGAGCCGCTGGCCATCGTCGGCATGGCCTGCCGCTTCCCCGGAGACGTCAGCACCCCCGAGGAGTTCTGGGAGCTGATGCTCGACGGCCGCGACGGCACCGGCCCCTTCCCGGACGACCGCGGCTGGGACCTCGACACCCTGCATGGCACCGGCCCCGGCAGCAGCGCCACCACCCGCGGCGGATTCCTGTACGACGCCGCCGACTTCGACCCGGCGTTCTTCGGCATCAGCCCCCGCGAGGCGCTCGCGATGGACCCGCAGCAGCGGCTACTGCTGGAGACCGGCTGGGAGGCGTTCGAACGCGCCGGACTCGACCCGGACGCCCTGCGCGGCAGCCGCACCGGCGTGTTCGTCGGCACCAACGGCCAGGACTACGTCCACCTCGCCACCCGCGCCCGCGAGGACATCGGCGGCCACCTCGGCACCGGCCTCGCCGCCAGCGTGATCTCCGGCCGGCTGGCCTATGTGTTCGGCCTGGAGGGCCCCGCCCTGACCGTCGACACCGCCTGCTCCTCCTCCCTGGTCTCGCTGCACCTGGCCTGCCAGGCACTGCGGGGCGGCGAGTGCGAACTCGCCCTGGCAGGCGGTGTCACCGTGATGACCACCTCGGTCAGCTTCGTCGGCTTCAGCATCCAGGGCGGCCTCGCGGCGGACGGCCACTGCAAGGCGTTCTCCGACGACGCCGACGGCACCGTGTGGTCCGAGGGCATCGGCATGCTGGTCGTGGAGCGGCTGTCGGACGCCGTACGCAACGGGCACGAGGTGCTGGCCGTCGTGCGGGGCTCGGCGGTCAACCAGGACGGCGCCTCCAACGGGCTCAGCGCCCCCAACGGCCCCTCCCAGCAGCGCGTCATCCGCCAGGCCCTCGCGGGCGCCGGGCTCACCCCTGCCGACGTGGACGCCGTGGAGGCACACGGCACCGGAACCCGGCTGGGCGACCCGATCGAGGCCCAGGCCCTCATCGCCACCTACGGCCGGGACCGGCAACGGCCGCTGTTGCTCGGGTCGGTGAAGACCAACGTCGGCCATACACAGGCCGCCGCCGGAGTCGCCGGCGTCATCAAGTCCGTGCTCGCGCTGCGCAACCGCCGGCTGCCGCGCACCCTCTACGCCGACCCGCCCTCCAGCCGTATCGACTGGTCCTCCGGCGCCCTGTCCCTGCTCACCGAGACCACCGAGTGGCCCGAGACGGGCAGGTCGCCGCGCATCGCCGTCTCCGCGTTCGGAATCAGCGGCACCAACGCCCACGTCGTCCTCGAAGGCGCGCCGGAGCGGGAGCCGGAGACTCCCGTCCTCACACCCGCCGTCGACCCGTGGCCGGTGTCCGCCCGCACCGAAGAGGCCCTTCACGCCCAGGTCGCCGCGCTGACCGCCTGGGCACGCGGCCGCGACCCGCTCGACGTGGGCCGCTCCCTGTCCGCCCGCTCGCACTTCGCCCACCGCGCGGTGCTCCTCGCCGACGGCGAGACGGTCCACGGCACCGCCACCGAACGCGGCACGGCCCTGGCGTTCTCCGGCCAGGGCACCCAACGACCCGGCATGGGAAGGGACTTGTACGACCGCTTCCCCGTGTTCGCCGACGCCTTCGACGAGGTGCTCACCCACCTCCCACCCGGCCTGCGGGACATCGTCTGGGGCGACGACCCCGAGGCGCTGCGCCGCACCGAGAACGCGCAGCCCGCCCTGTTCGCCCTCCAGGTCGCCCTGCACCGCCTCGTCGCATCCCTGGGCGTCACGCCGCGATACGTCACCGGACACTCGGTCGGCGAGATCGCCGCCGCCCACGTCGCGGGCATCCTCACCCTGGACGACGCCTGCGCCCTGGTCACCGCCCGTGCCCGCCTCATGGGCGAACTCCCGCCCGGTGGCGTCATGGTGGCCGTCACCGCCACCGAGGACGAGGTACGGCCCCTCCTCACCGATGAGGTGGCCATCGGCGCAGTCAACGGCCCCTCGGCGGTGGTGCTGTCCGGCGCCGAGTCCGCCGTCGAGACCGTCCTCGGCCGGCTCGGTGACCGTCAAACCCGCCGGCTGGAGGTCTCCCACGCCTTCCACTCGCCGCTGATGGATCCGATGCTCGACGACTTCCGGACCGTCACCGCCACCCTCACCCACCACCGGCCCCGCATCCCCTTCGTGTCCGCGGTGACCGGCGCCCCGGCCGGCGACGAACTCGCCTCGCCCGAGTACTGGGTGCGGCACCTGACGGACACGGTCCGCTTCGCCGACGCGGTCAGGACGCTCGCCCGCACCGGCGCCGGCGCCTTCCTGGAGATCGGCCCCGACGGCGGCCTCACCTCCCTCGTCGCCGACCTCGCACCGGAGACCGCCGTCGCCGTACCGCTGCTGCGCCGCGATCGCCCCGAGGAGGCGGTGGTGGTGAGCGCGCTCGCCGCCCTCCACGTCCAGGGCGTCACCGTCGACTGGACGGCCCTGTACGCCGACACGGGCGCCCGGCGCCTGCCCGACCTGCCGACCTATCCGTTTCAGCGGCGCCGGCTGTGGCCCACCGCCTCCCTGCGCTCGGCCGACGCGACCGGACTCGGGCTCGCCGCCACCGACCACCCCCTGCTCGGCGCCGCACTGCCGGTCGCCGGGGCCGGTGAACTGGTGCTCACCGGTACCGTGTCGCGCACACTGCACCCCTGGCTCGACGGCAGTGCCGTGGACGGCGCGGTTCGGCTGCCCGCCGCCGCCCTGATGGAGGCCGCCGTACGCGCCGGGGACCGGGTCGACACCCCGCACGTCGCCGACCTCACCCTCACCGAGCCGGTGCTCGTGCCCGACCAGGGCGCGCTGCAACTCCAGTTCAGGGTCGGCGCGTTGGACGACGACGGAGCCCGGCCCGTGTGGTGCCACACCCGGCCCGCCCACGAACCGGACGCCGAATGGACCGAGCACGCCCACGGGCGTCTCACGCCCGAGCAACCGGCCCCCGACTCCACCCGCTTCGCCGCCGGCCAGTGGCCGCCGCCCGACGCCAGCGAACTCGCCGTCGACGACTTGTACGAACGGCTCGCCGACGCCGGTGTCGAGCACGGCCCCGCCGCCCGCGCCCTGCGTGCCGCCTGGCGGCACGGCGACCACCTGTACGCGGAGGTCGCCCTGCCCAAGGAGGCCGGCGAACACGCCGGGTTCGCACTGCACCCGGTCCTCCTGGACGCGGCCCTGCACGCCGCGCACCTCGTCACCGGGGCCGAGGAGACGGATCCCGAACGGCTGCTCACCGTCCGGTGGAGCGAGGTGTCCCTGCACGCCGTATCGGCCACCGAACTGCGCATACGGCTCACCGGCAGCGGCGACACGCGTGAACTAGCCGCCGCCGACCCCTCGGGCGCGCCCGTGCTCACCGCCCGCGCCGTGGTCCTGCGCCCCGCGGAGCGCCGCGCCGACGCCCCCGCCGCCGGACCCGACCTGCGCACCTCCCTGTTCCACCTGGACTGGGAGGAGCGGCCCGTCCCGGCCGCCCCCGCCGAGCCGGTCCCCTGGTACGTGCTCGGGCCCGACGACACCGGCCCGGCCGTCGCCCTCGGCTCGCTCGCGGTACCAGTGAAGTCCCTAGCCGAGCTGCGAGAAGGTGACGACGCGCAGGTGCGGACGATCGCCGTCCCGCTCGCGGGCCGGCTCGACGACGCCGTCGGGGCGGTCCACAATCTGACGCACCGCGCGCTGACGCTGATGCAGGAGTTTCTCGCCGAGGACCGGTTCGCCCGCACCCGCCTGGTGTTCGTCACCCGGGGCGCGGTCGCACCGCACGGCGCGGAGATCACCGACCCGGCCGCCGCGGCCGTCTGGGGCCTGGTGCGGTCCGCGCAGATGGAGCACCCCGGCCGGTTCCTCCTCGTCGACGTCGACGGCGGCGCGTCCTCCACGGCCGTGCTGCCCGCCCTGCCGGACACGGACGAGGAGCAGTTCATGGTGCGCGACGGATGCGTGTGCGTGGCGAGGCTCGCCCGCGTGCCCGACGCCGCCGCCACGCCCGGCGCCGGACCGGCCCGCTGGCGCGCCGACGGCACCGTACTGATCACCGGCGGCACCGGCGGCCTGGCCCGGATCCTCGCCCGGCACCTGGTCACCGCCCACGGCATACGCCACCTGCTGCTGGCCGGCCGGCGCGGCCCCGACGCCCCCGGCGCCGCTCAGCTGCGCACCGAACTCGAAGCCCACGGCGCCCGGGTGACCCTGGCCGCCGTCGACATCGGCGACCCGGAGGACGTGGCCGCCCTCATCGCCGGAGTCCCTGCCGAGCACCCGCTGACCGCCGTCGTGCACACCGCCGGCGTCCTCGACGACGGCGTCCTCGACGCCCTCACCCCCGACCGCTTCGACGCCGTCCTGCGGCCCAAGGCCGACGCCGCCTGGCATCTGCACCGGGCCACCCTCGACCTGGACCTCGACGCGTTCGTCACATACTCCTCCACCGCCGGTGTCGTGGGCAGTCCCGGCCAGGCCAACTACGCCGCGGCCAACGCCTTCCTCGACGCCCTCGCCCAGCACCGCGCCGCGACCGGACGGCCCGGCCACTCGCTGGCCTGGGGCCCCTGGGCGTACGCCTCCGGCATGACCAGCGGGCTGAGCGAGGACCACATCCGGCGCATGAACCGCTCCGGCACCCCGCCCCTCGCCCCAGAACTGGGCCTCGCCCTGTTCGACGCCGCCACCGCCCGCGACGACGCGCGGCCCGTACTGATGCGCACCGCCGCCCGCACCGGCGCGGCACTGCCGTTCGCCGGACCGGTGCCGCCCGTCCTGCGCGGGCTGATCGGCGGACGCCGCACCGCCGTCGGCCGCAACCGTGCCGCCGAACTCACCGCCCGCCTCGACGGACTGCGCCCACAGGACCGTGCCCGGCACCTCACCGACCTGGTGTGCGCCGAGGCCGCGAGCGTGCTCGGCCACGACACTCCCGAACAGATCGGCGTCGAGGAGGAGTTCTCCCGGCTCGGCTTCGACTCCCTGACCTCCGTGGAGATGCGCAACCGGCTCGCCGCCGTCACCGGCCTGCGCATGCCCGCCGCCCTCGTCTTCGACCACCCCACACCCCTGGCCGTCGCCGAGCATCTCGCCGAGCGACTCGGCCGTGGCCGGACATCACCATCGACTGCCCTGCACACCGAACTCGACCGCCTGGACACCGCCCTGGCCGGCGCGCTCGCCGCGGACGGCCTCGACCCGGCCGCCCGGACCGGCACCGCCGCCCGGCTACGGGCCCTGCTCGCCCGGCTCACCGAGGACGGCGGCGAACGCCAGGCGGCGGACGACGACGTGCGCGAGCGCCTCGGCGCCGCGAGCGCCGAAGACCTCATCGCCTTCATCGACAGCGAGATCGGCCGCCCCACCGACCGCTGAACCGGTCGCACCTCCCCCACCGATCTCCCACCGAGGAAAGGGCATCGACCATGCCGGACGAAGCGAAACTCGTCGAGTACCTCAGGTACGTCACCGCTGACCTGCACGAGACCCGGCGGCGTCTCGACGAGGCCGAGTCGGGACGCCACGAGCCGGTCGCCGTGGTCGGCATGGCCTGCCGTTTCCCCGGCGGCGTCCAGGCCCCGGAGCAGCTGTGGGAGCTGGTCGCCTCCGGCACCGACGCCATCTCCGCGTTCCCCGCCGACCGCGGCTGGGAGATCCAGGGCCGCGGCGGCTTCCTCAACGACGCCGGGGGCTTCGACCCGGGCTTCTTCGGCATCAGCCCGCGCGAGGCCGTGGCCATGGACCCGCAGCAGCGGCTACTGCTGGAGACCGGCTGGGAGGCGTTCGAACGGGCCGGTATCGACCCGGTCTCGCTGCGCGGCAGCCAGACCGGCGTGTTCGTCGGAACCAACGGCCAGGACTACGTCCGGCTCGTGCACACCGCGAAGGAGGACCTGTCCGGACACGCCGGCACCGGCCTCGCCGCCAGCGTGATCTCCGGCCGAGTCGCCTACGTCCTCGGCCTGGTCGGCCCGGCGGTCACCGTGGACACGGCCTGCTCGTCGTCGCTGGTGTCGCTCCATCTGGCGGCGCAGGCGCTTCGCAGCGGCGAGTGCTCACTCGCGCTGGCCGGCGGTGTCACCGTCATGACGACCCCGGCCGCCTTCGAGGGCTTCGACGTCCAGGGCGGCCTCGCCGCCGACGGCCGCTGCAAGGCGTTCTCCGACGACGCCGACGGCACCGGCTGGTCGGAGGGCGTCGGCGTCGTCGTACTGGAAAAGCTCTCGGACGCGGTGCGCAACGGCCGCCGCATACTGGCCGTCGTGAGGGGCTCCGCCGTCAACCAGGACGGTGCGTCCAACGGGCTGACGGCGCCGAACGGTCCGTCGCAGCAGCGGGTGATCCGGCA
>NZ_JAJFAU010000018.1:0-7576 GCF_022614595.1 Streptomyces sp. CNQ085
GGCCGGCGCGGTGCGCCGGGGCCGGGACGCGGGCTTCGGCTCGGCGAAGAACTCGGCGGCCGAGCGCTCGCCGCTTTCCACGGCGCGTACGGCGGCCATGAGCTCGGCGGCCTTGTCCGGGTCGCCCGGGTCGGAGGTCTGGCGGGCCTGATCGGCGTTGTCGGCGCCGGACGCGGTCACAGCGTGCTCCAGTCGTGATCGGGGTAGCGGTGCACCGGGGCCGACACGTCGTCCAGCGCCCGGCAGATCTCGTCGGGAAGCGTAAGGCTCTCCACTGACAGAGCCTCGCCGAGCTGCTGCGGCGTACGCGGGCCGATGACCGGTGCGGCCACCCCGGGCCGGTCGCGCACCCAGGCCAGCGCCACCTGGAGCGGGGTGACGGCCAGCCCGTCGGCGGCCGTGGCGACCGCGTCGACGATCCGCGCCGCCGCGTCGTCCAGATAGGGCTCCACGAAGGGCGCCAGGTGCTCCGAGGCCCCGCGCGAGCCGGGCGGGGAGGAACGTCGGTACTTGCCCGTGAGTACGCCCCGGCCCAGCGGCGAGGACGCCAGCAGTCCCACCTCCAGGTCCAGCGCGGCCGGCAGCACCTCCCGTTCCACGCCGCGCTGGAGCAGGGAGTACTCCATCTGGACGCCGGCCAGCCGGGTGCGCGTCCCCGGGGCGGCGAGCTGCCAGGTGGCGGCCTTGGCCAGCTGCCAGCCGCAGAAGCCGGCCACCCCCGCGTAGCGGGCGCGGCCGCTGGCCACCGCGGTGTCGAGGGCCTGGAGGGTCTCCTCCACAGGAGTGGAGGGGTCGTAGGCGTGGACCTGCCACAGATCGACGTGGTCGGTGCCCAGCCGTTCCAGGGAGGCGTCCAGCGCGGCCAGCAGATGGCCGCGCGAGCAGTCAAAACGGCGCTCCGGGTCGGGCACGCCACCCGCCTTGGAGGCGATCACCAGGTCCCCGCGGGGCACCAGGCCCTGCACCAGCCGGCCCAGGAGGTACTCGGCGCCGCCGTCGGCGTACACATCGGCGGTGTCCACCAGCGTCCCGCCGGCCTCCCAGAACGCCTTCAGCAGGTCCGCCGCCTCCTGCTCCCCGGTGTCCCTCGCCCAGGTGAGCGTACCGAGCCCGATCCGGGATACGCGGAGGCCGGTGCGGCCCACGTGCCTGTGCTTCATGGGCGTTGAGAGTACTTGCGGCCACGCGCTAGAGTCCCGGCGACGGGCACGTTACCGATCGGTAAGGGGACGCGGATGAGGCTCGGGATCAACCTCGGCTACTGGGGCTCCGGGATGGACGCCGACAATCTCGCGGTCGCCCGGGAGGCCGACCGGCTGGGCTACTCCGTGTGCTGGGCCGCCGAGGCCTACGGATCGGACGCCCCCACCGTCCTGGCCTGGGTGGCGGCCCGGACCGAGCGGATCGACGTCGGCTCGGCCATCTTCCAGATCCCCGCCCGCGCCCCCGCCATGACGGCCATGACCGCCGCCACTCTCGACACCCTCTCGGGGGGCCGCTTCCGCCTGGGGCTGGGCGTCTCCGGGCCGCAGGTGTCCGAGGGCTGGTACGGGGTGCGGTTCGACAAGCCGCTCGCCCGCACACGCGAGTATGTGGAGATCGTCCGCAAGGCGATGTCACGCGAGCGGCTGACCCACTCCGGCGAGCACTGGACGCTGCCGCTGCCCGACGGCCCCGGCAAGCCGCTGAAGCTGACCGTCCACCCCGTCCGCGAGCGGATCCCGCTGTACATCGCCGCCATCGGCCCGAAGAACCTGGAGCAGACCGGCGAGATCGCCGACGGCGCTCTGCTGATCTTCTTCGCCCCCGAGCACGCGGAGGAGACCACGCTCGGCGCGCTGCGCGCCGGCCGCGAGAAGGCGGGGCTGACCATGGAGGGCTTCGACGTGGCGCCCACCGTGCCGCTGGCCCTCGGCGACGACATCGACGCCCTGGCCGACACCTTCCGCCCCTACACCGCCCTGTACGTCGGCGGCATGGGCAGCCGCAAGCAGAACTTCTACAACCGGCTCGCCCGGCGCATGGGGTACGAGAAGGAGGCCGTGGAGATCCAGGAGAAGTACCTGTCCGGGGACAAGGAGGGCGCCGCGGCCGCTGTCCCCCGGCAGCTCATCGACTCCACCACGCTGCTCGGCCCCGTCGAGCGGATCGCCGACCGGATGCGGGCCTACGCCGAGGCCGGGGTGACCACCCTGTCGCTGACTCCGGCGGGCTTCACCCTGGAGGAGCGGATCGCCGCGCTGCGGGCCGGCGTGGAGGCCCTGGAGCGGTCCGGAACCGCCTCCTGAGATCCCGGAGAGGCAGGGGAGTCACCCGCCCCCCCCCACGCCCCGCGCGGCGTTCATGCCGGGGTGTGCCCGCGGCCGTGGCGGGGGCTCGAGGGTCCTCCCCGCCACGGCCGTCTCCCGGCACAACGGCGGGGGGCCGCCGGAGTTACGCGCGGCGCGGCGGACGGGTCCGTTCGGCGCAGGGACGGGGGTGAGCTGTTGCCGCCGCACGCCCGCACCGGTTGACTCGGACTTCCGCGGAAACGTCCACGGAAGGTGTCGGGCCATGCTGCGCAGAAGGGACCTGGTGCGGGAGGTCCTCGAGGACGACGCGTCCTTCCGGCTGCTGTGCTCCCTGGCCGCAGCGGCCGGGGAGCGCAACGGTGGGGAGAACCGCAGGATCGCCGCCCTCCTCCCCCGGGGCCGGCGCGACCTCGCCCCCGAGATGGCCCGGTACGGCGAGCTCCAGCGCGGGAACGCCCGGCTGCTGACCGGGCTGCTGGCCGCCTGCGGTCTGGAACCGGCCGAGGTGCCGCCCGCGGCGGACCACGCAGCTCTCCTGGAGGGGCGGGGGAGCTGTCCGGCACATGTCCGGATCCGGTGCGGACAGCCCCTGAGTGAACGGGACGTCCTCGCACACCTCGCCCACGGACACGCCGCCTCGGCGCGGGCCGCCGCCTGGTTCGGCCGTCTGGCCGGGCACACCTTTGGCCGTCCCGGGGCCGGCGAGACGGCCCGGGAGGCCGTCCGTGCCGAACGGGAGTACCTGGCCTGGTGCCGCGCGGCGATGCTGGGCTTCGCCCGCGCCGGCCATGTCGCCGCCGTCGAGCTGGCGCTGAGGGAGAACGCGCTGGCGGAGGCCCGTGCCCACCGCGACGCGGCTCTCGCCGTGCTGGCCCGCACCGGCCACCTGCTGGGATGGAGCACGGCCAGGTCGGTGGTCCTGGAGGGGTACGTCCAGGCCCGGTACGCCCGCGAGCGGCTGACGGGCCGGCGTCGCGCGGTGCGCCTGGACCCGCTTCCCCCGCCGCCCGGGCCCGCGCTCCCGTGCGAGACGGCTACAGCCGGCCCCGGCGCTTGAAGAGCCGGTACAGGCCGGCACTCACGGTGACCATCAGCACCACCACCCCCGGACAGCCCAGCGGGCGGGCCGGCTCGGGCATGTGGTCGAAGTTCATGCCGTACACCCCGGCGATCATGGTGGGGACCGCGGCCATGGCCGCCCACGCCGAGATCTTGCGCATGTCGTCGTTCTGCCGCACGCCCACCCGTGCCAGATAGGCCGACCGGGCGTCCTCCACCGCCAGCGGGTGCAGTCCGAACTCACGGGAGACCTGCTCGAACTCCTCCTCGGCGGGCTCGTACAGCCCGATCCACACGAAGGCGTCGCGATCCGACCGGGCCGCCCGGAACGCCTCCGTGAGCCCGGAGGGGCCCTCGGCGCGGCGTCCGGCCCGGTAGATCGCACAGTCCACAATCACACCCACGATTCTCCTCCGCCGGCCCGGCGGCGCGTGCGACGGCCACCCCTTCCCTGCCCCGCCCCCCCTCGGCCCGGCCCGCCTCGCCTACGCTGGCTGCCATGCCCACGCTGCTCCTCGTCCGGCACGGCCGGTCCACCGCCAACACCTCCGGACTGCTGGCCGGACGCACTCCCGGCGTCGAGCTGGAGGAGCTCGGCGCCGCCCAGGCCGCCGCCCTCCCCGATCGCCTGGCGGCGCTCCCGCTGGCCGCCGCCGTCCACAGCCCGCTGGAGCGCTGCCGCCAGACCCTGGCGCCGCTGGCCGCCGCCAGGCCGGAACTGCCGCTGCACACCGATGAGCGCATCGGCGAGTGCGACTACGGCGACTGGACCGGCCGCAAGCTCGCCGAGCTGAACGAGGAACCGCTGATGGCCACCGTCCAGCAGCACCCCTCGGCCGCGGCTTTCCCCGGCGGTGAGACGATGCGCGGCATGCAGACCCGGGCCGTGGAGGCCGTACGGGAGTGGAACGAGCGGATCGAGCGGGAACACGGGCCGGACGCCGCCTATCTGATGTGCTCGCACGGCGACATCATCAAGTCGCTGGTCGCCGACGCCCTCGGCATGCACCTGGACCTCTTCCAGCGCATCCACGTCGAACCCTGCTCGGTCACCGCCATCCGCTACACCTCGCTGCGCCCCTTCCTGCTGCGGCTGGGCGACACCGGCGACCTCGCCTCGCTCGCCCCGCGCGAGGCGGACGCCGTGCGCGGGGCGCCACAGGCCGGCGACGACGGCGCGGTCGTCGGGGGCGGGGCCTGAGAGCGCCGGGGGAAGCCCGCCGCATCGCACGGGTGTCCGCCCCCGGCACGGCGGCGGACACGGTGACGGGCGCCGTGGTCGGCACCGTGATCGCCGGGCGCAGTAGGGTGCCAGTGTCCCAGCAGTCGACCCGATGGAGCAGGACGTGTCCCGTCAGGTGTTCCTCTACGACCATCCGGAACGCTTCGTGGCCGGCACGGTCGGGCTGCCTGGCCGCCGGACGTTCTTCCTCCAGGCGTCCGAGGCAGGCCGCACCACCAGCGTCGCCCTGGAGAAGGCGCAGGTCGAGGCGCTCGCCGAGCGCATAGACGAACTGCTGGACGAGGTCGTGCGGCGCACCGGGGGCGGCGCCCCGGTCCCGGCCGTCGCGCCGGCCGGGACCACCGACAACGCCCCCCTGGGGTCTCCGGTGGATGAGGAGTTCCGGGTCGGCACCATGGCGCTGGCCTGGGACGGCGAGGACGAGTGCGTGGTCGTGGAGGCGCAGGCCCTCGTGGAGATCGAGGCCGACTCCGACGAGGACCTGGCCGAGGCCGAGGAGAGGCTGCTGCGGGATGACGAGAACGGCCCGCCGGTGCTACGAGTGAGGATCAGCGGCGCCACGGCCCGGGCCTTCGCCAAACGCGCCATGGAGGTCGTCAAGGCCGGCCGGCCGCCGTGCCCGCTGTGCAGTCTGCCACTCGACCCGGAGGGACACGTATGCCCGCGCCAGAACGGATACCGCCGCGGCCTGTGAGGCCGGAGGCGGGCACCGGCGCACCGTCGGCCGAACTGCTGGCCCGCGGTGAACTGACGGTGCGCGGGCGCCTCGGTGACGCCTCCAACGCGGTGCTGTACTGCACGGTCGCGGAGGCGGACCCGGACGGCGGGGGCGGCGTGCGGGGAGTGCCCTGCGTCTACAAGCCGGTGCGCGGGGAGCGCCCGCTGTGGGACTTCCCCGACGGCTCCCTCGCCCGGCGCGAGGTGGCCGCCTACGAGGTATCCGAGGCTCTGGGCTGGCATCTGGTGCCGCCGACCGTGCTGCGCGACGGCCCGTACGGCGAGGGCATGTGCCAGCTGTGGATCGGGCCCCCTCCGGACGGGGCGGAGGAGCCGGAGGAAGGCGGGGGGCCCCCCCCCGGGGAGCTGCTCGCACTGGTGGAGGAGGGGGAGCCGGGCCCTGGCTGGAAGCCCGTCGTCCCGGTCGGCGTGGGCGGGGACCGTACCGCGCTGCTGGTGCACGCCGACGATCCCCGGCTGCGCCGGCTGGCCGTCCTCGACGCGGTGATCAACAACGCGGACCGCAAGGGCGGGCACCTGCTGACCGCCCCGGACGGGCGGCTGTACGGCATCGACCACGGTGTGACCTTCCACACCGACGACAAACTGCGCACCCTGCTGTGGGGCTGGGCGGGCGAGCCGCTGCCCGGGGAGGCGCTGGAACCGCTGCGCGGCCTGTCCACCGCGCTGGCCGACGGCGCACCGCTCGCCATCCGGCTGGCCGAACTGATCACCCCCGCCGAACTGGAGGCCCTGCGCAAGCGGACCGAAGCGCTGACCGGCTCCGGCCGCCACCCGCTGCCCGGCGGCGACTGGCCACCCATCCCCTGGCCGCCCGTCTGACCTGCCCGTCCGATCCACCGGTCCGGCCCGTCGGCCCCGGCGGCAGTGCCCCGTCAAGTGGGCCGCGCCGGCCCCGGGCCCTGGTTCAGGCCATTACACGCATCCCGTTCGTTGACGGCACCGCGTGCCGGTTACGCTCATGACCATGCATGCCTGGCCCGCTTCCGAGGTGCCCGCCCTGCCAGGTCAGGGCCGAGACCTCAGCCTCCACGACACCGCGACCGGCGGACGGGTGACCCTCGCCCCCGGTCCCGTCGCCCGCCTCTACGTCTGCGGCATCACGCCGTACGACGCGACCCACATCGGGCACGCGGCGACTTACAACGCGTTCGACCTCGTGCAGCGCGTGTGGCTCGACACCAAGCGGCAGGTCCACTACGTGCAGAACGTCACCGACGTCGACGATCCGCTGCTGGAGCGGGCCGCCGCCACCGGTGAGGACTGGACGGCCCTGGCCGAGCGCGAGACCGCCCTCTTCCGCGAGGACATGACCGCTCTGCGGATGCTCCCGCCCAGGCACTACATCGGAGCCGTGGAGTACATACCCCGGATCGTTCCCGTCATCGAGCGGTTGCGGGAGACCGGCGCCGCCTACGACCTCGACGGCGACGTCTACTTCTCCGTCGCCTCCGACCCCCACTTCGGCGAGGTGTCCGGCCTGGACGCCGGGACGATGCGGCACCTGTCGGCCGAGCGCGGCGGCGACCCGGACCGTCCGGGCAAGAAGAACCCGCTCGACCCGATGCTGTGGACGGCCGCCCGTGAGGGTGAGCCCTCCTGGGACGGCGGCTCGCTCGGCCCCGGCCGCCCCGGCTGGCACGTCGAGTGCGTCGCCATCGCCCTGGACCACCTGGGCATGGGCTTCGATGTCCAGGGCGGCGGCTCCGACCTGGCCTTCCCCCACCACGAGATGGGCGCCTCGCACGCCCAGGCGTTCACAGGCCGGTACCCCTTCGCCCGCGCCTACGTCCACGCCGGGATGGTCGCCCTCCACGGCGAGAAGATGTCCAAGTCCAGGGGGAACCTCGTCTTCGTCAGCGCGCTGCGCGGCGACGGCACCGACCCGGCCGCCGTCCGCCTGGCCCTGCTGGCCCACCACTACCGTGCCGACTGGGAGTGGACGGACGCGGTCCTCGATGAGGCGGTGGCCCGGCTCGGGCGCTGGCGGGCCGCCGTCTCCCGCCCCGACGGTCCGTCGGCCGAGGCGCTGGTGGAGGAGATCCGCGCCGCCCTCGCCAACGATCTCGACGCCCCCGCCGCGCTGGCCGCGGTCGACCGCTGGGCCGAGCACCAGGAGGCGGACGGCGGTACGGACACCGGCGCGCCCGGCCTGGTTTCGCGGGCCGTGGACGCTCTGCTGGGGGTTGCGCTCTGAACCCGTGAGCAGGCGGCAGAGCACACGACGGTGATGGTGGGGGGGGGG
>NZ_JAJFAU010000018.1:7586-13371 GCF_022614595.1 Streptomyces sp. CNQ085
CCCCCCCCCCCCCCACCATCCCGCTGTGCGTTCAGCCGTCCTTCTCCGGGCCCTCCGTACCGCCGCCCCCGTCTTCCCGGCTGTTCCCGTTCTCCGTGCCGCCCTCGTCTTCCCGGCCGCTTCCGTTCCCCGGGCCGTCCTCCGGTGGCTTCGCCGGACGTGTACGCCCCCCGGCCGGGGTGTCGCGCAGGTACGAGCCGCCCTCGGCGGCCGTACCGCCCGCGGCGTGGCCGCCGGGCTGGCCCTCCCGCCGCCGCAGGTAGCGTTCGAACTCCTTGGCGATCGCCTCGCCCGACGCCTCCGGCAGCTCCGCGGTGTCCCGGGCCTCCTCCAGCGACTGCACGTACTCGGCCACCTCGTTGTCCTCGGTGGCGAGCTGGTCCACGCCCAGATGCCAGGCCCGGGCGTCATCCGGCAGCTCGCCCATCGGGATCCGCACGTCCAGCAGGTCCTCCAGGCGGTTGAGCAGGGCGAGGGTCGCCTTCGGGTTGGGCGGTTGCGAGACGTAGTGCGGCACCGCGGCCCACAGGCTCACCGCCGGCACGCCCGCGTGGCCGCATGCCTCCTGGAGGATGCCGACGATGCCGGTGGGGCCCTCGTAGCGGGACTCCTCCAGATCCATCGTGCGGGCCAGGTCCGGGTCGGAGGTGACGCCCGTGACCGGGACCGGCCGGGTGTGCGGGGTGTCCCCGAGCAGCGCGCCGAGCACGACGACCATCTCCACACCCAGCTCGTGGGCGAAGCCCAGGATCTCGTTGCAGAAGGACCTCCAGCGCATGCTCGGCTCGATACCGCGCACCAGCACCAGATCGCGCGCGCGGCCCCGGCCGTCGGCGTCGTCGATCCGCACCACCGACAGACGGGTCGTCGGCCAGGTGATCCTGCGCACACCGCCCTCCAGCCACACCTGGGGACGGTTGACCTGGAAGTCGTAGTAGTCCTCGGCGTCCAGCGCCGCGAACACCTCGCCCTTCCACTCCCGTTCCAGGTGCGCGACCGCGGCGGAGGCGGCGTCACCGGCGTCGTTCCAGCCTTCGAACGCGGCCACCATGACCGGGTCGACCAGCTCGGGAACTCCCTCGAGCTCGATCACCCAGTGCCTCCTTCCGGCCGACCGGAGCACTCGCTCCGTACCGGCTGACGTTCCATTACCGTGCGGGCCCAGCCTACGGCGTGACCGTGCCCGCGCCGCAGCCGTCGCCGCGCTCGCCGGTGCGCTCCCACTGCGTGCCGGACACGGGCCGAGTGGACGAAACTGTGTGAAAACGGCCGGGTCGACAGGGTGCGCGGGCACCCCGGGACCCTGCCCGGGAGCGACCGCCCCGAACCGGGCCGGGATCCGCTTCAAACAAATAGTGTGCCAAGCAGATGAACGAACTCATCCTGCCGACAAGCCGGTACAGACCGGCGCGAGCGGACGGGAACAGGGGCGAGCGGTCCGGACGGAGCGGAGCCCGCCGGGCCACCGGGTCGTACACGGCCAGCACCTTGCCCAGCGCGGTGCTGCGCAGCGGCCGCATCGCCCCCGCCTCCAGCACCTTCCGGCTGTCGTCGGGGCGGAAGACGTGGTGCACGACCAGTACGCCCTGCTAGTGGAGTACGCCCAGATGGACGCTCTCGCCGCTGGTCCGGGCCAGATCGCCGGTCCATACCAGGGCGCGCGCCCGCAGCTCGTGGACGTCCAGGTAGCTGTTGCCCAGCCGGAGCGGCTCCGCGCCCAGTCGGTACCTTCCCGAGACGGGGTCCCGCTCGACGAAGCCCTCCTGCCGGAGGGTGTGCGGCAGTCCGTGGGCGGTGCCCTTGGCCAGGCCCAGGGGGGAGGCGATGTCGGACAGCCCGAGACGCCGCTCACCTTCGGCGAGCAGCCGCAGTACCGCCGCCGCCCGCTCCAGCGGCTGGACGGTCCGGGCCATCGCGCACCTCTCCTCCGCTCGCTTCTCTCTCCGTGGACCGAAAGACGACGTCCGGCAATGCCGAACGCCATCGGGCCATGCCGATACCGCGGTAGCCGCTCGGCATCCGGAGTCCACGCCTCGGAACGCCTGCCGCTCCGACGGTGCCGACGGATACCCTGGCCGGGTGCGCTTCCCCGCGGAAGACGCAAAGCCGACAGCCGTCGCATCTCTGGGAGCCGTTCCATGGCAGCTTCGCCGACCCCGCACGACCTCGATCCGACGCCGGCCTCCGGGCCCGCCTCCGCCGATACGTCGAAGACCCCCCGTGCCGATGCGTTGCGTGGGGCGCTGGCCTCGCGGGTGGTGGTGGCCGACGGGGCGATGGGCACGATGTTGCAGGCGGCCGATCCGTCGCTGGAGGACTTCCAGCGGCTGGAGGGCTGCAACGAGATCCTCAACGTCACCCGTCCCGACATCGTGGCCTCGGTGCACGAGGAGTACTTCGCGGTCGGTGTGGACTGTGTGGAGACCAACACCTTCGGTGCGAACTTCGCGGCGCTGGCGGAGTACGACATCGCCGGCCGGGTGTGGGAGCTGTCCGAGGCGGGGGCGCGGGTGGCGCGGGAGGTGGCCGATGTCTTCACGCGGCGCACGGGGCGGCAGCGGTGGGTGCTGGGGTCGATGGGGCCGGGCACCAAGCTGCCGACCCTGGGCCATGTCGGGTACCGCACGCTGCGGGACGCCTACCAGGCCAATGCCGAGGGCCTGCTGGCCGGGGGCGCGGACGCGCTGCTGGTGGAGACCACCCAGGACCTGCTGCAGACCAAGGCGGCGGTGCTGGGAGCGCGGCGGGCGCTGGACGCGGCCGGGTGGTCGGTGCCGGTGATCTGCTCGGTGACGGTGGAGACCACCGGCACGATGCTGCTGGGCAGCGAGATCGGGGCCGCGCTGTGTGCGCTGGAACCGCTGGGCATCGACATGATCGGCCTGAACTGCGCCACCGGCCCGGCCGAGATGAGCGAGCACCTGCGCTATCTGGCCCGGCACGCCCGCGTGCCGCTGGCCTGCATGCCCAACGCCGGGCTGCCGGAGCTGGGTGCCGACGGCGCGCGCTATCCGCTGACCGCGGGTGAGCTGGCGGATGCGCAGGAGTCGTTCGTGGCCGAGTACGGGCTGTCGCTGGTGGGCGGGTGCTGCGGGACGACGCCCGAGCATCTGCGGCAGGTCGTTCAGCGGGTGCGGGGTACGGTACCGGCCGGGCGGGAGGCGCGGCCGGAGCCGGGTGCGGCGTCGCTGTACCAGACGGTGCCGTTCCGGCAGGACACCTCGTATCTGGCGATCGGGGAGCGCACCAACGCCAACGGGTCGAAGAAGTTCCGCACCGCCATGCTGGAAGGGCGGTGGGAGGACTGCGTGGAGATCGCGCGGGAGCAGATCCGCGAGGGCGCGCACATGCTGGATGTGTGCGTGGACTACGTCGGGCGTGACGGCGTGGCGGACATGGCCGAGCTGGCCGGGCGGCTGGCGACTGCCTCCACGCTGCCGGTCGTGCTGGACTCCACCGAGCCGGCCGTCATCGCCGCCGGGCTGGAGAAGCTGGGCGGCCGGGCGGTGATCAACAGTGTGAACTACGAGGACGGCGACGGGCCCGACTCCCGTTTCGCGCGGATCACGGCCCTGGCCAGGGAGCACGGCGCGGCGCTGATCGCGCTGACCATCGACGAGAGGGGCCAGGCCCGCACGGCCGAGCACAAGGTGGCCGTGGCCGAGCGGCTGATCGCGGACCTGACCGGGAACTGGGGCATCCGCGAGGAGGACATCCTCATCGACTGCCTCACCTTCACCATCTGCACCGGCACCGAGGAGTCCCGCCGCGACGGGGTGGCCACCATCGAGGCGATTCGCGAGCTCAAGCGGCGGCATCCGGGGGTGCAGACCACACTGGGGCTGTCGAACATCTCCTTCGGCCTGAACCCGGCCGCGCGGATGGTGCTCAACTCCGTCTTCCTGGACGAGTGCGTGAAGGCCGGTCTGGACTCGGCGATCGTGCACGCCTCCAAGATCCTGCCCATCGCGCGGATTCCAAACGAGCAGGTCCAGGTCGCGCTGGATCTGGTCCACGACCGGCGCCGGGAGGGCTACGACCCGCTGCAGCGGTTCCTGGAGCTGTTCGAGGGCGTGGACACCAAGAGTGTGAAGGCATCCCGGGCCGAGGAGCTGGCCGCGCTGCCGCTGGACGAGCGGCTGCGGCGGCGGATCATCGACGGGGAGCGCACCGGGCTGGAGGCCGATCTGGACGCCGCCCTGGCCGGGCGTCCGGCCCTGGACATCGTCAACGACACCCTGCTGGCGGGGATGAAGGTCGTCGGGGAGCTGTTCGGTTCCGGGCAGATGCAGCTGCCGTTCGTGCTCCAGTCGGCCGAGGTGATGAAGACGGCCGTCGCCTACCTGGAGCCCCATATGGAGAAGGCCGAGGGGGCCGAGGGCAAGGGCACGATCGTGCTGGCCACGGTGCGCGGGGACGTGCACGACATCGGCAAGAACCTGGTCGACATCATCCTGTCCAACAACGGCTACAACGTGGTCAACCTCGGCATCAAGCAGCCGGTCTCCGCGATCGTGGAGGCGGCCGAGGAGCACCGGGCGGACGTGATCGGCATGTCCGGGCTGCTGGTGAAGTCCACGGTGATCATGAAGGAGAACCTGCAGGAGCTCAACGCCCGCGAGCTGGCCGCCAGGTATCCGGTGATCCTGGGCGGCGCCGCGCTGACCCGCGCCTATGTGGAGCAGGATCTGCACGAGATCTACGCCGGGGAGGTCCGCTACGCCCGTGACGCCTTCGAGGGCCTGCGCCTGATGGACGCCCTGATCGCGGTCAAGCGCGGCGTGCCCGGAGCGAAGCTGCCCGAACTCAGGCAGCGCCGGGTCAAGGCGGCCGTGAGCGCGCAGGTCACCGAGCCGGCCGAGAGCGGCCCGGTGCGCTCGGACGTGGCCACCGACAACCCCGTGCCCGAGCCCCCCTTCCACGGCACGCGGGTGGTCAAGGGCATCCAGCTCAAGGAGTACGCCTCCTGGCTGGACGAGGGAGCTCTGTTCAAGGGGCAGTGGGGGCTGAAGGCACCGCGCACCGGGGACGGGCCCTCCTACGAGGAGCTGGTCGAGCGCGAGGGCCGCCCCAGGCTGCGGGGCTGGCTGGAGCGGCTGCACACCGACAACCTGCTGGAGGCCGCGGTGGTCTACGGCTACTTCCCCTGCCATTCGGACGGCGACGACCTGGTCGTCCTCGGTGAGGACGGCGCCGAGCGGACCCGGTTCACCTTTCCCCGCCAGCGCCGCGGGCGCCGGCTGTGCCTGGCCGACTTCTTCCGCCCCAAGGAGTCCGGCCAGACGGACGTGGTGGGCTTCCAGGTGGTCACCGTCGGCTCCCGCATCGGCCAGGCCACCGCGGAGCTGTTCGCCGCCGACTCCTACCGCGACTACCTGGAACTGCACGGCCTGTCGGTGCAGCTGGCCGAGGCACTGGCCGAGTACTGGCACGCCCGGGTCCGCGCCGAGCTCGGCTTCGCCGGCGACGACCCCGACGCGATCGAGGACATGTTCGCCCTCAAGTACCGCGGCGCCCGCTTCTCCCTGGGCTACGGGGCCTGCCCGGACCTGGCCGACCGCGCCAAGATCGCCGAGCTGCTCCAGCCCGAGCGGATCGGAGTGAAACTCTCCGAGGAGTTCCAGCTCCACCCCGAGCAGTCCACCGACGCCATCGTCCTCCACCACCCCGAGGCCAAATACTTCAACGCGCGGTAGTACGCGGACCGACGTAAACTGATCCGTCCGGTACAGGCCGGTCGCCCGCGCCCCCAGGCGCACGCGAAGGCCGGTCGCCCGCGCCTGGG
>NZ_JAJFAU010000018.1:13381-48725 GCF_022614595.1 Streptomyces sp. CNQ085
GGGCCTGACCTTCAACGTCACAGCCAACTCCACCGTCCAGCTCGCCTCCGATCCGGCGATGGGCCTTCGCGTCCCCACAGGAGGCACACGGATGACTCGTCCCCTTTCCCGCGCCGGAGTTCCGCCCGCCCTCGGCGGCGGGGCTCGGATCCCCGTCTCCGCGCCCGCACAGGTCCCCGGTGGAGGAGGCAGACCGGCCGCGGCGGCGTCCGCCGTGTCCGCCGTGTCCGGTACCGTCGCGGCCGGTCTCCACGCCGTCCTGCTGGACATGGACGGCACGCTGGTGGACACCGAGGGCTTCTGGTGGGACACCGAGGTCGAGGTGTTCGCCGAGCTGGGGTACGCGCTGGCCGACGAGCACCGTGAGGTGGTGGTCGGCGGGCCGATGTCCCGGAGCGCGACCTACCTGATTCAGGCCACCGGGGCGGACATCTCCCTGGGGGACCTGACGGTGCTGCTCAACTCCAGGTTCATCGAGCGGGTCGAGCGAGGGGTCTCCCTGATGCCCGGCGCCCGGCGTCTGCTGACGGAGCTGGCCGCACACGACGTGCCCGCCGCCCTGGTCTCGGCGTCGCACCGGCGGGTGATCGACCGGATGCTCGTCTCCCTGGGACCGGAACACTTCGCGCTGACCCTGGCGGGTGACGAGGTGGAGCGGACCAAGCCGCATCCGGACCCTTACCTGCTGGCCGCCTCGCGGCTGGGGGCGGACCCGGGGAGCTGTGTGGTGGTGGAGGACACCGCGACCGGTGTGGCCTCGGCGGAGGCCGCGGGCTGTCATGTGGTGGCGGTGCCGTCGGTGACGCGGATCGAGCCCGCGAGCCGGCGCACGGTCGTGCCCTCCCTGGAGGAAGTGAATCTGCGTTTTCTGCGTTCTCTGGTCGTATCCGCGTACTGAGCGTGCGCCGTTCGCTGCACGATGAATGCATCGAAAACCGTGAGCAGCGAGCCGTTCATTTTGCGTGACGAATACAGTGGCTGAATTCTGCTTTTCGTCTGATGGTTGATTGCGTGACGTTCATCACGTGATCCCGGGGTGTGGAGGGGCGGCCGGAGTGGGGGCGAGGGCGATTGGCTCCTTTTCCGGACGTCCATGTGTCCCGTTTGATGCCCGCTCGCGTCGATCGCTCCGTCGTCCGGTTATCGGATTGTGTGACAGGGTCATCGGAGCGTGATAATTCCATGCCGGTGGCCCGGGGAAGTGGTGGAAGCCGCGGCTACTAATGTCTGTCTCCCGGCCGGAGAATTCGGCGACAGCCCGGCTGGACGAGGAGACCGTCAACGATGAACCGTAAGACGCTGCTGCTGCCCGCCGTCGCGGGCCTGCTGGTCCCCCTGCTCGTCGCGTGCGGCGACGACAGCGCCGGCGGTGAGAACAGCGGGACGATCGTTGTCGGTACCACCGACCGTATCGAGGCCACGGAGAAGGCGCCCGCTCCGCTCGACCCCGCTGCGGTCTACGACGTCGGCACCTGGAACATCTTCCGCAACACCTTCCAGACCCTGCTGCGCCTGCCCCGCGCGGGCACCCAGCCGGAGCCGGAGGCCGCGCAGGAGTGCGGATTCGCCGACCAGCGCAGCACGCAGTACCGCTGCACCCTCCGCGAGGGGCTCACGTTCTCCAACGGGAACGAACTGACCGCCGAGGACGTGGTGTTCTCCGTCAACCGGATGGTCGGCATCGACGACCCCGGCGGCCCCGCGTCGCTGCTGAGCAACCTCGACCGGGTCGAGGCACCCTCCGGGGACGAGGTGGTCTTCCACCTCAAGAAGCCCGACGCCACCTTCCCCCACAAGCTCGCCACCCCCGCGGCGGCGATCCTGGACAGCGAGGTCTACCCGGCCGACAGGCTCCACGAGGAGTACTCGGTCGCCGGCTCCGGCCCCTATGTCCTGGAATCCCTCGACGTCGAGGGAGGCCGGGCGGTCCTCGCCCGCAACAAGTCCTACAAGGGCGACCTGGAGCTGCGGAACGGCCGCGTCGAGGTGCGCTTCTTCGATGACTCCAAGGCCATGGAGAAGGCCATGCGCGACGGCGGCATCGATGTGATGAACCGGAGCCTGTCGCCCGAGCAGATCGACCGGCTGGGGAGCGACAAGAGCGACGGCATCGATGTCGTCGAGATGTCCGGCCAGGAGATCCGCTACCTTGTCTTCGCCACCGACGACCCGGTCGTCGGCAGCAAGGCCGTACGTCAGGCCATCGCCCGGACCGTGGACCGCGGCGAGCTGGTGCGCGACGTGTACGCACGGACCGCCGAGCCGCTGTACTCCATCGTCCCCGGCGGGCTGACCGGCCACCACAACTCCTTCTTCAACGCCTACGGCGAGCCCGACGCCGAGGCGGCCCGCGCCACTCTCGAACGCGCCGACGTCGACATCCCGGTCGAGGTGGACCTCACCTACACCACCGACCACTACGGCCCTGCCACGGCCGACGAGTTCAAGGCGCTGGCCGAGCAGCTCAACGACTCCGGGCTGTTCAGGGCGACGGTCAAGGGCGTGCCGTGGAAGACCTACCGGCCCGCCTCGACCGAGCAGGAGTACGCGGTCTACGGCATGGGCTGGTTCCCGGACTTCCCCGACCCGGACAACTTCGTCGCGCCCTTCTTCGCCGAGGACAACTTCCTGAACTCCCCGTACGAGAACAACGAGATCCGCGAGCAGCTCATCCCGCGTACCCGGGTCAAGGAGCAGCGCGACCAGGCGGTCGACGACTTCGTCCGGGTCCAGGACATCGTCGCCGAGGAGGTGCCCGTGCTGCCGCTGTGGCAGGGCAAGCAGTACGTCGCCGCCCGCGACGGGGTCACCGGGGTGGAGTGGGCGCTCAACTCCTCCTCCGTGCTCCAGCTGTGGGAACTGGGAAGGGGCGTTCAGGACTGAGCTTCACCCGTGCCGCCTCCGGCCGGGAGGCGGCACGGAGCTGTGAGAACGGGGGTTCGGAGAACGGCACACACCAACGGATGAGGATGCGAACGTGAGGAAAAGGGCCCGTTTCCGGGTGCTTCCGGTCGGCACGGCCCTGGTCGCCGCACTGCTCACCGGCTGCGGTGACCAGCAGGGGACGAGAGCCGGCGAGGGCGGACGGATCGTGATGGGTATGACCGACGAGGTCCTGGCCGTCGATCCCGCCTCCGGCTACGACCCGGGATCCTGGCTGATCTTCAACAACGTCTTCCAGTCACTGCTCAGCTTCCCCAGGAACGGCGGGGAACCCCAGCCGGAGGCCGCGCGCGGCTGTGAGTTCACCGACGACGGCAGCCAGGTCTTCCGGTGCGTGCTCAGGGACGGGCTGAAGTTCACCAACGGCAACCCGCTCACCTCCAAGGACGTGAAGTTCTCCTTCGAGCGGACCCTGCGCATCGACGATCCCGACGGCCCCGCCGTGATGCTGTCGGGCATCGAGGAGATCGAGACCCCGGACGCCGGGACGGTCGTCTTCCGTCTCGGTGCTCCCGACGCCACCTTCCCGCAGAAGATCGCCTCCGGTGCCGGCTCGATCGTCGACCACCGGTTCTACCCGGCCGACGAACTGCGCACCGACGGCAAGGCCGTCGGCTCGGGCGTCTACCGCCTGGACTCCTACGGCGACGAGGAAGCCGTCTTCTCCGTCAACCCGGACTACCTCGGGCCCGCGCAGGTGAAGAACTCCGGGATGACCATGAAGCTCTTCCACGGCGACCAGGTGGCACTGAGGAGGGCCCTGAGCAGCGGCGAGGTGGACCTGGCCTACCGCGGTCTGGCCATGGACGACATCGCGGACCTGGACGCGGCGGCGAGCGCCGAGAACGGGGTGGAGGTCGTCGAGGGCACCAGCGCCGAGGTGCACCACCTGGTCTTCAACATGGAACACCCTGTCACCGGTAAGCCGGGAGTGCGCAAGGCCATCGCGTACCTGCTGGACCGCTCCACCCTGATCCGCGACGTCCACCGGCGCACCGCCGAGCCGCTGTACTCGATCGTGCCCGCCGGAGTCACCGGCCACAACACGGCCTTCTTCGACGCCTACGGCAGCCGTCCGCAGCCGGGCAAGGCCAAGGGGGCCCTGCGCGCCGAGGGCATCACCGAGAAGGTCGAGCTCACCCTGTGGGCCACCCCCGTGCGCTACGGGCCCGCCACCGTCCGGGAGTTCGAGGAGATCGCCCAGCAGCTCAACGCCAGCGGCCTGTTCGACGCCAAGGTCGAGAGCGTGGAACTGGAGGAGTACGAGAAGGGCGTCGAGGCGGGCGAGTACGGGGTGTATGTCAAGGGCTGGGTGCCCGACTACCCCGACGCCGACAACTTCACCGCGCCCTTCTTCGGCGAGGACAACGTGCTGGGCAACGGCTACGACGCCGGACGGATCACCTCCGAGCTGCTGCCGCGGACGGCCGCGGCGAGCGACCGCGCCGCCACCGTGAAGGACTTCGGTGAGATCCAGGACATCGTCGCCCGGGATCTGCCGGTGCTGCCCGTCTGGCAGGGCAAGCAGTACGCGGTGGCGCACGAGGACGTCTCCGGGCTGGAGTGGACGCTGGACGCCTCCACGGTCTTTCGTTTCTGGGAGATCGGCAAGGGCGCCGGGGGCTGATCCCGCCCCCGAACCGGCACCGGCCGCGCCGCCCGCCGCCTCCCCGCGGCGGGTGGCGCGGCCGTGTCACCGGGTCCGGCGGGCGTCCTACCGGTCGCCGGGGCGGACCAGCCCGCTCTCGTACGCGTACACCGCCGCCTGTACCCGGTCGCGCAGGCCCAGCTTGGTCAGCACATGGCCGACGTGGGTCTTCACCGTCGTCTCGCTGACGAAGAGGTCCGCTGCGATCTCGGCGTTCGACAGGCCCCGCGCCACCAGTTTGAGGACCTCGACCTCGCGGTCGGTGAGCGTGTCCAGCGCGTCGGGCACCTCCTCCTCGCCCGAGGGCAGTCTCCCGGCGTACTTGTCCAGCAGGCGTCGGGTGATGCTGGGGGCGAGCATCGCCTCGCCGGCCGCCACCACCCGGATCGCCTGCACCAGTTCGGCGGCCGGCGCGTCCTTGAGCAGGAAACCGGAGGCGCCCGCGCGCAGCGCCTCCACCACGTACTCGTCCAGGTCGAACGTGGTGAGCACCAGCACCTTGGCGGGGCCGTCCCGTTCCGGGCCGGTGATCTGCCGGGTCGCCTCCACGCCGTCCATCCGCGGCATCCGGATGTCCATCAGGACCACGTCCGGCTGGAGCGCCCGCACCTCGTCCAGCGCCTGCAGGCCGTCGCCGGCCTCGCCCACCACGGCGATGTCCCCCTCGGCCTCCAGGATCATCCGGAAGCCGGTGCGCAGCAACGGCTGGTCATCGACCAGCAGGACGCGGATTGCCACGTGAACTCCTATCGGCGGCGGGGGCATGGCAGGCCCATTCTCGCCTAGACGGCCGTGCCCCCCGCCTCCGGGAGGGGGACCGCGGAACCGCCCGTGCCACTGCCCCCGACGCCGTCCGGCTCCAGCGGCAGCCGCGGCTGGATCATCAGCGGATACGGCGGGGGAGTGCCCCCGAACTCCGGACACAGTGCCCGGTGGGCGCACCAGCCGCACAGCGGGCCCGGCCTGGGCCGCCAGTCACCGGTCTCGGTCGCCTGCCGGATCGCCTCCCACAGGGCCAGCAGCTTGCGCTCCACACCGCGCAGGTCGTTCTCGTCCGGGTCGTAGGTGAGCACGTCCGAGCTGCCCAGGTAGACCAGCTGCAGCCGGCGCGGGATCGTGCCGCGCAGCCGCCACAGCACCAGGGCGTAGAACTTCATCTGGAACAGCGCCCCGGCCGCGTACTCCGGCCGGGGCGCCTTGCCGGTCTTGTAGTCGACGATGCGGACCTCGCCGGTGGGCGCCACGTCCACCCGGTCGATGATGCCGCGCAGCCGCAGCCCGGACTCCAGGCGGGCCTCCACGAACAGCTCCCGCTCGGCCGGTTCCAGCCTGGTGGGGTCCTCCAGGGAGAACCACCGCTCGACCAGCTCCTCCGCCCGGGCCAGCCACTGCGCCAGCTCGGCGCCGTCGGCCGCGCCCTCGCCCGGGGCCGTCTCGTCGTCCTCCGCGAACAGCTCCGCCAGCTCCGGCCGCTTCGCCAGCAGCCGCTCCCACTCCCGCACCACCAGCGAGCGCGCCCGGCGCACACTGCGCTCGGCGGCCGGAGCGTCGAAGAGCCGCTCCAGCACCGCGTGCACCACCGTGCCCCGGGTGGCCGCGGGCGTCGGCTTCTCGGGCAGCCTGTCGATCACCCGGAAGCGGTACAGCAGCGGGCACTGCATGAAGTCGGCGGCCCGTGACGGTGACAGGGAGTTGGGCGGCGAGGCGGGCGAGGACGCCTTGCCGGGTGCCGGATGGGAGACCATGGACACGACCCTACGGCCCGCCACCGACATCCCGCCGCTTACCATCGATGACGTAACCCCTCGCACCCCCCTCGCACCACACGGTCGCGGGGGCCGACCACCGGGGGCGGGGGCACCTTCTACGAGGGGAACCCGTGGCGGACACGGACAACGGCGGGCGGCCGGAGCCCGGCCCCGGCAAATCGGCGGACGGCGGGCCGAAGCGCTCGCGGGGGAGCGGCGGCGGCATTCTCATGGGCCGCCCCTTCGGCGTGCCCGTGTACGTGGCGCCGAGCTGGTTCGTCGTCGCCGCGCTGATCACCTGGGTCTTCGGCGGCCAGCTGGAGCGCGTGCTCCCGGAGCTGGGCGGCGCCCGCTACCTGGTGTCCCTGTTCTTCGCGGTCGCCTTCTACGCCTCGGTGCTGGTCCACGAGCTGGCCCACACCGTCGCCGCCCTGCGTTTCAAGCTCCCGGTGCGCCGTATCCAGCTCCAGTTCTTCGGCGGGGTGTCGGAGATCGAGAAGGAGAGCGAGACCCCGGGCCGGGAGTTCGTCCTGGCCTTCGTCGGTCCGCTGCTCTCCCTGGTGCTGGCGGGCGTGTTCTACCTGGGGCTGTTCGCCGTCGAGCCCGGTACCGTGCCCGCGGTGCTGCTGGCCGGGCTGATGATCTCCAACCTCATCGTCGCGATCTTCAACCTGCTGCCGGGGCTGCCCCTGGACGGCGGCCGGATGCTGCGTGCGGTGGTGTGGAAGATCAGCGGCAGGCCGATGACCGGCACCGTCGCCGCCGCCTGGAGCGGCCGTGCGCTCGCCGTCGCCGTCCTGATCGGGATGCCGCTGCTCAGCTACGCGGGTGGTTACGGGGCCGAGGAGGGCTTCGGCGGGGTGGACTCCATCACCGACGCCCTGCTCGCCGCGATCCTCGCGGCCATCATCTGGACCGGCGCCGGCAACAGCCTGCGCATGGCCAGGCTGCGCGAGCGCCTGCCCGAGCTGAGCGCCCGCGCCCTGACCCGCCGCGCTGTCCCCGTCTCCTCCGACACCCCCCTGTCGGAGGGGCTGCGCCGTGCCAACGAGGCCGGGGCCAGGGCCCTGGTGGTCGTGGACGGCCAGGGGGAGGCGGTCGCCGTGGTCCGCGAGGCCGCCATCGCCGGGGTGCCCGAGCACCGCCGCCCCTGGGTGGCGGCGAGCACCCTCGCCCAGGACCTCGCCGAAGGCATGCGGGTGTGGGCCGAGCTGGCCGGCGAGGAGCTGTTGGAGCACCTGCGCGCCACTCCCGCCACCGAGTACCTGGTGGTGGAGGGCAGCGGCGAGATCTACGGGGTGCTCTCGGCCGGTGACGTCGAGCGGGCCTTCGTGGCGGCCATGGCCAAGCCCGCCTCCTGAGAACGTCCCGGCTCCCCTCCTTCCGCCCCGCCCGGGCGGGGCGGAAGGAGGGGAGCCGGGCCTCGATTACGGCCGGAGCGCGTGCCTGGACTACCCTTGCCCCCATGTCCGAACCGACCGGTGCCGCCCGCCGTCGCGGGCCCTTCCAGGTCGGGGACCAGGTCCAGCTCACCGACCCCAAGGGACGCCACTACACCTTCACGCTCGAGGCGGGGAAGAGCTTCCACACCCACAAGGGAGCCTTCCCCCACGACGAGCTGATCGGTGCTCCCGAGGGCACGGTCGTCCGTACCACGGGAAACGTCGCCTACCTCGCGCTGCGTCCCCTGCTCCCCGACTACGTCCTGTCCATGCCGCGCGGCGCGGCCGTCGTCTACCCCAAGGACGCGGGGCAGATCCTCGCGATGGCCGACATCTTCCCCGGCGCGCGCGTTGTCGAGGCGGGCGTCGGCTCCGGCTCCCTGAGTGCCTTCCTGCTGCGGGCTGTGGGCGACCGGGGCATGCTGCACTCCTACGAGCGCCGCGCCGACTTCGCCGACATCGCGCGGGCGAACGTCGAGCGGTACTTCGGCGGGCCACACCCGGCCTGGCAGCTGACCGTCGGAGACCTCCAGGACAACCTGTCCGACACCGAGGTCGACCGCGTCATCCTGGACATGCTCGCCCCCTGGGAGTGCCTGGAGGCCGTCTCCAAGGCCCTCGTCCCCGGCGGCATCCTGTGCGCCTACGTCGCCACGACCACCCAGCTCGCCCGTACCGTGGAGTCGATACGCGAGCACGGCACCTTCAACGAGCCGGCCGCATGGGAGACGATGGTGCGCACCTGGCACGTCGAGGGCCTGGCCGTCCGCCCCGACCACCGCATGATCGGGCACACCGGCTTCCTGCTCACCGCCCGCCGGCTCGCCGACGGAGTGGAGCCCCCGATGCGCCGCCGCCGCCCGGCCAAGGGCGCCTACGGGGAGGACTACAGCGGCCCGGGCAGCAGGGGCATGCGGAGGGCCTGGCGAGGGCCGGACGGGAGACCGGGCCGCGAAGCGCGACCCGGCCGTTCCTGCGCGGTGTGACGTATGGCACGATGCTGGGCACCCCCGGCCGCCCGCACCCCCACAGGAGCCGTCCCGCGTGCAGCTTCCGGCAGACTCCGCGCCCTCCTCTTCGCCCCCCTCCGCCGCCTCCCCGTCGTACGTCCCGCCCCGGCCCGGTCCGGCCGGCGCCACCTCGGCGGGCCGGGCGCCCTCACCCCCCGCGCCTTCCTCCGCGGTACCCGCCCACACCCGCGCCCGCGCCCCGCACTGGCTCGCCACCGCCGCGGCGCTGGGTGCGCTGCTGGGCGCCTTCGCGCTGCTGGATCCCACCGGCGCCGACGCGACCCAGCCGCGGGGGGCCGCCGTGCCCGCCCCCGGCCCGGACGCGGACACGGCCCGTTACCCGCTGGAGTGCGGTCCGGCGGAGGCCGAGGTGGTCGACCGGGCGGCCGTGGACTTCGACGGGGACGGCCGGGCCGAGACCGTCGCGGTGGTCCGCTGCGCCGCGGGGATCGGCACCCCGCCCAGCGGGGTGTACGTTCTGGCGCACCCCGCACGCCGGGGAGGCGCGCCCCGGGTGGCCGGGACCCTGGTGGACCCGGGGGAGGGGATGGCGGTGCAGGATCTGACCGTCCGCGACCGCACGGTGTCCGCCAGGCTGCTGGGCTACTCGTCGCCGGGCGTGCCCCGCTGCTGTCCCGACAGGGCGCGGGACGTCGAATGGGAGTGGCGGGGCGGGAAGTTCGTGCTGGAGGCGGCGCCGACGACCCGGGGTGTCTGAGCGGTCACGCGACGCCCGGCGCGGCCGGAGGCCGGAGTGCCGCCGCGTTACCCGGCGTCGGGGCCGTACACCTCGACGCCGTCGGCCGCCCGGCGCACGTGGATGCACTCGCCCGGACATTCCCTGGCCGAATCCACCACGTCGCCCAGCAGCGGGAGGGGGACGGGAACGGTGGCGCCCGGCTCCGTGCGCAGCTCGGCCTCCTCGCCCGCGGGGGCGGGCCCCTTCACGTAGGCGAGTCCGTCGATGTCCAGCTCGAACACCTCGGGTGCGTACTGCGCGCAGATACCGTCGCCGGTGCAGAGTTCCTGGTCGATCCAGACCTCAAGCTCTGCGGTCTGCTCGTTGTGCGAGCCCATGTTACTGCCTGCCGTTCCTGCGTTCGTGGCCGGACCGTGTGACGGATTGTCGGTGTGATCTTGGCGGAATAGAGCCACCCGTGACGGGGGTTGACACTTCAGACGATACAACCGGCCGCTTTCCGGCGAGGTTGGGTGGGTATTCACCCGGGGTAAGGGAGTGCGCAAGGGTGAAGATCAGGCACACCCCGACCGTGTTTGTGATCTAGGGGTTTCAACCCCCGCGGGTCCAGGTAGGGTCAGGAAGCGTCCAGCTCCCTTTGGAGGAGGTGAGGACCGTGGCAGCCCACGACGACGACATCAACCGCGGCATCCGGCCCGAACGGGGTTCCGACGACCCGGCAGGCCAGGTTGCCCATCTCGAGCAGGAGATCGCCGTCCTGCGCCGCAAGCTCGCCGACTCTCCGCGCCACACTCGGATTCTCGAGGAGCGGATCGTCGAGCTGCAGACGAGCCTGGCCGGTGTGTCCGCACAGAACGAGCGGCTCGCCAACACCCTCCGTGAGGCCCGTGACCAGATCGTGGCACTCAAGGAGGAGGTCGACCGGCTGGCTCAGCCGCCGGCCGGCTTCGGGGTCTTTCTGCAGGCGAACGAGGACGGCACGGCCGACATCTTCACCGGCGGGCGCAAGCTCCGGGTGAATGTCAGTCCCAGCGTCGATCTCGTTGAGCTCAGGCGTGGCCAGGAGGTCATGCTGAACGAGGCGCTCAACGTGGTCGAGGCCATGGAGTTCGAACGTGCCGGGGACATCGTCACCCTCAAGGAGGTCCTGGAGGACGGCGAACGCGCCCTGGTGATCGGACACACCGACGAGGAGCGCGTGGTCAAGCTTGCCGAGCCCCTTATGAAGGCCACGCTCCGGGCCGGTGACGCGCTGCTGCTGGAGCCGCGTTCGGGATACGTCTACGAGGTCGTGCCCAAGAGCGAGGTCGAGGAGCTTGTCCTCGAGGAAGTCCCGGACATCGACTACAACAAGATCGGTGGCCTGGGCGGTCAGATCGAGCTGATCCGCGACGCGGTGGAACTCCCCTACCTCTATCCGGACCTGTTCAAGGAGCACGAACTCCGCCCGCCCAAGGGCGTCCTGCTCTACGGTCCGCCCGGCTGCGGCAAGACCCTCATCGCCAAGGCCGTGGCCAATTCCCTTGCCAAGAAGGTCGCCGAGGTAACCGGGCAGCCCCAGGGGAAGAGCTATTTCCTCAATATCAAGGGCCCCGAGCTGCTGAACAAGTACGTCGGTGAGACCGAGCGGCACATCCGGCTGGTCTTCCAGCGCGCCCGGGAGAAAGCGAGCGAGGGCACGCCCGTCATCGTCTTCTTCGACGAGATGGACTCCCTGTTCCGCACCCGCGGCTCCGGTGTCAGTTCGGATGTGGAGAACACCATCGTCCCGCAGCTGCTGTCGGAGATCGACGGCGTGGAGGGGCTGGAGAACGTCATCGTCATCGGGGCCTCCAACCGGGAGGACATGATCGACCCGGCGATCCTGCGCCCGGGCCGCCTCGATGTGAAGATCAAGATCGAGCGTCCGGACGCCGAGGCCGCCAAGGACATCTTCTCGAAGTACCTGACCCCGAACCTCCCGCTGCACTCGGACGACCTCGCGGAGCACAACAAGGATCCCGAGGCCACCGTCGCCGGGATGATCCAGTCGGTCGTCGAGCAGATGTACGCCGAGTCCGAGGAGAACCGCTTCCTGGAGGTCACTTACGCCAATGGTGACAAGGAGGTCCTGTACTTCAAGGACTTCAACTCCGGCGCGATGATCCAGAACATCGTCGACCGGGCCAAGAAGATGGCGATCAAGGCATTCCTCGACCACAACCAGAAGGGTCTGCGGGTCTCCCATCTGCTCGCCGCGTGCGTGGACGAGTTCAAGGAGAACGAGGACCTGCCCAACACCACCAACCCCGACGACTGGGCCCGCATCTCCGGCAAGAAGGGTGAGCGGATCGTCTTCATCCGCACCCTCGTCACCGGAAAGCAGGGCGCGGACACCGGACGCTCCATCGACACGGTGGCCAACACCGGTCAGTACCTGTAGAAGACACCGTCCGGCTGCGGACGCCCGTGTCCCCGTCGAGAGGCGGGGAGGGCGTCCGCAGCCGAATCTTTTCGGACCGATCCCCACCGGGGAAACACGGGAAATCCCCAGTGATCTCCCGACCGGGGCCCGACCGCCCTAGGCTCGTCCGTACCGCCGCCATGCGGGATGCGGGCCAGGGCCGCAAGCGGGCCGGATGCGCAGCGGGACTTGAGCGGCGACCCGAAGGCGGGCCGCCGCCGGGCAAGGAGGGCCGCATGACCGTACGGCGAGTGATGGGTATCGAGACGGAGTACGGGATCTCCGTCCCCGGTCACCCGAACGCCAATGCCATGCTCACCTCGTCCCAGGTCGTCAACGCCTATGCGGCGGCGATGCACCGGGCGCGCCGCGCCCGGTGGGACTTCGAGGAGGAGAACCCGCTGCGGGACGCCCGGGGCTTCGATCTCGCACGCGAGACCGCCGACTCCAGTCAGCTGACGGACGAGGACATCGGTCTGGCCAACGTGATCCTCACCAACGGCGCGCGGCTGTACGTGGACCACGCGCATCCCGAGTACAGCGCACCGGAGGTCACCAATCCGAGGGACGCTGTGCTGTGGGACAAGGCCGGCGAGCGGATCATGGCCGAGGCCGCCGGGCGCGCCGCCGAGGTGCCCGGAGCCCATCCGATCCACCTCTACAAGAACAACACCGACAACAAGGGCGCCTCCTACGGCTGCCACGAGAACTACCTGATGAAGCGGGAGACCCCCTTCTCGGACATCGTGCGCCACCTGACGCCCTTCTTCGTCTCCCGCCAGGTCGTCACCGGCGCCGGGCGCGTCGGGATCGGCCAGGACGGCTCCGAGCACGGTTTCCAGATCAGCCAGCGGGCCGACTACTTCGAGGTGGAGGTCGGCCTGGAGACCACCCTCAAACGGCCGATCATCAACACCCGCGACGAGCCGCACGCCGACGCCGAGAAGTACCGCCGGCTGCATGTGATCGTCGGCGACGCCAACCTGTCGGAGATCTCCACCTACCTCAAGCTCGGCACCACCTCCCTGGTGCTGTCCATGATCGAGGACGGCTTCATCGCCGTCGACCTGGCCGTTGACCAGCCCGTACGCACCCTCCACCGGATCAGCCACGATCCGGCGCTGCGCCGTCCGATCACACTCCGCAGCGGACGGACACTGACCGCCGTGCAGCTTCAGATGGAGTACTACGAGCTGGCCCGCAAGTACGTGGAGGAACGCTGGGGGCAGGACGCGGACGAGCAGACCAGAGACGTGCTGGCCCGCTGGGAGGATGTCCTGGTACGCCTGGAGAGTGATCCGATGAGTCTGGCCGGCGAGCTGGACTGGGTCGCCAAGCGGGAGCTGCTGGAAGGCTACCGGCGCCGTGACGGCCTGGGCTGGGACGCGGCCCGGCTGCACCTGGTGGACCTGCAGTACGCCGACGTGCGCCCCGACAAGGGCCTGTACAACCGCCTGGCGGCCCGCGGCCGGATGAAGCGGCTGCTGGACGAGGCGGAAGTGGAGGGAGCCCGCTCCCGGCCGCCGGAGGACACCCGCGCCTACTTCCGCGGCCAGTGCCTGGAGCGGTACCCCGACGCGGTGGCCGCGGCCTCCTGGGACTCGGTGATCTTCGATCTGCCGGGTCGGGACTCCCTCCAGCGGGTACCCACCCTGGAACCGCTGCGCGGCACGCGCGCCCACGTCGGTGACCTGCTCGACCGCTGCCGCACGGCGGAGGAACTGGTCAGGGCGCTGTCAGGGAGGTGAACCGGGAGAGAGGGGGAAGGCTGAACCTCTCCGGATGAGGGAATCATGGAGATGGCTTCCGGACGTCCGCGGCGGCGCGGCCAGTGACGCGGCGGCGGCACGGCGGCCATACGGCGGCGGAAGCGGCAGAGATGCGGCAGAGGAGGGCCGATGTCAGGCCCGGCTTGTAAAGTCTGATCTTGTACGCTCCAACCGAGCGGGGTGAGGTATATGGCGACCAAGGACACCGGCGGCGGTCAGCAGAAGGCGGCGCGCTCCACCGAGGAGACCGAGGAGCAGGCGCAGGACGCGCAGGTCTCGGAGGACCTCAAGGAGCGCCAGGAGGCGCTGTCGGACGAGGTGGACTCCGTACTGGACGAGATCGACGACGTGCTGGAGGAGAACGCCGAGGACTTCGTGCGCTCCTTCGTGCAGAAGGGCGGGGAGTAACGCTTGCCCGTCCGTCCCGCACCCCCGCGACGGCGGGGGTGCGGGACGGATGACATCCGCCGCCACGGGTAAGGTCCGTGCGGAATTCTCAAGATCCGGTCTCACGATCTGGTGGAAGGAAACGTGTGGAAGCCAACACCCGTAGCACAGGGCGTCTGCCTGCTGCCTTCCTGACGCCGGGCTCGTCCTCGTTCATGGACTTCCTGTCCGAGCACGCGCCCGAGCAGCTCCCCGGCAACCGTCCGCTCCCGCCCGTGAAGGGCGCCGTCGAGGCGCCGCACGGCACGACGATCGTCGCGGCCGCCTTCCCCGGCGGCGTGGTGCTGGCCGGCGACCGGCGCGCGACGATGGGCAACATGATCGCCCAGCGCGACATCGAGAAGGTCTTCCCGGCCGACGAGTACAGCGCCGTGGGCATCGCCGGGACCGCCGGGCTCGCCGTGGAGATGGTCAGGCTCTTCCAGCTGGAGCTGGAGCACTTCGAGAAGGTCGAGGGCACCCGGCTGTCCCTGGAGGGCAAGGCCAACCGCCTGTCCACGATGATCCGCGGCAACCTCGGCATGGCCATGCAGGGCCTGGCGGTGATCCCGCTGTTCGCCGGGTACGACGTGGACCGGGACAGGGGCCGCATTTTCTCCTACGACGTCACCGGCGGGCGCTCCGAGGAGCAGGGCTTCGCGGCGGTCGGCTCCGGCTCGGTCTTCGCGCGCGGTTCGCTCAAGAAGCTGTACCGCGACGACCTCGGCGAGCGGCAGGCGGTCACGGCCGTCGTCCAGGCCCTCTACGACGCCGCCGACGACGACTCGGCCACCGGTGGCCCCGACCTGGTGCGCAGGATCTACCCCGTCGTCACGGTGATCACCGAGGATGGCTTCCGCAGGCTCACCGAGGAGGAGGTCGCCGGGATCGCCCGCTCGGTGCACGACGGCCGGCTCCAGTCGCCCAACGGGCCCCAGGCCCCTGTGCTCTAGATCAGGAAGGGACCGATAGCCGGTGTCGACGCCGTTCTATGTCTCACCCCAGCAGGCCATGGCGGACCGCGCCGAGTACGCCCGCAAGGGCATCGCGCGCGGCCGCAGCGTGGTCGTGTTGCAGTACGCCGACGGCATCGTGTTCGTCGCCGAGAACCCCTCTCGGGCACTGCACAAGGTCAGCGAGATCTACGACCGGATCGCCTTCGCGGCGGTGGGCAAGTACAACGAGTTCGAGAACCTGCGCATCGGCGGCGTCCGCTACGCCGACCTGCGCGGCTACACCTACGCCCGCACGGACGTCACCGCGCGGGGCCTGGCCAACGTCTACGCCCAGACCCTGGGCACCATCTTCTCCAGCGCGGCGGAGAAGCCGTACGAGGTGGAGCTGATCGTCGCCGAGGTCGGGGAGGGCCCCGAGGACGACCAGATCTACCGGCTGCCGCACGACGGTTCCATCGTCGACGAGCACGGCTCGGTGGCGGTCGGCGGCAACTCCGACCAGATCGGCGGGTACCTCGAGCAGCGTCACCGGGACGGGATGACCCTGGCCGAGGCCCTCGGACTGGCGGTGGAGTCCCTGAGCCGGGACAGCAACGGCGGCGAGCGCACCCTCACCGCCGACCAACTGGAGGTCGCCGTCCTGGACCGCACCCGGCCCCAGCAGCGAAAGTTCAAGCGTCTGCTCGGCCAGCGGCTCTCCCGGTTGCTGGGGGAGGGCGGTGCGTCCGCGTCCGAGGGGGAGCCGTCCGGCGGGGCCTCGTCGGACGAGTCCCCGGGGGAGTCGCCCGCCTCCGAGGAGTAGCGTCGGTTTCCGTCGGCAGTCCCGTGGGCCCCGGTCGCGCTCAGCGTTCGCCGGGGCCCACGGGCGTGTCCGGGGGCGGGGCGGTGGAACCCCGCACGGCCAGCCGCACCGGCAGAGTGGTCACCCGGACAGGGGGTCCGGAGCCGTCCGCCTCATGTGTCCGGCGGTCCGGGCCGGCGCCCTCCGTCCGGCCGTCCAGGACGGCCAGCAGCGCCCGCATTCCGGCCGCCCCCGCCTCCTCGGCGGGCAGCCGCACCGTCGTCAGCTCCGGCTCGACCGCCCTGGCGAGCGCCAGATCGTCGAAGCCGGTCACCGAGACGTCCTCGGGCACCCGCAGCCCCAGCCGCCGCACCGCCTTGCACGCGCCCGCGGCGAGCACGTCGTCGTCGCACACCAGTGCGGTCGGCCGGGGGGCCGTCGCCATAGCCTGTGCGGCGGCACGCGCCCCTGCGGCCACGTCCAGAGCGGCCGTCCAGACCGGCGGCGGCGGACAGCCCGCCCCCGCCAGGAACTCGGCCAGCGCCGCGGCCCGCACCTCGAAGGTCCAGGAGTCCACCGCCGCGGCGATGTGGGCCACCCGGCGGTGCCCCAGTTCCAGCAGGTACCTCACCGCCTGCCGCATGCCGTCGGCGATGTCGAGGTTGACGGTGGCCGCCGCATGGGTGTTCCCCGGCTCGCTGTCGAGCATCACCAGCGGCAGCTCGCCACCGGAGCGCAGGGCGGCCAGCGCCTCGGAGGCCATCGAGGAGGCGATCACGCCGTCCAGGGCGGCGCCGGCGGAGCCGAAGGGGTCCCGGGCGGGTCCGACGCCCTCCGGGGAGGGATAGAGGACCACCCCGAAGCCGTGCTCGGCGGCCACCCGTGCGGCGCCCGCGTGGATCCGGGCGAAGAACTCGTTGGTGAGCGCCGGGACCACCAGCAGTGCGGTGCGGGTGCGTCCCAACCGCAGACTGCGCGCGGCCAGGTTCGGCCGGTAGCCCAGCTTCCGCGCCGCCTCCCGGACCGCCGCGGCCTTGCCCGGCGAGACCCGGCCGCGCCACTTGCCGCCCAGGACCAGGGAGACGGCCGCCTGCGAGACCCCGGCGGCCCGCGCCACGTCCCGGCTCGTGGGCCGGGGTCGGTCGATGCTCACTGGCCGGCTCCCGGAGCGGACGGAGGTACGGGCGGTGCCCGGGCCGGCATGGACCCGGGAGCTGGTTCATGGTACGTATGACTGAGAACATTATACGTAACACTTCGGTAGGCCGCCGGAGAACTCCGGGGAAGAGGAGCCGACCCATGGCGACGGGCTACGCCGAACTGCTGCGCGTCAGACACGCCGCGCGGCTGCTCGCCGGCACCCTGCTCGGCCGGTTGCCGAACGCCACCGCCCCCCTGGCGATCGTGCTGTTCGTCCGCGCGGAAGGCGGCAGTTACACCCTGGCGGGCGTGCTGTCGGCCGTCTACGGACTGTCCAACGCCGTCGGCCAGCCGCTGCTGGGCCGCGCGGTGGATCTGTGGGGCCAGCCGAGAGTCATGCTGCCCGCCGCGCTGCTCTCCGGTCTCGGCATGGCCGTCCTCGCCCTCGCCGGCGTCGAGTCACTGCCCGTCGCCTGCGCGGCGGCGGCCGTCGCCGGTCTGTTCACTCCGCCCCTGGAGGGTGGCCTGCGCGCGCTGTGGCCGTCCGTCCTGAAACACCCCGACCGGGTACACGCCGCCTACGCGCTGGACGCGGTGGCCCAGGAGGTGATGTTCACCCTGGGGCCGCTGGCCGTCACGGTGCTGGTGGCCCTCTGGAGCGAGGCCGCGGCCCTGCTGGTGATCAATGCCCTGGGAGTGCTGGGCGCCCTGTCCGTGGTGGTCTCGCCCCCCTCCCGGCGCTGGCGCTCCGAACCGCGCGAGGCGCACTGGCTGGGGGCCCTGCGCTCCGGTGGTCTGGTCGCCCTGCTCGGCTCGTTCTTCTTCGTCGGCCTCGCCCTGGGGACGATCGCGGTGGCCGCGGTCGCCTACGCGGACGGCCACGGTGACGAGCTGATCTCCAGTTATCTGCTCTCGGCGCTGGGCGCCGGCGCCCTGGTCGGCGGCCTGGCCTACGGAGCCCGCACCTGGGCGGGAGAGCCTGAGACCCGGCTGCGCGCCCTGGTGGCCGCCCTGGCTGCCGGCTATCTGCCGCTGGCGCTGACACCGGGCCCCGTGGCGATGACCGTCCTGGCCGGGGCCGCGGGTCTTTTCCTGGCCCCCGCGCTGGCCTGTGCCTTCGTCGTGGTGGACCGGCACGCGCCGTCGGGCACGGTCACGGAGGCGTTCTCCTGGCTGGTGACGTCCTTCGGTGTCGGGGCCGCGGCGGGGACGGCCGTGGTGGGCCCGGTCATCGAGTGGGGCGGAGCGCCGGCGGGCTTCCTCGTCGCAGGTGCGGGCGGCCTGGCCGCGCTGCTGGTCCTGCTGGCCACCCGGCGTGCCCTGGCGGCCCCCGCCCCGCCCCCGCCCGCCGCCCCCTCCCCCGATGCCGTCGTCCGGGTGGAAGGTGATCGGAACGGGGGCGCCGGAGCCGGTTTCAAAAACGGGCATCAGGCGTAAAGTTCATTCATGGACCGCCGAATCTTCGGGCTGGAGAACGAGTACGGCGTCACGTGTACGTTTCGGGGACAGCGGCGCCTGTCTCCTGACGAGGTGGCGCGGTACCTCTTCCGCCGTGTCGTGTCATGGGGCCGCAGCAGCAACGTCTTCCTCCGCAACGGCGCCCGCCTCTACCTCGACGTGGGCTCGCATCCGGAGTACGCCACTCCGGAGTGCGACAACGTGACCGAGCTGGTCACCCACGACAAGGCGGGCGAGCGTACCCTCGAGGGACTCCTCGTCGACGCCGAGCGACGCCTCCACGAGGAGGGCATCGCGGGCGATGTCTACCTGTTCAAGAACAACACCGACTCGGCCGGCAACTCCTACGGCTGCCACGAGAACTACCTCGTGGCCCGGCACGGGGAGTTCTCGCGCCTGGCGGACATCCTCATCCCGTTCCTGGTGACCCGGCAGCTCATCTGCGGCGCCGGCAAGGTGCTCCAGACCCCGCGCGGCGCGGTCTACTGCGTCAGCCAGCGCGCCGAGCACATCTGGGAGGGCGTCAGCTCCGCCACCACCCGGTCCCGGCCGATCATCAACACCCGCGACGAGCCGCACGCCGACGCCGAGCGCTACCGCCGCCTCCACGTCATCGTCGGCGACTCCAACATGTCCGAGACGACCATGCTGCTCAAGGTCGGCGCCACCGACCTGGTGCTGCGCATGATCGAGGCGGGCACGGTCATGCGCGACCTCACCCTGGAGAACCCGATCCGGGCGATCCGCGAGGTCAGCAACGACATCACCGGCCGGCGCAAGGTCCGGCTGGCCAACGGGCGCGAGGCCTCCGCGCTGGAGGTGCAGCAGGAGTACTACGAGAAGGCCGCCGACTTCTGTGAGCGCCGGGGCATCCGCACGGGTGTGGTGGATCAGGTGCTGGAGCTGTGGGGCCGCACCCTGGAAGCGGTCCGCACCCAGGAGCTGGACAAGGTCAACACCGAGATCGACTGGGTGATGAAGTACCAGCTCATCGAGCGGTACCGGGCCAAGAACGACATCACCATGTCCCACCCCCGGGTCGCTCAGATAGACCTCGCGTACCACGACATCCACCGCCGCCGCGGGCTGTACTACCTGCTGGAGCGGAAGGGGCAGGCGGCCCGGATCTGCAACGATGTCAAGATCTTCGAGGGCAAGTCCGTGCCGCCGCAGACCACCCGTGCCCGGCTGCGCGGCGACTTCATCCGCCGGGCCCAGGAGCAGCGCCGCGACTTCACGGTGGACTGGGTGCACCTGAAGCTGAACGACCAGGCCCAACGCACGGTGCTGTGCAAGGACCCGTTCCGGTCGGTGGACGAGCGCGTGGAGAAGCTCATCGCCGGCATGTGAGCCCGGCGGACGGCGCGCCCGGGGCCGTGCCGCACCGGCACGGCCCCGGGCGCGGGAACGAAACCGGCCCTTCCGGAAGTTGTGGGAGGTGGGCCGGGCGGCCCGTAGAGTGACCGGCACGCCCGGAACGCCCGGACATCCCCTACACCGCGAGTTGGACTGATGCTGCAATCTCGAGGGGGACGCCCCCCACACCCCCGCACCCTGGCGAAGGCCGGCCGCCGCGTCGCCGCGGCCCTGGTCGTTCCCGCCCTGCTGTTCACCGCGGCATGCGGCTCCGACGGGTCCGACGGTTCCTCCGAAGCCCTCACGAAGGTCTCCGGCAAGGTCGGCGAGGAGCCGAAGCTCACCGTCGCCGAGGACGCCGAAGCCCCCGACGAGGCAGCCGTGCGGACGGTCGCCGAGGGCAAGGGCGACAAGCTCGACGAGGGAGACTTCGTCCGCATGGACATCCTGATGACCAGCAACGGCCAGGAGCTGGTCAACACCTGGAAGCAGCGGCCGGAAGGCGCCTCCGAGGGCGACGCCCACCGTCAGGAGGTCCTGCGACTCGGTGAGGGGCAGGGGCTCCCCGAGCCGGTCACCCGGTCCCTGATCGGTGAGCGGGTCGGCAGCCGCGTCCTGATCGAGGGCACCGCCGAGGCGATCATGGGCGACTCGATCAACCCGCAGCTCGGGATCGACGGAGCCGACGGCATGGTCTGGGTGATCGACGCCGTCGCCTCCGCCAGGACCGACGCCGAGGCCGAGGCCGAGGGCGAGCAGGCGGCCACCGGTGAGGGCATGCCCGAGGTGGAGGCCGACGGGCAGAAGGCCGCCACCATCACCGTCCCCAAGGGGGTGAAGGCCCCCGGGGAGCTGGAGCAGCAGGTGCTGATCGAGGGCGACGGACCCGAGGTGGAGGCCGGCGACGGCCTGATCGCCCAGTACACCGGGGTCAAGTGGGAGGACGGCGAGAAGTTCGACTCCTCCTGGGACCACGGCGGCGCCACCGCCTTCCAGATCGGAACCGGCAAGGTCGTCAAGGGCTGGGACGAGGCGCTGGTCGGCAGGAAGGTCGGCGACCGCGTCCTCCTGGTCATCCCGCCGAAGCTCGCCTATGCCGACAACCCGCAGTCGGAGCTGGCCGAGAACACGTTGGTGTTCGTCGTGGACATCGTCGGCAAGGTCTGACGATCTTCTTCGTCGGCGGCCCGCCGGGTCTGCGAGACTGACCCGGTTGACCGATGGAAACGTTCGTAGGAGCAACTTCGTGAGCACCGACAAGCCCGAGATCGACTTCCCGGGCGGCGAGCCCCCGGCCGACCTGGAGGTCAAGGACATCTGGGAGGGCGACGGACCGGTCGCCAAGGCCGGCGACACCGTCTCCGTGCACTATGTGGGCGTCGCCTTCTCCACCGGTGAGGAGTTCGACGCGAGCTGGAACCGCGGCACCCCGCTGAGCTTCCAGCTCGGCGTCGGCCAGGTCATCTCCGGCTGGGACCAGGGCGTGCAGGGCATGAAGGTCGGCGGGCGCCGCCAACTGATCATCCCGCCCCACATGGCCTACGGCGACCGCGGCGCCGGCGGCCGGATCAAGCCGGGCGAGACGCTCATCTTCGTCTGCGACCTGGTCTCCGTCTGAGACCGGTGGAACACCGGCCCGGGCCCCCGTCGCACGACGGGGGCCCGGGCTTTGTGGCGGGCCCGTCCGGAGCGGTACGGTCGACGGTCGGGACGAGTACGAGAGAGGGCGTCGATGGCCATTGCCAAGGCTGAGCGGCTGATGAATCTGGCGCTGTGCCTGCTGGGGACGCGGCGCCCGCTGACCAAGCGCGAGCTGCGGGCCTCGATCGAGGCGTACCTGGAGGTCGGCGGAGGACCGGGCAGGGGCGGCGAGGACGCCTTCAACCGGATGTTCGAGCGCGACAAGGACGATCTGCGCGAGCTCGGCCTGGTGATCGAGACGGTGGAGAACCTGGAGGGCGAGATCGCCTACCAGGCCCGCCGCGACAGCAACCGCCTCCCGCCCGTCGTCCTGGACGCCGAGGAGGCCGCCGCCCTCACCCTGGCCGCCAAGGTGTGGCAGCAGGCCCGTCTGGCCGGGGCTGCCAGCGGCGCCCTGCAGAAGCTGCGCGCCGCCGGGATGCCACTGGCCGACACCGGCACGGAGGACCCGTACGGCGGCCACAGCGCCCTGGAACCGCGCATCCCGGTGCGCGAGGCCGCCTTCGAACCGCTGATGCTCGCCTGCCGCGACCGCCGCCCGGTCACCTTCGCCTACCGCAAGTCCAACGCCGCCCGCCCCGAGACCCGGCACGTGGAGCCGTGGACGCTGGAGTGCTGGCGCGGCCACTGGTACCTGGCCGGCCACGACCGGGACCGGGGCGCCGAGCGGGTCTTCCGGCTCTCCCGCATCACCGGCCCGGTGCGCTCCCGCGCCGGGGCCTACACCTCCGAGGCGCCCGACCACGTCACCGTACGCGAGACCGTCGAACGGTGGGCCGGGGAGATCGCCACCGCCACCGCCCGCATCCGGCTGCGGCAGGGCGCCGGCTACCCGCTGCGGGCCAGGGCCCTTCGGACGCGTGACACGGGGGACGGCTGGGACGAGCTGGAGATCCCCTACGGCCACGGGCTGGACGCCTGGCTGGTGGAGTTCGGGCCGGACGTGGTCGTGCTGGAGCCCGCCGAGCTGCGGGCCGACGTGGTGGACCGGCTGCGCGCCGTGGCCAAGGGATGACCGGCTCCGGGGAGGGGCCGCACGGAGCGGGCCGGCCCGGCACGGGGCCGGCGAGGGCTTGAGGGAACTCAGGGAAGAGGCACCACCGACATGGCCACCAACGCCATCGACCAGACCCGCCGGATGCTGTCCCTGGTGACGTATCTGCGCGAGCGGCCCGGCGCCCGCGTCGAGGACGTCGCCCGGGCCTTCGGCATCACCACCGACGAGCTGATCTCCGACCTCCACGTCCTGCCGATGTGCGGCACCAGCTTCCGCGGCGGGGACCTGCTGGACATCGACACCGACGGCGAGCGCATCTGGTGGCACAACGCCGACGCGGTGGGCTCCAGCACCGGCGAACCCCTGCGGCTGGCCGCCGACGAGGCCACCGCCCTGCTGGTGGCCGCACGGGCCGTCGCCACCCTGCCGGGGCTGCGCGAGAGCGACCGCGAGGCCCTCCAGCGTGCCACCGCCAAGATCGAGGCGGCGGCGGGCGAGAGCGCCGGGGCCAGCTCCCGGCTGTCGGTCACCTTCGAGTCCGAGGGCGGGGTCTTCGCCGACGTGGACCGGGCCATCGCCGAGCGCCGCAAGCTGTGGATCCGCTACTACTCGCCGACGCGCGACACGCTGACCGAGCGCGAGATCGACCCGATCCGGCTGTTCGCCGTCGGCCACACCTATGTCGAGGCCTGGTGCCGCCTGTCCGAGGCGCACCGCACCTTCCGGCTGGACCGTGTGGCCGAGATCAGGCTGCTGGACGAGCCTTCCGACCCGCCGCCGGTGGAGCTGCGCGACCTGTCCGAGGGGCTGGTCCAGCCCTCCGCCGAGGACCCCCAGGTGGTGATCGAGGTGGGGCCGGGCGGGCGCTGGGTGGCCGAGTACTACCCGTACGACAGCGCCGAGGAGATGTCCGAGGGCGGTCTGCGGATCACCTTGCGCGCCCCCGATCCGGCCTCCCTGCGCCGTCTGGCCCTGCGGCTGGGGCGCGACGGCCGGATCGTCTCCCCGGGTGAGCTGGCCGACAGCGCCCGGGACGCGGCCCGGGAGGCGCTGGCGGCGTACGGCGACTGAAGGCCGGACTCCACCCGTTCCGGGTCTGCCCGGACGGGATCGTCCACTACGCTCGCCCCATGCTCTGGCCCATGTTCTTCCTCGCGCTCGCCTTCTGCGGAATCGCCGTGCTCGGTGTCCTCGCCGTCCGGGTGGGACTGGAGGTGCGGCGCTTCGCCCGCGCGGTCGGCGACGGCTGCGAGTACCTCGCCCGGGCTGCCGAGGATCTGGAGCGGGCCGCGACCCCTCTGGCCGCACGGGCGCGGATCGAGCGCTGAACGGCACACACGGAGGTGTGCCCCGGTGCGGTTGCCGGGCGTCGCCCCCTCCATGTCCGGCCCCCGGGGCGGTACCCTTCAAGACGGCGTACCCACGGCGTCCGTGACCGGCACCGGGATGACGCGGAGGCATTGCCCCTCGTTCACCCCCCGGGGTTACGATCGCTGCCAGCGCACCAGCATGAGGAAGCCCGTCCGAATCAGTAGGGCAGGCACAAAAGACCGCCGCCCCGGCGAGAAGGTAGTGGCACATGATCGGCAATCTGAGGCCCATGGAGATCGTACTGATCCTCCTCGTCGTCCTGCTGCTGTTCGGCGCCAAGAAGCTCCCCGACATGGCCCGTTCGCTCGGCAAGTCGGCCCGCATCCTCAAGAGCGAGGCCAAGGCCATGAAGAAGGAGAGCGAGAACGAGGCGGCCGCCCAGCAGGACGCCTCCGCCCAGCAGGCCGCGCCCAGGACCATTCAGGCCGCGCCCGGCGACGTCACCAGCTCCCGGCCGGTGAACGAGCCCGGCCAGCAGACCACCAAGAACTGATCCGGACCCAGGCCCGGTGACGGGCCCGGCGCCACCGGGGCCGGATACCGGCACCCGGCACACCGCCACTGACACCGAGGACGTGGGTTGCTCAAGTCCGCCCGCAAACAGGGGAAGCCGCAGAGGGATCCAGAGGGGCGCATGCCGCTCGCGGAGCACCTGCGGGAGCTGCGCAACCGCCTGATGAAGTCGGTGCTGGCCATCCTGGTCGTCACCGTCGTCGGGCTGGTGTACTACAAGCAGATCGCCGACTTCCTCACCGACCCCCTCCGCGACGCCGTCGGCTGCACCGAGGGCTTCGGCCGGGCCGCCGAGAAGGGTGAGGCCTGCGCCGAGATCACCATCAGTGGTGTGATCGCGCCCTTCACCCTCATGCTCAAGGTGGGGCTCACCACCGGTATGGTGCTGGCCTGCCCGGTCTGGCTCTACCAGCTGTGGGCCTTCCTCGCCCCCGGTCTGCACAGCCACGAGAAGAAGTACGCCCGCTCCTTCGTCGCGGCAGGTGTGCCGCTCTTCCTCGGCGGCGCCTATCTCGCGTACATCGTCCTGCCGACGATGGCCGCCACCCTGATCGAGTTCACCCCCGAGGGCACCGGCAACCTCGTCCCGCTGGACGAACTCCTCGACATCATCACGCGGATGGTGATTGTCTTCGGGCTCGCCTTCGAGCTGCCCCTGGTGCTGGTGATGCTGAACTTCGGCGGCATCGTCACCGGCCGCAGGCTGCTGGGCTGGTGGCGGGTCATGGTCATCTGCATCACCCTCTTCGCGGCCGTCGCCACCCCCAGCGGTGACCCGCTGACCATGGGCGCCCTGGCAGCGCCGATCGTGCTGCTGTACTTCATCGCCGTCGGTATCTCCCTGTTCAACGACCGTCGCCGCAGTCGCATGGACCCCTACGCCGGACTGAGCGACGACGAGGCGTCCCCGCTCGACCACACTCCGGAGAAGGTCGGGGCGATCGAGCCCGCCGACGGTCCCTCCGCCCTGCCCGAGGGCACCGCTGAGGGCGGCCCGACCAGGCGCAACGGTTACGACGACGCCACCTGAACCGGTATGGTCCGCGCGTGAGCGGTGAGATCATCCTGTTCATCAACCCCACCGCGGGCCACGGCCGCGGTGGGGGAGCCGCCCGGCCCGCCGCACGCGCCCTGCGCGCGGGCTTCCCGGTGCGCACGGTCGTCGGCGCGGATGGCATGACCTCCCTCGCCCTCCAGGCGGTGGCCGGCGCGGCACCCCGCTGGGCCTCGTCGCGGTCCGCAACGACATCGCCCGCGCCCTGGGCCTGCCCGTACGCGACCCGGCCGGGGAGGGACGGGTGATCGCGCCGGAGTCCGCGGGGCCGTGAGTGTCGGGCGCATCGTCGGCGGTGGCCGGTAGGCTCGTAAGTACGATGACCGAGGACATGTCCCCAGCAGAGCGTTACGCCGCCGCCCGGGTCCGCGCCGCCGAGCAGGCCACCGCTCTGGCTCCCTTCCGCGAGATGTACGACTTCGAGCTGGACCCGTTCCAGATCGAGGCGTGCAGGGCACTGGAGGCCGGCAAGGGCGTGCTGGTCGCGGCACCCACCGGATCCGGCAAGACGATCGTGGGTGAGTTCGCCGTCCACCTGGCCCTCGCCCGGGGCCGTAAGTGCTTCTACACCACGCCCATCAAGGCGCTGTCCAACCAGAAGTACAACGACCTGGTCAAACGCCACGGCGCGCGGAATGTCGGCCTGCTGACGGGCGACAACAGCATCAACTCCGGCGCACCGGTGATCGTGATGACCACCGAAGTCCTGCGGAACATGCTCTACGCCGGCTCGCAGGCGCTCGCCGGCCTGGGCTACGTGGTGATGGACGAGGTGCACTACCTATCCGACCGGTTCCGCGGCGCGGTCTGGGAGGAGGTCATCATCCACCTCCCAGACTCGGTGACGCTGGTGTCGCTGTCGGCCACCGTCTCCAACGCGGAGGAGTTCGGGGACTGGCTGGACACCGTCCGCGGCGACACCGAGGTGATCGTCTCCGAGCACCGGCCTGTGCCGCTGTGGCAGCACGTGCTGGCCGGACGGCGGATGTACGACCTGTTCGAGGAGAGGAACGGCCGCCGCGAGGTCAGCCCGGACCTGCTGCGCATGGCCCAGATGGAGAACAGTCGCCTGCCCTCCGTCCGCGAGAGGCGCCGCGGCAAGCCGGTGCGCGAGGCCGACCGGGAGCGTGAGCGGCGCCAGCGCAGCCGGATCTGGACGCCCGGCCGTGCCGAGGTGATCGACCGGCTCGACTCCCAGGGACTGCTTCCGGCAATCACCTTCATCTTCAGCCGCGCCGGCTGCGAGGCGGCCGTACAGCAGTGCCTGTACGCCGGGCTGCGGCTGAACGACGCCGGGGAGCGGGCGCGGGTGCGCGAACTGGTCGAAGAGCGCACCGCCTCCATCCCCGACGAGGACCTGCACGTCCTGGGCTACTTCGAGTGGCTGGAGGGCCTGGAGCGGGGCATCGCCGCACACCACGCGGGCATGCTGCCGACCTTCAAGGAGGTCGTCGAGGAACTGTTCGTCCGCGGTCTGGTCAAGGCCGTCTTCGCCACCGAGACTCTCGCCCTGGGCATCAACATGCCCGCCCGGTCGGTGGTGCTGGAGAAGCTGGTCAAGTGGAACGGTGAGCAGCACGTCGACATCACTCCCGGCGAGTACACCCAGCTCACCGGGCGCGCGGGGCGGCGCGGCATCGACATCGAGGGCCACGCGGTGGTGCTGTGGCAGCGCGGCATGGACCCGGGGGCCCTGGCCGGTCTGGCCGGCGCCCGCACCTACCCGCTGCGCTCCTCCTTCCGACCGTCGTACAACATGGCGGTCAACCTGGTCTCGCAGTTCGGGCGGCACCGTTCGCGCGAACTGCTGGAGACATCCTTCGCGCAGTTCCAGGCCGACCGCGCGGTCGTCGGCATCTCCCGGAAGGTGCAGCGCAACGAGGAGGGCCTGGAGGGGTACCGCGAGGCGATGACCTGCCACCTCGGTGATTTCGAGGAGTACGCGCGGCTGCGGCGCGAGCTGAAGGACCGCGAGACCGAACTGGCCCGGCAGGGCGCTCTCCAGCGGCGTGCGGCGGCGGCCGACTCGCTGGAGAAGCTGCGGCCGGGCGATGTGATCCACGTGCCCACCGGCAAGTTCGCCGGGCTCGCCCTCGTACTGGACCCGGGGGTTCCGGCCGGGCGCAGCCACGGCTGGGACCACCACGACGGCCCCCGTCCGCTGGTGCTGACCGCCGCCAGGCAGGTCAAGCGGCTGGCCTCGATGGACTTCCCCGTGCCCGTCGAACCGCTGGAGCGCATGCGGATCCCCAAGTCCTTCAACCCGCGCAGCCCGCAGTCCCGCCGGGACCTGGCCTCCGCGCTGCGCACCAGGGCCGGCCACCACGAGCCGGGACGCACCCGCCGCGGACAGCGCCCGGAGGCCGCCGACGACGCCGGGATCGCACGGCTGCGCAAGGCGATCCGCGCCCATCCCTGCCACGGCTGCGACGAGCGCGAGGCGCACGCCCGCTGGGCGGAGCGCTACCACCGCCTCAGGCGTGACACCCGGCAACTGGAGCGCCGCATCGAGGGCCGTACCAACACCATCGCCCGCACCTTCGACCGCGTCTACGCGCTCCTGTCCGACCTGGGCTATCTGCGCGGTGACGAGGTGACCGAGGACGGCAGACGGCTGGCCCGGCTCTACGGCGAACTGGACCTGCTGGCGAGCGAGTGCCTGCGCGAGGGAGTCTGGGAGGGCCTGTCCCCGACCGAACTGGCCGCCTGCGCTTCGGCCCTGGTCTACGAGGCGCGCTCGGCCGACGATGCCCTCCAGCCGGTGCTGCCCGGAGGGAAGGCCAAGGACGCGCTGGGGGAGATGGTCCGCATCTGGGGCCGGCTGGACGCCTTGGAGGAGGAGCACCGGATCAACCAGTCCGAGGGCGTGGGCCAGCGCGAGCCCGATCTCGGCTTCGCCTGGATCGCCCACCGCTGGGCGGAGGGCGACAGTCTGGACTCGGTGCTGAGGGAGGCCGAGATGCCCGCCGGTGACTTCGTGCGCTGGTGCAAGCAACTGGTCGACGTGCTCGGCCAGATCGCTGCGGCGGCGCCCGAGGGCGGCACGGTGGCGCGCAACGCCCGCAGGGCTTCCGAGAGGGTCGTGCGCGGCGTGGTGGCGTACACCTCCGTCGGCTGACGGGCCGGGAGACCGGACCGGGACACCGCCCGGTCTCCCGGCCCGGCGCGTGCGCCGGGTGGGACGGGGGCGCCGGGCGTCTCCTCCTGCTCCGCCTCCACCTGTGCGTTCCGCTCCCGCTTCGACGCCTGCCGGCCGTCCTCGTCATGGCCCAGGCGCCAGTAGCCGGAGACCGAGCCCGGTGCAGGCGGGGCGTGCGACGGGTGGGACGGTCTGTTACGGAACCCCCCTAAAACCAGGCATGCCCAGCCATACGGGGAGTCCGTCGAACCGCCCCGGCCGGGCGTGAGCGCGCTCAGCCCGCCAGGGCGTCCAGCAGCCGCCGCAGCGAGCCGCCCAGCCCCCACCGCCCGGCCAGCTCCTCCAGCTTCTGGGCGTGCGGCGGCTCGACCGGAAGCACCGGGTCGAACTCCGGCAGCGCCACGTCCCCGGCCACCCGCACCACCTTCGGCGCCACGGCCAGGTACTCCCGCGCCGCCCCCAGCTTCCGCCGCTGTGCGGGAGTCAGGCCGGAGGAAGGATCGCCGACGGCGGCCAGGATGCCGTCCAGATCACCGTACGACTGAAGCAGCCGGGCCGCGGTCTTCTCGCCGACGCCGGCCACGCCCGGCAGCCCGTCGCTCGGGTCGCCGCGCAGCAGGGCCAGATCCGCGTACGCCGCCCCGCTCGCCACACCGTACTTCTCCCGCAGGACCGCTTCGTCGACGACCACGGGGTCGCCCATGCCCCTGACGGGACAGAGCACCCGCACGCCGCGCGCGTCGTCGACGAGCTGGAACAGGTCGCGGTCGCCGGTGACGATGTCCACCGGGCCGCCTGCCCGCCGGGCGAGGGTGCCGATCACGTCGTCGGCCTCGTAGCCGTCCGCGCCGACCCTGGCGATGCCGACCGCGTCCAGTACCTCCTCGATCACCGGGATCTGCGGGGAGAGCGTGTCGGGGGTCTCCTCCACGTCGGGGCCCCGGCCGGACTCCTCCGCCACCCGGTGCGCCTTGTAGGACGGGATCAGCTCGACCCGCCAGTGCGGCCGCCAGTCGTTGTCCATGCAGGCGACCAGGCCGCCGGGGTGGTGGTCGCGCACCAGGCGGGCGATGAAGTCCAGCAGCCCGCGCACCGCGTTGACCGGGGTGCCGTCGGGCGCCCTGACCGACTCGGGGACCCCGAAGTAGGCGCGGTAGTAGAGGGACGCGGCGTCGAGAAGCATCAGGCGTGGCGTGGTCACGCCCCGATCATGCCGCACGGGTCGGACAGCCGGGCCCGCACCGGGCGCCGGGCCTAGGCTGGTCGCATGCGGACCCCACGGCGACACCAGTCCCCCTCGGTACGGGTCCCGGGCCGCGGCGCCGTCCGCCGCGTCGTCTCGCTGGTGCCGTCGCTGACCGAGGCCGTAGCCGCCACCGGCCCGGAACTGCTGGTCGGGGCCACCGACTGGTGCAGTCATCCGCCCGGCCTCGACGTGGCGCGGGTGCGGGGCACCAAGAATCCCGACCTGGAGCGGATCGCGGCCCTCCGCCCCGATCTGGTCGTCGCCAACGAGGAGGAGAACCGCTCCGCCGACCTCGCCGCCCTGCGCGGTGCGGGCATCGAGGTGCTGGTCACCGAGATCCGCACGCTCCCGCAGGCGTTCGCCGAACTGGACCGGGTGCTCACCGCCGGGTGCGGACTGTCCCGGCCCGCCTGGCTGGACGAGGCCGAGGACGGCTGGAACACGGTACGCCCCGCCGCCGACGCCATCGCCGTGGTGCCGGTCTGGCGGCGGCCATGGATGGTGCTGGGCCGGGACACCTTCGCGGGCGACCTCCTGGCCCGCCTCGGTGTGCGCAACGCCTACGCGGGCGATGCCGAGCGCTACCCGCGCGCCGGGATCGGGGAGTTGAACGAGCCGGGCCGTGCCGATCTCGTGGTGCTCCCCGACGAGCCGTACCGCTTCACCGTCGACGACGGCCCCGAGGCGTTCCCCGGCCTGCCCGTGGCCCTGGTCAGCGGGCGGCATCTGACCTGGTACGGGCCCTCGCTGGCCGAGGCGCCGGCCGTGCTCGGCGCGGCGCTGGCCGCCGCCTCGTCCGGCCCGCCGGCCGCCCCGGCGCCCTGACCGGCGGCGCCGCGGCCTCCGTACCCCCGGTGCCACGCACTCCCGCCGGGGCGTATGCCGCACCGCCGCGGCCGATGGGGGCGCACCGCCCCCCCCGGGCGCCGGTTGCCGCTACTGTGCACGCCGTGAGCATGACGACACCGCCCGGCTGGTACACGGATCCCGGGCACACGGGGCCCGGTCAGGCACCGGAGCGCTGGTGGGACGGCTCGGCCTGGACCGGCCACACCCGCCCCGCCGGCGCCGGCACGTACGACGCACACACCGGATACGCCGCGTACGACACGTACGCCGCTGTGGACACGCACATCCCATACGGGCAGCCGTCCCACTCCTCGCGGGAGCCGGGGGCGGGGCCGTCGCGCGGACCGCTGGTGGCCGCCGTCATCGCCGCCGCGGTCGCGGTGAGCGCGGCCCTGGCGGGAGGACTGCTCCTGCTCGGCGACACCGGCGGTTCCGGCGGCCACCGGGCGCAGTCCGACACCACCGCGGGCGCGGACGAGAAGCCGGGTGGTACTCCGCCCGGCGGACCGGGGGAGGACGAGCTGGACGGGGAGGAGGAAGGGGAGGAGGACGACAGCACCCCCGGCACCGCGGTCGACCGGGCCAACGGCGTCAGCGTCCCCGTTCCCGAGGGCTGGAAGGAGTCGGAGACCGACGACGGGATCTGGATGTCCTCCGGTTCCTACCCCTGCCCCGGGGACGCCTCCCTCGCCTGTGTCCGCGCCGGGGTCTCCCTGCGGGCCGCCGAAGGCCCCGTGGGAGCGGGCCCGCGGGCGACGGCCGAGGCGGACATCGTCCGCCACGCCGAGGAGGCCTACGACGCCAGGGGCTACGGCGGGATCGAGGAGCACGAGGCGGTCTCCTCCGCGGAGGTCACCGTCGCGGGGCGGAAGGGCCACCGGGTGCGCTGGCGGATCACCAACGAACTGGAACCCGACGCGTACGTGGAGTCCGTCGCCTTCCCGGCCCCCGACGGCAGCGGACGGATGCTGCTGATGCGTCTGGGCTTCGACATCCACGCCGATGCCCCGGGCCCCGGCGAGATGGACCGGATCGTGGCGGGCGTCCGCCCCGCCGCCGGCCCCGGCATGGAGGTCTGAGCCCCGGTCGGCGGGGGCGCCGGGTCGTCTACAGGAAGGTGCGGCCCTCGCCGCGGTAGGTCGGCACCGTGGCCGCCACCCGGTCGCCCTCGACCAGGTGCAGCGCCGCGAAGCGCTCGCACAGCTCCCCGGCCTTGGCGTGCCGGAACCACACCTTGTCACCGATCAGCAGGTCGTCGGCGGGTGGCCCGAGCAGCGGCGTCTGCACCTCGCCGGGCCCCTCCGCCGGGTCATAGCGCAGTCCGGCCGGCAGATACGGCACCGGCAGCCGGTCCCGGCCCGCCGCACCGGAGGCCGGATAGCCGCCGCCGAGTACCGTCACCACCCCCACTCCGGGCCGTCGCACCACCGGCTGCGCGAACAGTGCCGCGGGACGGCCGGAGAACGAGGTGTAGTGGTCGAAGAGCCGGGGCAACAGCAGCCCCGAGCCGGCGGCGACCTCGGTGACCGCGTCCTCGGCGGCGGTGTGCTGCACGCTCCCGGTCCCGCCGCCGTTGACGAACTCCAGGTCCGGAGCCACCGCCCGCACCGCGCGTACCGCCGCCGCGCGCCGCTGGACCAGCTCGCGCCGCGCGGCCGACTGCATCAGCCGTACCGCCCGCGCGCGCAGCGGACGCCCGGGAGGGGCGTCGCCCACACCCGCGATATGCCCCTCGTACGCCATCAGGCCCACCAGCCGGAAGCCGGGACGGCGCGCCACCGACCGGGCCAGTTCGGCCAGTTGGGCCGGGGAGTGCAGCGGCGAACGCCGTGCGCCGATCCGCACCCGGCCCCCCAGCAGCCACAGCGAGGCGTCCAGTTCCAGACAGACCCGGACCTCCTCGCGTCCGCCGCCGCGGGCGGCGTCGATCAGGGCGAGCTGCGCGGGGTCGTCGACCATCACCGTCACGGCCGCGGCCAGCTTCGGGTCGGAGGCCAGCTCGGCGTAACCGGCCCGGTCCGCCGACGGATAGGCGAGCAGGACATCGTCGAACCCGCAGCGGGCCAGCCACAGCGACTCGGCGAGCGTGAAGCCCATGACCCCGGCGAACCCGTCCCGCGCCAGTACGCGCTCCAACAGGGCACGACAGCGCACCGACTTGCTGGCCACACGGAGGGGCTTGCCGTCGGCGCGGCGCGCCAGGTCGGCGGCGTTGGCGTCGAACGCCGCCAGATCGACGACGGCGAGCGGCGCGTCGAGGTGGGCGGTGGCCCGGCCGTAGCGGGCCCGGTCGGCTGCGGGGTCGGCGGTGGAGTCGAACACCCCGGCAGCTTGCCAGAGTCCACCGTGCCGGGCCGCGGGTTGCCGCCACCGTGCCCGATCCCCGTAGAGTGACGCGCACACCACCGTGGGCCGCTGGTCAGCGGTGTGATGTCCCGATACCGACCGGCCTGCCCCGAAAGGGACTCGACGGGGCGGCACAGAGAACGAGGGGGTGCCGGTGAGCACTGAGGCCGATCCGGTCCGGGCTCCGTTCCCGCCCGTCGTACCACCACGGCCCGCAGTGCCGCCGAGGGCCTACCGGGCCGCGGCAGCCGCGCCTCCGATAGCGACGGGGCCGCCGCCACCGCGGTTCGCGGCTCCCCCGGCGCGTCCGGAGACGCCGGGGGAGCCGGGGGAGCCGGAGACCGCTCCGGGGCCGGACCGGCGCGTGCGCGGTCCGGCCCGCACCGCCGCCGCGGCCGTCTGTCTCGTCCTGGGGTTCGGGCTGCTGGGCGGGGCCGCCGCCGGTACCTGGCTCACCGGCGGCTCCGGCGAGCGACCTGCGGCCGGCTACGCCGAGGCGCGCTCGCTGTGGCACGAGATACCCGTCGACACACTCTTCCCCCGCATCCTGCGCGGCGGGGGCGCCGGGCCGGGGCGCGCCGACCGCCTCTGGACCCGGGTGGCGGTCGCCCCCGACGCCGACTGCCGCAACGCCTTCGACCCGAAGCTGGCCGAGGTCCTCTCGCCGGCCGGCTGCGAGCGGCTGCTGCGCGCCACCTACACCGACGAGACCGGCAGCAGCGTCACCACGGTCGGGCTGCTGTTCACCGAGACCGGTGAGAAGGGGATGCGCGCCCTGCGCGAACGGTTCGACGAGGAGAACCTCGAACTGCGCGACGGCCTGATGCCCCGTCCGTACGCGGCGCGCGGCACCGCCGCCGCCCGTTTTGGCGACGCCCAGCGCGCGAGCTGGACGATCCGGCCGCTCACCGACGCCCCCGTGGTGGTCTACACCGTCTCCGGCTTCGCCGACGGCCGTGGGGGGGGGGGGGGGGGGGGGGGGGGGCCCACGNNNTCGGCGATCCGCAGCCGGCCTCCGAGGCCGTTCTGGAGGGCCGGACCAACGCCCCCGCCCAGGCGGGCCTCGGCCACGACGCCCGCGGCATCGCCGACCGCATCGAACGCGGCCTGCGCCGCATCGTCGTTCAGGGAACCGGACAGGATCGATGAACACCATGGGCCTCCCCGCCTCCGCGGACTCCCGGCACGCCCGCCGCTCCCGCCGTACCGGCCGCTCCCGCCGCGCCACCGGACCGCTCCGCGCGCTGCCGGTGTTCGCGGTGCTCTGCGTCTCCCTCCCGCTGGCCGCTCCCGCCGCGTACGCCGACGAGGTGCGCGACCGGCAGTGGGGCCTGGACGCGGTGGGCGCGCGCGAGGCATGGAACACCACCAGGGGGAAGGGCGTCACCGTCGCCGTGCTCGACACCGGCGTCGACGCCGGCCACCCCGACCTGCGCGACCGGGTGCTGGAGGGCAGGGACCTCGTCGGCTTCGGAGCCCGCCGGGGCGACGGGCACTGGGCACGGCACGGCACGGCGATGGCCGGGATCATCGCCGGACGCGGCCACGGCCCCGGTGATTCGCGGGGAGTGCTCGGAGTCGCCCCCGAGGCGCGGATCCTGCCCGTGCGCGTCCTGCTGGAGGACGGTGACCCGCAGCGGAAGAGGGCCAGGAAGGAACGCGGCGAGGCGTTGGCCGAGGGCATTCGCTGGGCCGCCGACCAGGGCGCAGACATCATCAACCTCTCCCTCGGCGACGACAGCGCCTCCGCCCACCCCGACCCGGCCGAGGACGCCGCCGTCCGCTACGCGCTGGGCAGGGGATCGGTGGTGGTCGCCTCCGCGGGCAACGGCGGGGAGAACGGCGACCGGGCCTCCTATCCGGCCGCCTACCCCGGCGTGATCGCCGTGACCGCCGTGGACCGCGACGGCCGGCGTGCGCCCTTCTCCACGCGCCGCTGGTACGCGACCGTCAGCGCCCCCGGCGACGACGTGATCATCACCTACCCCGACCGCGAGTACTACGAGGGCTGGGGGACCAGTGCCGCGGCCGCCTTCGTCTCCGGTTGCGCGGCCCTGGTACGGGCCGCCCACCCCGATCTCAGCCCGGCGCAGGTCAAGGAGCTGATCGCGCAGACCGCCCGGAACACCCCGCCCGGCGGACGCAGCGACGAACTGGGCAGCGGCATCGTCGATCCGGCCGCCGCCATCGAGCTGGGTACGAAGATCGAGCCGCGGCGGCAGCGGCCGGTGGCCGAGGCGTATCCGAGCGAGTACTTCGGCGCCGGTCCGGTGCCCGAGCGCGACCGCGGCGGCCGGCTGGCGCCCGC
>NZ_JAJFAU010000171.1 GCF_022614595.1 Streptomyces sp. CNQ085
GTCTGGACCTCCGGCTCCGAGATCGCCGCCTCCCGGCACCGGCTGACCGTCCCCGGCGGGGAACGCCGCCTTCTCACCACACGGCTGCGCCCGCCCCGGCGCGGAAGGGCCGGACGAACCGGACGAGCGGGCCGAGCGGGAGCGGCGCGGAGGCGACCGGTTGCGCTTCGTGGGGGCCGCCACCCGGCGGATCGCCCGCGGCGTCGATCTGGACGAGACCGTGCTCGGGCTGTGCCGGGCCAGCGTCCCGGCGTTCTCGGACGCGATCCTGGTCTATCTGCGCGACCCGCTGCCGGTGGGGGACGAGCGGCCCAGCGGGCCCTTCCTGCTGCGGCTGCGCCGCACCGACCGGCTGCCCGACTACGCCGCACCGGCGTCCGCCGACGCCGACCCCTCCGACACCGGGGAGTTTCCGCTGCCCCTGCTCACCGCCCCGCCGGAGGGTGCCGCGAGCGGGACGCCGGAGCTGATCGAGGTGCGTGGCGGCGGCCCGCTGGCCGAGGTGCTGCGCGGGGTGCGCCCGGTCTTCGGCGACGCGCCCACCGTCCGCGAGGCGCTGCCGGAACTGCTCGGCCCCGCCCGTGAGATCCCGGCCGGACGCCGGGCGATCCTCGCCCCGTTGCGGGGGCGCCGCCGGGTCATCGGCGCGGCCGTCTTCCTGCGCCGCCCGGACCGGGCCGCCTTCGAGGGCGACGACCTGCTGGTGGCCGCGCAACTGGCCACGCACACCGCGCTGGGCGTGGACAAGGCGGTGCTCTACGGACGCGAGGCGTACATCGCCGACGAGCTCCAGCGCACCATGCTCCCCGACGAGCTGCCCCACCCCACCGGGGTGACGCTGGCCAGCCGCTACCTCCCGGCGGCCGAGACCGCCCGGGTGGGCGGCGACTGGTACGACGCGATACCGCTGCCCGGCGGCCGGGTGGCCCTGGTCGTCGGAGACGTCATGGGCCACTCCATGACCTCCGCGGCGATCATGGGCCAGCTGCGCACCACCGCGCAGACCCTGGCCGGGCTCGACCTGCCGCCGCAGGAGGTGCTGCACCACCTCGACGAGCAGGCCCAGCGGCTGGGCAGCGACCGCATGGCGACCTGCCTGTACGCCGTCTACGACCCCGTGGCCCACCGGATCGTGGTGGCCAACGCCGGACATCCGCCGCCGGTGATGCTGCACCGCGACGGCCACGCCGAGGTGCTGCGCGTCCCGGCCGGGGCGCCCATCGGGGTGGGCGGGGTGGACTTCGAGGCGGTGGAGCTGGACGCCCCGGCCGGCGCCACCCTGCTGCTCTACACCGACGGCCTGGTGGAGTCCCGCCACCGGGACGTGTGGACCGGCATCGAGCAGCTGCGCGAGAAGCTCACCGACACCGCCGGGCTGACCCGGCCCGACACCCCGCCGCCGCTGGAGCCTCTCTGCGACGAGGTGCTGGACATCCTCGGTCCCGGCGACCGGGACGACGACATCGCGCTGCTGGCGGCCCGCTTCGACGGCATCCCGCCCAGCGACGTGGCCTACTGGTACCTCGACCCGCGCGCCCAGACCGCGCGCCAGGCCCGCCGCCTGGCCCGTCGGGCGCTGGAGCGCTGGGAGCTGCACGAGCTGACGGACTCCGTGGAGCTGCTGGTCAGCGAGGTGGTGACCAACGCGGTCCGCTACGCCGAGCGGCCCGTCACGTTGCGGCTGCTGCGCACCGACACGCTGCGCTGCGAGGTCGGCGACGATGTGCCGCAGCTGCCCAGGCTGCGGCAGGCCAGGGCGACGGACGAGGGCGGCCGGGGCCTGTACCTGGTCAACCGGCTGGCCCGGCGCTGGGGCGCGACGAGGCTGAGCACCGGCAAGGTGGTCTGGTTCGAGCTGCCCATGCCGTAGCGCGGCCGCGGGACGAACGCGACGGACCCCGCACCAGTGGTGGTGCGGGGTCCGTCGCGTTCACGCGGAGGGTTCGCGACGGCCCGTCAGACCGCGGCGGCGGCCGGGGCGTCCGCCTGCGCTCCGGCCAGCGTGGCCTCGGCGTCCAGCACCGTGCCGACGGCCTGTACGACGGAGGCGATCTTGAAGGCCTCCTGGATCGTCTCGCGGTCCACACCAGCCTTGCGGAGTACCTGCTCGTGGGAGTCCAGGCACTGCCCGCAGCCGTTGACCGCGGAGACGGCCAGCGACCACAGCTCGAAGTCGGCCTTGTCCACGCCAGGGTTGCCGATGACGTTCATCCGCAGGCCCGCGCGCAGGGTGCCGTACTCCGGGTCCGACAGCAGGTGCCGGGTGCGGTAGAAGACGTTGTTCATCGCCATGACGGCCGCGGCGGCCTTGGCGGCGGTGTACGCCTCGGGGGAGAGGTTGGCCCTCGCCTCCGGCTCCAGCTCGGTGAGCACCTTCGGCGAACGCGAGGCGATCGCGCAGGCCAGCACCGTGCCCCACAGCTGCTGCCGAGGCAGGTCGGAGTTCCCTATCACGGAGCCGAGGTTGAGCTTGAGGTCCTTGGCATAAGCCGGCAGGGCCGACTTCAGTTCGTCGAGAGCCATGTCGTCCTCTCAGTCCCTCACTCGCCCGAGAGCAGCTTGACCGGGTCGAGGGTCTCCTCGCCCTTGGACCAGTTGCAGGGGCACAGCTCGTCGGTCTGCAGGGCGTCCAGGACCCGCAGGACCTCCTTGGGGTTACGGCCGACGGAACCGGCGGTCACCATGGTGAACTGGATCTCGTTGTTCTGGTCGACGATGAAGACGGCGCGCTGGGCGTAGCCGTCCTCGCCCTCGACGCCGCAGGCCCGCATCAGCGCGTGCTTGGGGTCGGCCAGCATCGGGAAGGGCAGGTCGCGCAGGTCGGCGTGGTCCCTGCGCCAGGCGTGGTGCACGAACTCCGAGTCACCCGAGACGCCGAGGATCTGGGCGTCCCGGTCGGCGAACTCCTCGTTCAGCTTGCCGAAGGCGGCGATCTCGGTGGGGCAGACGAAGGTGAAGTCCTTCGGCCAGAAGAAGACGACCTTCCACTTGCCCTCGTACGTCTTTTGGTTGATCTGCTCGAACGCCTTGTCGGCGTCGAGGTCCACACAGGCAGTCAGGTCGAACTCGGGGAACTTGTCACCGACAGTGAGCACGCTCGCTCCTTGTTGCGTGGGAACGCCCGTAACGGGGCTTTCCTGAGGGCTGGACGCGATCCACACTGCCATAGCCGGCATTGATCACAGAAATAGCTACACTCACTGGCATTGATCGGAGGTGGTTATCAGTGACCCTGCCGACGCCCAGGCCGCGCCAGACTCCCCGCAGATACTCCCGCCAGGAGGCGGTGCCGCACGGCGGGCGGACCCGCCGGCCCACGCTGTCCCAGTTGAGGGCGTTCGCGGCCGTGGCCGACAACCTTCATTTCCGGGAGGCCGCCGCGGAGATCGGGACGAGCCAGCCGGCCCTCTCGGGCGCCGTCGCGGCACTGGAGGAGTCGCTGGGCGTGAAGCTGTTGGAGCGTACGACGCGAAGGGTACTGCTGTCCCCGGCGGGCGAGCGCCTGGCGTCCAGAGCCCGGACAGTGCTGGACGCGGTGGAGGAGCTGCTGGAGGAGGCGGAGGCGGCGCGCGCCCCCTTCACGGGCGCGCTGCGACTGGGAGTGATCCCGACCTGCGCCCCCTACCTGCTGCCGACGGTCCTGAGGCTCGTTCACGATCGTTACCCCGCGCTGGATCTGCGGGTTCACGAGGAGCGGACCTCCTCGCTGCTCGACGGTCTGGTGGCCGGGCGGCTCGACCTGCTGCTGCTCGCGGTACCGCCCGGCGCGCCGCAGACCGCGGGCGCCGGCGGGGTGGAGACGGAGCCCCTGTTCGACGAGGATTTCGTGCTGGTGACCCCGGCCGGGCACGAACTGGCCGGCCGGTGCGGCCTGCCCCGCGAGACGCTGCGCGGTCTGGAGCTGCTGCTCCTGGAGGAGGGGCACTGCCTGCGCCAGCAGGCCCTGGACGTGTGCCGGGAGGCCGGGCGCACCGAGGGGGTGCCGGCCACCACGAGCGTGGCGGGTCTGTCCACCCTGGTTCAGCTCGTCGCCGGCGGGCTGGGCGTGACGCTGCTGCCGCGCACCTCGCTGCACGTGGAGGCTGAGCGTAACGAACTGCTGGCGACCGCGTGCTTCGCCGACCCCGAGCCCTCGCGGCGGATCGGCCTGGCGATGAGGGCGGGAACGGCCCGGCGGGAGGAGTTCGGGGTGCTCGCCAAGGATTTGCGGGAGGCAATGCGTCCGCTTCCGGTGCGCATCGTGGACTGACGCGGCGCCGGGTTCGCGCCGCGGCCGGACCCGCCGCACGTCACGCTGCGCACACGACTGCCGTGCGTGCCGCCGCCCGCCGCCGGGCGGGTACGCGGCGGGCTGTCCGGCCGTACGCAACCGTATGCATAAGCGTGCGCACAGTGGGTAGAGCCGAGGCATCGTCTCTCGTACGGCCGCAGCGCGAACTGCCGTGCGCAGCAAGGCGGGTCAGGGTGACTCAATCGAAAGATCGAACAGCCGTAGCCGTCGTCAGGAGTGGACCGTGCTGCAAACGCCGCATCAGTCTCCGCAGGCCGCCGTCGTCCCCGTCCAGCGCGCCTCCTCGCGGGAGCAAACCGGACCGTGGCACTCCGAGGCGGTCTGCCGCAGGGACGAGGCCGGCCTGTTCTTCGCGCCCTCCAAGGAGCCCACGGCGGCGCGCCTTTCGCGCGAGCAGGCGGCCAAGCGGGTCTGCGCGCGCTGCCCGGTGCTCGTCGAGTGCCGTGAGCACGCGCTGCTCCAGCCCGAACCGTACGGGGTGTGGGGCGGACTGACCGCGGCCGAGCGCAGGGTGGTACTCGCCCGCCGCCGTCGCCACGACGCCGAGCTGGGGCAGTCGGCCCAGGTGCCCCGTATCGCCTGACCGCTCCCGCCCGCTCCCCCGCTCGGCGTGGCCCCCGGCACCGGTACCCCCGCGCCCGTACGGCGGCGGGCCCGCTGACACGCCCGCCGCCGTACCCGTCAGCGGGCCCGGTCGAAGTCGACGGCGCTGTAGGCGCGCAGCTTCGACAGCTTGTGTGTGGAGTCGATCTGGCGGATGGTGCCGGACCTCGACCGCATCACCAGGGACTGGGTGGTGGCCGTCTCCGCCCGGTAGCGCACTCCGCGCAGCAGGTCGCCGTCGGTGATGCCGGTGGCGACGAAGAACACGTTGTCGCCGTTGACCAGGTCGTCGGTGGTCAGGACCCGGTCCAGGTCGTGGCCCGCGTCGAGGGCCTTGCGCCGCTCCTCGTCGTCCTTGGGCCACAGCCGGCCCTGGATCACGCCGCCCAGGCACTTGATCGCGCAGGCGGCGATGATGCCCTCCGGCGTGCCGCCGATGCCCAGCAGCAGATCGACGCCCGTACCCTCGCGGACGGCCATGATCGCGCCCGCCACGTCGCCGTCGGAGATGAACTTGATCCGGGCGCCGGACTCCCGCACCTCCCTGACGACGCCGTCGTGGCGCGGCCGGTCGAGGATGACGACGGTGACGTCCTCCGGCGTGCCGCCCTTGGCCTTGGCGACCCGGCGGATGTTGACCGAGGGCGAGGCGGTGATGTCGACGAACTCGGCCGCCTCCGGACCGGTGACGAGCTTGTCCATGTAGAACACGGCCGACGGGTCGAACATCGATCCGCGCTCGGCCACGGCCAGCACGGACACCGCGTTGCCCATGCCCTTGGCGGTCAGCGTCGTGCCGTCCACCGGGTCCACGGCCACGTCGCACTCCGGGCCGGTCCCGTCGCCCACGCGCTCGCCGTTGTAGAGCATCGGGGCCTCGTCCTTCTCCCCCTCGCCGATGACGACCACGCCGTTCATCGAGACGGTGGAGACCAGGGTGCGCATCGCGCGGACGGCCGCTCCGTCCGCGCCGTTCTTGTCGCCGCGGCCGACCCAGCGGCCCGATGCCATGGCGCCCGCCTCGGTCACGCGGACGAGTTCGAGGGCGAGGTTGCGATCGGGTGCCTCGGGGCTTACCTCGAGCTGGGAGGGAAGGTGGTGGTGATCGGTCATCGTGACGCACCTTTCTGCACGTCTGTACGGCGTCCGAACGCGACGGCCGAATTGTTGAGGGTGCCTTCGACCCTATCCGGCGCAGTGGCAAGGTGAGCAGACTGCCCCACGGACGAGCACGACGGGGGTGGTGGTCCGGACGGAAACGGGCATGGGGGACGATGGAGTCGTGTCAAGCACGGAGAACAAGCGCGGTAGGCAGACGGCCCGGGACATGGTGCTGTCGTTGCTGGTGATCCTTCTGGGCGCGGGGTTCGTGTACCTGCTCGTCCCGCATGACGACTCGCTGGACCCGGTGCGTCCGATCAGCTACGACGTGGAGCTGGTCACGGCGCGGCGCGCGGCGCCGTACCCGGTGGCGGCGCCCGTGGGCCTTCCCCGGGACTGGCGCGCGACCTCGGTGGACTACAAGAGGCAGAGCGACCTCGGGGCCGTGTGGCATCTGGGCTTCATGGACCCGGACGACCAGTACGCGGCCGTCGAGCAGAGCGACGGCGAGCCGGAGAAGTTCATCAGGAGTGTCACCCACGGGGCGGAACCGGCCGACCGCACCCGGACGGCCGGCGGCGAGGAGTGGGAGCGCTACGAGGGCGAGAAATACGACGCCCTGGTCCGGCAGGAGTCCGGGGTGACCACGGTGGTGACGGGCACCGCGTCCTTCGAGAGCCTCACGCGACTGGCCGACGCACTGGAGGCGGAGCAGGTCAGGGTTTCGGAGGGGGCCGGGGAAACCGGGGAGCCCCTGGAGACCGGGGCGCCCGGGAAGGACTGAGCGGGAGCCGTCCCGGGGCGCGGGCCGCCCGGTGGTGGGGCCCGGCCCGGCGGCCCGGTCTCCAGGGGCCCCCGGCCGGGGCGGTCCCGTCACTTCCGGCCGTCCGCCGGCCCCTCCTCGCCCTCGCCGGCGGCTTCCTCCCCGTCCTCGGCCAGCACCGCGTCCAGCCGCGCACGGGCGCCCTCCAGCCGGCGGCGGCAGACTGCGGCCAGCTCCTCGCCCCGCTCCCACAGGGCCAGCGACTCCTCCAGCGTGGAACCGCCCGCCTCCAGGCGGCGGACCACGGCGACCAGCTCGTCGCGTGCCTGCTCGTAGCCCATCTCCCCGGCCGGCGGGGTGCCCGCGGTGCCCGTGCTCGTGTCCGTCATGCGCCTCAGCCTAGGCCCGGGGTCCGACAGCGCGCCTCCCTCACGCCTCCTCGCCGCGCCGCGCGACCACCGTCAGCTCCCCGTCGGCCACCCGGGCGCGCAGCCGTTCGCCGTCGGTCACCTCCCGCGCCGCCCGTACCGCGCTTCCGTCGGCCCGCTGCAGCACCGCGTAGCCGCGTGCGAGCGTCGCGGCGGGGGAGAGGGCGACGACCCGGGCGGCGGTGTGCACCAGCTCCGCCTCGGCCTGCGCCAGCAGGTGCCCGAACGTCCGACGGGCGCGGTCGAGCACCGCCGCGACCTGCTCCCCGCGCTCGGCCACCATCGAGTGCGGCCGGGCCATCACCGGCCGGCTCATGGTGTCCGCCAGCCCCCGCTCCTGCCGCTCCAGCATTCCCCCGACCGACCGCAGCGCCCGCTCGCGCAGCTGCCGCACCCGCTCCAGCTCCTCGCGCACGTCCGGCACGACGTCCTTCGCGGCGTGGGTGGGCGTGCGGGAACGCAGGTCGGCGACCAGGTCCAACAGGGGGGTGTCCGGCTCGTGCCCGATGGCCGAGACCACCGGGGTGGCGCAGTCGGCCACCGCCCGCACCAGCCGCTCGTCGGAGAAGGGCAGCAGATCCTCCACGCTGCCGCCGCCCCGGGCCACGACGATCACGTCCACGGCCGGGTCGGCGTCCAGCTCCCGCACCGCGTCGATCACCTGCGTCACCGTGTGCACGCCCTGCACGGCCACGTTGCGCACGGTGAAGCGGACCGCGGGCCAGCGCTGCCGCGCCGTCTCCAGCACGTCCCGCTCGGCCGCGGAGGCGCGGCCGGTGACCAGGCCGACCAGACCGGGCAGGAACGGCAGCGGCTTCTTCCGCTCGGCCGCGAACAGACCCTCGGCGGCCAGCGACTTCTTCAGCTGCTCCAGCCGCGCGAGCAACTCGCCCATCCCCACCGGGCGGATCTCGCCCACCCGCAGGGAGAGCTGACCGCGCGGCGCGTACCACTCCGGCTTGCCCAGCGCCACGATCCGGGCGCCCTCGCCCACTACGTCCGCCACCTTGTCGAAGACGGCGCGGTAGCAGGTCACGGTCAGCGAGACGTCGTAAGAGGGGTCGCGCAGGGTCAGGAACACCATCCCCGCGCCGGGGCGCCGGGAGAGCTGGGTGATCTGCCCCTCGACCCATACGGCGCCGAGCCGGTCGATCCATCCGCCGATCAGCCGCGACACCTCGCCGACGGGGACCGGCGCCTCGGGCGACGTGTTGAGAGCCATGCCAGGAGGCTAGCCGCACCCGCCGACAGCCGGGGCCGTCTCGCCCGTCCCGCCCCGCCGGACGCCCGCGCACGGGACCCGTACGATGGCCCCATGACTGCTACGACCGCACGCCGGGTCCTCCTCGCCGCGCCCCGCGGCTACTGCGCGGGCGTCGACCGCGCGGTGATCGCCGTGGAGAAGGCCCTGGAGCAGTACGGCGCGCCGATCTACGTGCGCAAGGAGATCGTCCACAACAAGTACGTCGTGGAGACCCTGCGCAAGAAGGGCGCGATCTTCGTCGACGAGACCGAGGAGGTGCCCGAGGGCTCCATCGTGATCTTCTCCGCCCACGGGGTCGCCCCGGTCGTCCACGAGGAGGCCGAGCGGCGGAAGCTGGCGACCGTCGACGCCACCTGCCCCCTGGTGACCAAGGTCCACAAGGAGGCCGTCCGCTTCGCGAAGGACGACTACGACATCCTCCTGATCGGCCACGAGGGCCACGAGGAGGTCATCGGCACCAGCGGCGAGGCACCCGACCACATCACACTGGTCGACGGCCCCGGGGACGTGGAGAACGTCGAGGTGCGCGACCCCTCGAGGGTCGTCTGGCTCTCCCAGACCACGCTGTCGGTCGACGAGACCATGGAGACGGTCGACGCGCTCAAGGAGCGGTTCCCCGCGCTGGTCAGCCCGCCGAGCGACGACATCTGCTACGCCACCCAGAACCGGCAGACCGCGGTCAAGCAGGTCGCCGCCGACTCCGACCTGGTCATCGTCGTCGGTTCGAAGAACTCCTCCAACTCCGTCCGCCTGGTCGAGGTCGCCCTCGGCGCGGGCGCCGGGGCCGGCCACCTGGTCGACAACGCCTCGGAGATCGACGAGGCATGGCTGGAGGGGGTCGGCACCGTCGGCGTCACCTCGGGCGCCTCGGTGCCGGACGTGCTGGTCGAAGGCGTCCTGGAGTGGCTGGCCGAGCGCGGCTACGGCGACGTGGAGGTCGTCCAGCCGATGGAGGAGAAGCTGATCTTCTCCCTCCCCAAGGAGCTGCGCCGGGACCTGCGGACCGAGGCCGACCGCAAGGCCGCCGGCTAACCGGCCGACTGCCGCGCGGATCGCCCCCCGCCCTCCGCGCAGGCGGGGGCGGGGGGC
>NZ_JAJFAU010000172.1 GCF_022614595.1 Streptomyces sp. CNQ085
TCCTCTCCCATCTGCCACAGCATCCAGCATGTACTCGCCTGGTCCCTATGGCGAAGAAAAAGCCAAGCCCGAACCCGCATCAGTCACTACAGACGCAGGCAACGTCACGGAGTGTCGTTGCAGTACTAGGCGAGTGCTGGCACGTGCTCGTGCAGCAGGACACTCTCGTCGTAGTCCAGGAGGTAGGCGTAGAAGGGGCTGCCGGCGCGGAAACCGCGGGCGACCAGCTCGTTGACGCTGAGCCGGTACGTCGCCACAGGCGCGTCCGGCCGGGAGCCCTCGACGGGCGTCGCGCTGAGCTGGGCGAGCCGCTCCGCCACCCGGGGGGCGGCCACCTCCATGACGACATCGCTGACGTCCTGTGCGACAGCCCACTGGAGGCACCCCTTGAGGAGACCGCCCACGGCGCCGTGCGGCAGCTCCGGCAGCGACCGGTCCGCGTACTCCGGACGCACCACGGTCCGGCGGACCTGCACAAGACGGCGGCTGCGGCGGAGCAATCCGCCCAGAGCGGACCAGCCGGAGAGCGGCAGTCCCAGCGGGGAGTACGCGACGAGTTCGGCGCAGGCCACCAGCTCGCCCTCCACCATCACCAGCATGCGGGTGGTGTGGGGCTCGAACGGGTCGGCCTCCTCGGCGCCGTTGAGCAGAAGGCCCAGCAGGTCGGTCTCGGTCCGGCGGTACAGGCTCTCGATGCTGATCCGGTCCAGATAGCTGTGCGCCGGGTAGATGAAGCAGTCCCGGCCGGGGTCCCTTCTGGTCTCGCTGAAAGTGAAGTCCATCTCTCGGCTCCCTCTTGGCTCAGCAGCAGTACAGGGTGGTGCCGCGCAGGCAACGGGGCGGTCAGGCGGTGGCGCGGTTGACGGCGGAAGTGACGGCCTTCAGCCGGGCGCTCTCCTCGTCCGAGGCGAGGGCCGCGCCGTACCACATCGCGCCGCTTACGGTCAGTTGCGCGTAGGCGGCGTAGCCGGTGCCGAGGCTGTCGCCGATGGGGTGCGCGGTCAGCTCGGTGACCTCCGCGGCCACCCCGTGGCGGGTCAGGGCGTCGGCGTACGCAGTGGCCGCGTCCGCCCCCGTGCCGGTCAGTCGGCTCTCCCGGCCGTCCCGGCCGACGACCAGCGCGTCCACGACGGTGGCGCTCTCCCCGGCGGTCGAGTGGAACTCCTTGAGCAGCAGCGCCGGCGCCTCGAAGTCGAGGTACGTCCGGGCGAAGATGGCGCGCAGCTCACGGGAGGTCAGCTCGGTGCCGTCACCGTCGGCGACCTGCTGCACCAGCCTGGCCAGCTCCACCCTCATGCTGCGGGGGAGGTCCAGGCCGTAGGCACTTTTCAGGACGTGCGCCACGCCGCTCTTGCCGGACTGGCTGTTGACACGCACCACCGACTCGTAGGTACGGCCGATGTCCTTGGGGTCGATGGGCAGGTACGGGACGTCCCAGCGCACCTCGGTAGTGCTGGTCCCGGCCCCGGCAGCTTGCCGCTCGATGTCCGCGAGGCCCTTGGCTATGGCGTCCTGGTGGGTGCCGGAGAAGGCGGTGTAGACCAGGTCGCCGCCGTAGGGGTGGCGCGGGCCCACCGGAAGCTGGTTGGCGTACTCGACCGTGGAGCGGATCTCGTCGATGTCGGAGAAGTCCAGCTGCGGATCCACGCCCTGACTGAAGAGGTTGAGCGCCAGGGTCGCCAGGCAGACGTTTCCGGTGCGCTCGCCGTTGCCGAAGAGGGTGCCCTCGATGCGGTCGGCGCCCGCCATGACGGCCAGTTCGGCGGAGGCGACCGCGGTGCCGCGGTCGTTGTGCGGGTGCACGGACAGGATCACGGACTCGCGACGCTCCAGGTTGCGGTGCATCCACTCCACTTGGTCTGCGAAGACGTTGGGCGAGTCGGTCTCCACGGTGGTCGGCAGGTTGAGCGTCACCGGCCGGTCGGGGCTCGCGTCCCAGAGCGCGGCGATGGCGTTGGAGATCTCCAGCACGTATTCCGGCTCGGTGACGTTGAACGTCTCCGGCGAGTACTCGAAACGCAGGTGGGTGCCCCGGGCCGCGTCGGCGAGCCTGGCGATCCGCTCGGCCGACGTGAGCGCCATTCGCTGCACCTCGTCGGCCGTCATGCCGAAGACGACTTCACGCCACAGACAAGCGGTCGCATTGCACAGGTGCACCATGGCCTGGTCGGCACCCTCGATGGCCTGGAAGGTCCGGTCGATCAACTCCGGGCGGGCCGGCGTGAAGACGGAAATCGTCACGTCATCCGGAATTCGGTCCTCTTCGATCAGCATGCGGAGGAACGAGAAATCCGCATCGCTGGCGGACGGATAGCCGACCTCGATGTCCTTGAAGCCCATGCGCACCAGCAGGTCGAACATCCGGCCCTTGCGCTGGGTGTTCATCGGGCTGCTGAGCGCCTGATTGCCGTCGCGCAGGTCGACAGACGCCCAGAGCGGGGCCTTGACCAGTGACTTCGAAGGCCAGGCCCGGTCGGTCGGCTCGGCCGACAGCCGGGGCGCCGAACGGGCGTAGCGCTGGAACGGCATGGCGGAGCCGCGCTGAGCGTTCCACCACGGCTGGTCCGGACGACGCGGGCCGAGAGGAGTCTTGAGTCCCGAAAGGGCGCTGGGCGACGGCGGTGCCTCGGTCATTCCTTGCCTCTCTTGAATACTGCCCTACTGGCAGCCAGCGGTGATTTCTGAACGGCTCGACCATTGATGAGGGAAATCTATGGAGGGGTGTCCTCGTTGTATCCCCGACCGGTCCTCGCGATTACCTCAATCCGCCTTGGGGGCGAACCGGGCGAGAGGCGCCGAATGATGTACGGGAGATTCACCGTCCGGCACGAGAACCGGAGTTTCCTGCGGCAGTACACCGAAGAGCCTCAGGAGCGGCCCTGTCATGGCGGTGGTGACGACCGCCATCACGACCATCATCGAGTAGAAGCTCTGGTCGATCAGGGCCATGTCCAGCGCGACGGCCACGATGACGATCTCGGTGAGGCCGCGGGTGTTCATCAGGACCGCGGTGGGCATGGCCGCCGAGTGGGGCAGCCCCGCCAGCCGGGCGCCCCCGTAGGCGCCACTGGCCTTCGACAGGACGGCCACGCCGATGACAGCCACCAGGGTGAGCACCGCGGCCGGGGTGAAGGCGGACAGGTCGACCTTGGTCCCGGCGACGACGAAGTACAGCGGCAGCAGGATGGCGCCGATCTGCTCCATCTGCCGCATGATCCCCGGGCGCAGGGTGCCGAGCGCGTCGCGCGGCATGACGGCACCGAAGGCGAACGCCCCGAAGATGAAGTGGATGCCGAGCCACTCGGTGGCGGCGCAGGAGACCATCAGCCCGACGATCAGCAGAGGTACCAGCCGTTCGGCGGCCCGGTCGCGCTCCTGGGCACGGCGCACGACACCGCAGAGGAGGGGACGTACGACCGCCACCATGAGTACCAGGTAGGCAGGCACCAGCGCCATGCGCCACTGCTCGGAGGCACCGGCGTACGCGACAACGCCCGCGAGACATATCCAGGCGACGAGGTCGCCGATCGCCGCGGCGGTCAGGGTGAGGTTGCCGACCGGATGCCGGTTCAAGCCGCGGTCGGCGAGGATGCGGGCCAGTACGGGAAAGGCCGTCACCGACATGGCAACGCCGACGAAGAGGATGAACACGGTGCGGCTCCCCGGCGCGTGGGCGGAGGAGAGCGGGATGGCCAGCGCGCAACCCGCCACCAGCGGGACGGCGACCGACCCGGCGACCACGCCCAGGGTGGCGCCCCGGCGGTCGCGCAGATAGGAGCCGTCTATTTCGTACCCGACGACGAACATGAAGACGGCCAGGCCGACGTTGGCGAGGGCGCCGAGCAGGGGCTTCACCTCGGTGGGCAGGACGGCTTCGGCGCCCGAGGCGGTGATGACCATGGGGCTAGCGAGCAGACCCGCGCAGACCTCCCCAACGACGGCGGGCTGCCCGATGCGACGGGCCAGGGAGCCGAAGAGGAGGCCGGCGCCCAGGGCGAGGGAGAGGGCGAGAAAGAAGTCGGTGAGGGTGCTCCCGGACATGCGAAACCTCCAGGACGACAGGGACATGAGGGATGGGGTGTCGGCTGAGGGGGCGCCGCGCGTCACGGGCGGGTGTGCTGCGCTGGCCCCGGGACCGCGGCGTCGTCGGCGAGGTGCGGCGCACCAACGGGCCGACGGGACAGGTGCGGGTGGCGGCGCTCGCGGTGGGCGCCCGGGGCAGGGGGGTGGGAGAGCGGGCGCGGTGAGGGTGCAGGGCTGCGGCTGGCGCCCCGGCGGCCGGGGCCGGGAGCCCTGGGCAGGCCCGGCCGCCGGTTCCGGCGTCAGGCGGCCAGTGCTTCGGCGGGACGGCCGGGAGCCGGCGCGGGAAGCGCGTCGACGGTCCCGCTCGCCGCGGGCTCGGGCTCGGGCTCCGGGTAGGGTCCGGAACCGGGGCCGCCAGGGGCCCCGGGAAGGGCGGGCACAAGCGCCCCCCGCAGCTCCGCGCCGGACACGTGGCCGCGCTCCGTCAACTGGGCGCAGTACGTCTTGACCAGCGGGTGCATGCGGTAGTGGTCGGGCTCGGGCTGGAGCAGCAGGTGCTCGTCGACGAGGTCCTCCAGCATCCGTTCGACCACGAGCGCTGACAGGCCCGCGAGGGCGGCGGCGGTGACCACGTCGGTGCTGTCCCCGTCGGCGGCGCCGAGGATGCGGAGCAACCGTTGGTGAACGGTGTTCAGATGGCGGTACGAGGCGTCGAAGCAGGCCGCCACATCGCCCTGTTCTGTCCGGAGGTCGGACAACCGCAGCTGCGGCTGGGCGAGGCGTCCGGTGAGGTGGGACAGGGGCCAGGAGGGCCGGCGATGCAGTCGGGCGGCGGCGGCGGAGACCGCCAGGGGCAGGTCACCGCAGAGGGCCAGCACGCCGTCGACCGCGGCCGGCTCCGGTCTCGGGTGCCGTTTGCCCAGCAGCCGGCAGAACAGCTCGTACCCGTCCGCGCGGGACAGCGTGTCGAGGGACAGCACCCGGGTTGCCGACCAGGTCGTCATGGTCAGCCGGCGGCGGCTGGTGACGAGGGTCAGACAGCCGTCGCCCACAGGAAGCAGCGGGCGGATCTGCTCGGCGTCGGCGGCGTTGTCCAGGACGAGCAGCACACGCAATCCCGCGGAGCGGGCGCGCCACAGGGCGGCCAGCTCCTCGGCGCGGCAGGTGAGAGACGTCTTGGCGAGCCCGGAGAGCAGGAGCAGTTGACGCAGCGCGGCGTGGTGGTCGAGCGGGTCACGCGTGGCGCTGTGGCCGTGTAGGTCCAGGAAGTACCGGCCGTCCGGATACCGGTCGGCCGTTCGGTGCGCCACGTGCACGGCGAGGGCGGTCTTGCCGGCACCCGGCATCCCGTCGATGGCGAGGACTCTGCCCGAACCGGGACGGGCAGCCTCGTGGAGCAGTGTCCGGATTTCCGTGATGCGTCCAACGAAGTGGGCGATGTCCGGAGGGAGGCTGTCCGGTACGAAGGTGGGCTGCGGCGCGGAGTCGGGTGTGGTCGGTTCCGCGCCCCTGCGGGGGCGGTCTGGAACGGCGGCGAGGTCCGTGGGAGGAGAGGCCGGAGTGCTGCGCCCGGCAGCCGGCGCGGACGTGTTGGAGTCCTCACGCAGCATGAGGCGGTGCACTTCGGCCAATTCCGGTCCGGGGTTCAGCCCGAGTTGTTCGGCCAGCAGCAGCCGGGTCTGCTCGTGCACGGCGAAGGCACGGGCACGGGCACCGGAGCGGTGCAGGGCGAGCACGTACTGCGCGACCATACGCTCGCGCAGGGGATACTCGGCGATCCAGCTGGCCAGTTCGCTGATCAGCGCTTTGTGACGGCCCTGCGCGAGCTCCAGGTCGACGCATTCCTCGATCACGCTCAGTCGCGTCTCGTTCACACCCGTTGACTGCGCCGCGAGGATGTCGCTTTCGAGGCCCGAGAGCATGGGACCGGTCCATAGCGAAAGCGCCGCACGGAACTCGGCAATGGCGTCTGCCGGTCTGTCGGCTGCCAGTTGCGCACGGCCCCGGGTCAATCGTTCGTGGAACTCCAGAAGATCAAGATGGGCGCCGCCGATGTTGAGGCGGTACCCGTCGGCGACCGGGGTGATGACCGCCCCGCTGGCGGCGAGGATGGTGCGCAGGTCCGACACGGCGTTGCGAATCTGTTTGGACGCGGTGTCGGGGGGATGGGTCCCCCAGACGGCGTCGACGAGGCGGTCGATGGAGGTGTAGCGGTTCTCCGATGTCAGGAGAGAACCCAGCACTATCCGATGTTTCATTCCCCGAAGGGGAACCGGGCGCCCGCTCACTTTAAGCTCCAGCGGCCCCAGCACTCGAAACTCGACTTCACGCATTGAAGTTGCGACCCCGATCTCGCATTCTGAATGGATGGTGCGTGATGGCCGACGCACGCGGCACTGCGTGTCGGCGGGGGTGGGGAGTGTGTGCCCGCCCAGGCTGGAGTGGGCCCTGAGCGGGTACTGGGGCGCATGCATCACCATCCCCGTGGCGATGCGGAACTCCGGACGAGGGTGTCGCCGGAGCAGTGCGCAGTTCGTCCGTTGTCGATGGTCAGCGGGTGAACTCGGTCGGACGGGAGGGTTCGGCTGGGTTGTCGGCCTCCCCTCCGGACGGCGACGGGCCGGCAGTCGGCTTCTGCCGGAGCCTGCCCTGGGTGACGGCGAGCAGCGCGCCGACTAGCATGACTACGGCGCCGACAATCTGGAGCCCGTGGAAGGACTCGCCTAGGAACACCACGGCGCACGTCACGCCGAAGACGGGAACCGTGAACATGATCACGGTAGCGGTCGAGGGGCTGACGGTTCTCAGCCCCCGGTAGTAGAAGAGGTACGCCACGGCGGTCGGCCCGATGGCGAGGTACGCGACGTTCGCCCAGGTGGTTCCGGACAGCGCTGTCCAGTCCACGTCCGGCAGGGCCGGGACCGCGAAAACCAGGAGGGCCAGCGCCCCGGCGAGGGTGCCGAACGTGGTTGCGCGCAGCGGGTCCATGCCGACCAGCACCTTCTTCGAGGCGATGCTGTAAAGGGCCCAGGAGAGTGCGCCCAAGAGGTAGATGAGATCACCCGTGAGGCGTGATCCTCCTCCGTCCAGGCCTGCCCCCCCGGCGCCGAGGAAGAACACCACGGCACCCACGACACCCAGCGCGAGACCGCCGAGGCGGGCCGCCGACGCCTTCTCCCTGCCCAGTGCGAGAAGAATTCCTGTGGTGATGACCGGGCTCAGTACCGGAACAATGATGCTTCCGTCGATTGAAGGGGCGAGAGAAAGGCCCCAGAAGAAGAAGAGGTTGTAGGCGAAAACGCCGAGCAGGCCCACTGCGGATGCGCGTGCGATCTGACCCCGGGTAGATTTCTTCCCTTCTGACTTCCGCCCGATCAGCAGAAGCAGAAGAACCAGGATCAGGGCACCGCCTCCGAACCGGAGAACTGCTGCGACTTGGTGCGGCATGTGCCCGACGACCGACTTCGAACTGGCGAAGGCACTTCCGAAGAACGCCATGGTTGCGAGCAGGTATAGATAGGCGTTCGCCGATTCGCCCTGTGCTTGTTTGTCGTTGTTCATGACACACCCCTATGGCGACGTCAGGGGTGCATGCGAGCGCCCTTGAGGACCTTGTCCACCGCATTGCGTGGCCCGTACACGGCCATGCCGACGAGGTCGAGCTGATCACGGTGCACAGCGCGCACTGCAGCCCGGTTGTCCCGATCGTTGTTGGTGGTGAACAGGTCTGTGGTGAAGACGGACAGCGGCAGCTCCCGAGACACCGCCCGCTGGTGAGAGGTGGTCAGGGCTTCCTTGCTTGCCTCGAAGACCAGCACCGGCTGACGGAACATGGGCAGGTACGCGGTGTCGTCGGCATCCACGTACGGCTTGCCGATCACCTCCGGCACGGCCCGGCCGATACCGCTGACCAGAAACGCCGTCATGTTGAGGCGCTGCCACATCTGAAGGTCGTCCCGCAAGACCACAGCGATCTTTGTCTCGAAACGAACAGGTTCGTTGACGATTTCCATGAAGTTGATTCAACCGCCCTGGCCACGCTCAAGTCTTGTACGATCTTTGCATGGTTGATCACTCTCAGATTCGGGCCTGGCGGCCGCCCGTGGCGGGAATCGACGAAGTCTTCCATGCACACATCACTGACCACGTGTACCCCATGCATACGCATGAGATGTGGACACTGCTGATCGTCGACAACGGCATGGTCAGATACGACTTGGAGCGCCATGAGCACGGCGCTCTCGACCAGACGGTCACTTTGCTGCCTCCGAACGTCCCACATAATGGACGCTCGGTCACGCCGGACGGCTTCCGAAAGAGAGTCGTATATCTCGATGCCTCGCAGTTGGAGGACAGCCTCATCGGGCTCGCGGTGGACAGCCCGGTCCTCGACGACCCACTGCTGCGCCGTCGCATTCACCAACTGCACCTGACGCTGGAGGACCAAGGGGATGAACTGGAGGCGGAGAGCATGCTGGCGCTGGTGTCCGAGCGGCTGCGGGACCATCTCCACCGGCGCGTAGAGGACCGGGCCCAAGTGCAGGACTCCGGGATCGCGCACCGGTTGCGCGAACTGCTCGACGAAAGGTTCGTGCAGGGTATCAGCCTCCAGGAGGCTTCCGAGACGCTGCACGTCCATCCGGCCCATCTGGTCCGGGTATTCAGCCGTGAGCTCGGCATGGGGCCGCACCAGTACCTCATCGGCCGCAGGGTCGATCTGGCCCGCAGGCTGCTGCTGCGCGGCATGGCACCACGGCTGGCGGCCGCTGCGGCCGGCTTCTACGACCAGTCCCACTTCAACCGGCACTTCAAGCGGTTTCTGGGCATCAGCCCGGGCCGCTACGCTCGCAGCGGCGCCGCCCGTACGCAGGCCGTCGGCCTCGTGCGCTGACGTCGTACCACGGCACCGGGACGGGCCGGACGCTGCGGGCATGTCCTCCCCATCCGGGGTGGCACCGCGCCCGAAAGCATCGACGGACCCACCGCACACACTCCAGCCCTCGCTGCCGTCGCCTACGACAGCCACGTCCTTCGCGACTATCGAAATTTCGTTCACCTGCACCGCGAGTTCCGGGAATCTCACGCACCCGACCGAGACACGCTCAACGTCTCCTTGTCGTGAACGGCGCCCTTATTGAGGCGGAACTGTTGAGTTGCCTGGCTCGTTGGTGGGGTGTGGCTGAGGCTGGGGATCTGCGGCGGGTGGCGCCGGCGGGGCGGGAAGTGGTGCGGTTGCGGGTGGTGGCCGCGTTGGAGTCGGGGCAGGTGAAGGGGTACCGGCAGGCGGCTGAGGTGTTCCAGGTCGCGGAACGGTCCGTGGGCACCTGGTGGCGTGCGTACCAGGCGGGTGGCCGGGAGGCCCTGGCGGTGCGGCGGACGGGCCGGCCCGGGCCGGGCCGGGCGAGCGGATCAGTGCGGAGGAACGGGCCGTGCTGTTCCAGGCGATGGCCGAGTACACCCCCGAGGAACTGCTGATCGGCGGCCCGCTGTGGAC
>NZ_JAJFAU010000173.1 GCF_022614595.1 Streptomyces sp. CNQ085
GGCCGGGGCATGCCCGCGACCGCGGGCGGCGTGCGTACCGGCTCGGGGCGGACGGCGGTGTCGTACTGCGGTCGCGGACGCGGCCGGACCGGGGCCGGCACGGGAGACGGTGTTGGATTCATGGACGAGCCGGATCCCTTCGTGCACCGACGGATTGCCGCGCCACCCGGCCGGCCGGGGCGCACCGCACCCTGGGGAATGCGGAAGCCCGGAGACCGGACGGGATGGCGCGTTCCTACAGGACACCCGGACACGGGTGGCACACCATCTGGCGGACCCTGGCGAACCCTGGCGAATGCCCGCGCGCCCCTTCGGGGGCGTTCCGCGAGGGCTACTGTCGAGGCAGCCGAGAACCTGGGGGCTTCGACGTGACCAAGGGACCCAACACCCGCTTGGCGGACCTGTTCGGCCTCACCGGCTGGTCCAAGGGCGAACTCGCCCGGCGCGTGAACCGGCAGGCGGCGGCCATGGGCCACCCGCAGCTGGCGACCGACACCTCCCGGGTGAGGCGCTGGATCGATGTGGGGGAGACCCCGCGCGAACCGGTGCCGAAGGTGCTGGCGACCCTGTTCACCGAGCGACTCGGCCGTGTCGTGACCATCGAGGACCTCGGGTTCAGCCGACCGGGGCAGGCAGGCAGGCGGCAGTCCGTCCACGGGCTGCCGTGGGCTCCTGAGCAGACCGCCGCGGTCCTCACCGAATTCACCGGAATGGACCTCATGCTCAACCGACGCGGCTTGGTGGGCGCGGGCGCCGCGCTCACCGCAGGACCGGCGCTCAGCGGCGCCCTGTACGACTGGCTCCGAACCGACCCGGCTCCGGCGGGAGCCCTCCGGCCGGGCGGCCCCCCGCCCGCCGCTCCCGCCTCCTTCGACCGCTACGAGGCCGTGCCCGTCGGCTCGGAGGAGGTCGAGTCCCTGGAGCACTCCGTGGAGGTCTTCCGCGCCTGGGACGCGGCCCGCGGCGGAGGCCTCCAGCGCAAGGCGGTGGTGGGCCAGCTCAACGAGGTGGGCGGCATGCTCGTCTACCGCCACCCGCAGCACATCCAGCGGCGGCTGTGGGGGGTGGCGGCCAACCTGGCGGTGCTGGCCGGCTGGATGTCCCACGACGTCGGCCTGGAGCCCACCGCCCAGAAGTATTTCGTCATCGCCGCGCACGCGGCACGCGAGGGCGGCGACCGGCCCCGGGCCGGGGAGGCCGTCTCCCGGGCCGCGCGCCAGATGGTGCACCTGGGCAGACCCGACGAGGCTCTGGACCTGATGAAGCTGGCCAGGGCCGGCTGCGGCGAGGAGACCCTGCCGCGCACCCGCGCGATGCTGCACACCATCGAGGCGTGGGCCCACGCCTCGATGGGGCGCGGCCAGGCGATGCGGCGCACCCTCGGGCGGGCCGAGGACCTGTTCGTCTCCGACCGGGGGGACGTGCCGCCGCCCAGCTGGATGCAGCTGTTCGACGAGGCCGACCTGCACGGGATGCAGGCGCTGGCGTACCGCACCCTGGCCGAGCACGACCCTCCGGCGGCCAGGACGGCCGAGCGGCACGCCAAGGAGGCGCTGCGGCTGCGGGAGAAGGGCCGCGAGCGGTCGAAGGTCCTCGACTACATCTCCCTCGCCTCGGCCTGCTTCATCGCCGACGATCCCGAGCAGGCGGACCGCTACGCACGGCTCGCCCTGGTCACCATCGGCAGCACCTCCTCCCACCGCACCTGGGACCGGCTGCGGGAGATGTACCGGCTCGCCGGGCGGTACGCCGGCTACCCGAAGGTGGAGGACCTGCGCGAGGAGATCGCACTCGTCCTGCCCACGGCCCCCGGGTCCCCCGGCACGAAGGCCGGTCTGCCCGCGCCCCGGCGGACCGGGGGCGGCGCGGCGGTGTAGCGGGGGACGGCGGCCCTCGTGCCCGGCCGTCCTCCGGCCGCGGGTCGCCCGGGGCCGCCGTTCCCCGCCCGTCCTCTGTGTGTACGGACTCGGCGCGGCGCCGCGGTGCCGGTATCCTTCGGCGGCCGGAGTGACCGCTTTCCGCACGGCGCCGGGAACCCGTGGGGGCCCCGGGGTGAACGGGGGACCAACCCTCGGTGACCGGCCGGAACGCCGGAGAGCGGAAATCCCGTTGCCAGTCCCTCCCCCCGCACCGGATGCTGACCTTATGTTCGCCGATTCCGTCGATTCCGACATAGCGCCCAGCGGTACGCTGCTCGGTCTCCTCCAGAGGGGCCGCGGCGACGGCACGCTGCACGCTCTGGCGGCCCCGCGTGCCGAAGCGCTCGCCGCGCTGAGCCGCTGCCTGCGCTGGGACCCCCGGCGCGACTGGCGGCTCGAGCACCGCTCCCTGTACTACGCACGGCTCCACGTGGAGCTGGACGCCGGGCTCGATGACATCGAGGAGTACCTGTCCGGCCCCGACGACCTCACCGACACCGGCGAGGAACGCACCGGACTGGCCCTCTCCGTCCTCGGACACCTGACCTCCTACGGCGACCGCGGCGCCCTGCTGCTGCTGCGCCGCTACGCCTCGCGCGGCGCCAACTGGCGCTGGGCCCTGGACGAACTGGCCGTCCGCGACGACGACGCCGGCCTGCGTCCGCTGGGCCCCGCCGTCCTGGCGCGCTTCCCGCGCACCCCCGAGGGCGACGCCGAGCTGGCGGCTGCCGTCCGCGACGCCTTCGAGCCCAGGCCCTGGCGGCTGTGGGCCGAGGATCCCACCCGCCCCGAGCAGGGCGAACGCATCGGGCGCGCCCGTGAGCAGGGCTCCTTCGGCCGCTGGCGGCGCCAGCTGAGGCCGGCCGGGCCGCGGCCCGGCTGGAGCGTACGCGCGGTGCTCGACTGGGCTCAGGAGGGCGACCGGATCCCCTCCGCCGCGCCCTCCGCCGACCCTGCCGTCGGCGGACCGCTCGCCTCGGCGTCCGGAGCTCTCACGGACCGCGTCCCGCGGCACCGCGAGGCCGCCGCGGCCCGCTGCCTGGCCGCCGTCGCCGGGCCCGAGGACCGCCCCGAACTGCTCGACGTCGCCCTGTCCGGTCCCGGCATCGCGCGCGCGGTGGCCCTGCGCCACCTGGCCGATCGCGGCGACCCGGCCGCGCTGGACCTGATCGAGGCGGCCGTGGCGGAGTCAGGCGTCCCCGGCCCCGCCGGTTCCGCGGACGCCCCCCTGGGCACCGTCACCAGGGCCGCGTTGAACGCCCTCTCCCGGATGCGCGGCACCGCCGCACTGGAACGCGCCCGCCGGTGGGCGCGGCGCGAGGACGCCCTGGGCACGGCGGCCGCCACGCTGCTGGCCTGTCACGGCACGGAACGGGACGCGCCCTCGGTGACGGCCGCCCTGCGCCGCACCGTGCGCGCTGAGGGGCCCGACTCCGACGCCCTGTGGCCGCTGGTCGACGGCGCCGGACGGCTGGCCGTGCACCGGGCCGCTCCTCTCCTGCGGCACGTCTACCGCGAGACGTCCTCCTCCCATCTGCGCGGCCGGGCGGCCCGGGCCCTGGCCGCCACCGACCCCGCCTTCGCGGCGGGCTTCGCCATCGAGTGCCTGTGGGACTGCGAGGAGTCCACCCGTGAGATCGCCGCCCGCCACGCGGCCACCGGCGACACCCGGGTCGTCGAGCGGCTGCGGCGGCTGGCCGCCGATCCGGCCGAGGAGGAGGGGGTGCAGAGCGCGGTGCGAGGCCGGCTCGGCTCGGGGGACGGCGCTCGCTGACCGGCCCCGCCCGCGGTACTGGTCCGTTCCCGGGTGAGAACCGGCAACCGCTCACGGGACGTTCCCCCGACGGACACGCGAATGTTGTCGTGGGCACGCAAGCAATGGCCAGAACCGCCGTATGAGAACCCGGCTGAAAGTCGCCATCGTCACCGAGTCCTACCCTCCCGATGTCAACGGTGTGGCCCACTGCGCCTGGCAGACCGCCGTCCACCTCGCCCGGCGCGGCCACAGGCCACTGGTGGTCGCCCCCGCTCCGCCTCCCGGTACCCGCACCTCCGCCGACGGCCCGGCGCCCGTCGTCCACGTGCCCTCCCTGCCCCTGCCCGGCTACCCGCAGGTGCGCGTCGCCCTGCCCAGCCGGCGGCTGGGGGCGGCCCTGTCCGCACACCGTCCCGACGTGGTCCACCTCGCGGGGCCCTTCGTTCTCGGTGTACGGGGCGTGGCCGCCGCCGCACGCATGGGCGTGCCCACTGTGGCCGTCTACCAGACCGACCTGGCCGGATACGCCCGCACCTATCTCGGTGCCGGAGAGGGCGCCGCCTGGCGCCGGATATGCTCTGTGCACACCGCCGCCGACCTCACGCTCGCCCCGTCCACCGTCTCCGCGCGCGAGCTGGCCGACCGGGGTGTGCCGCGCGTACGGCTGTGGCCGCGCGGGGTGGACACCGGACGCTTCGACCCCGCGCTGCGCGACGAACGCCTGCGCCGTGCCCTGGCGCCCGGCGGCGAGGTGCTCGTCGGATACGTCGGGCGGCTGGCCCCCGAGAAACGCGTCGATCTCCTGGCCGGGGCCGCCGCCCTGCCCGGCGTGCGCACGGTGGTGATCGGCGACGGGCCGAGCGGCCCCGCGCTGCGGCAGGCGATGCCCGGCGCGCTCTTCCTCGGCCGCCGCACCGGCGACGATCTCGCCCGGCTCTTCGCCAGTCTGGACGTCTTCGTGCACACCGGCCCGTTCGAGACCTTCTGCCAGACGGTGCAGGAGGCACAGGCCGGTGGCGTCCCCGTGATCGCCCCCGCCTCGGGCGGGCCGCTGGATCTCGTCGAGCAGGGACGCACCGGGCTCCTGGTGCCTCCCGGCGACGCCGACGCCGTGACGGAGGCGGTGCGCACCCTCGCGGCCGATCCCGCGCTGCGCGCCCGGCTGGCGCGGGCGGGGCGGGCGGCTGTGGCCGGACGCACCTGGGAGGCCGTCGGCGACCGGCTCCTGGAGTACTACGCCGAGACCCTCGACGCCCGGGCCGCCCGGTTGGGAGCCGCCGCGTGAGCGGACCGCGGACCGTCGGACCGGCCGGCCTCGCCACCCCCGCCCCGGGCGGACTCCGCACCGCCCCGCGCGAACCGGGCGGGGGCCACCGCGCCGCCGCCCGCGACGCGCGCCCGTGGAGCCCGGGGCCGGAGCCGGCGGGCACGGGAGCTCTCCGTCGTTTCGATCTTTGTCGGTGCCAGCGCCTAATCTGTGCCGTGTGACCACAGCAGTATCCGCATCGCCCCCCGGCCCCGGGCGGCCCGCGCCCGGCCCGGCCGCCGACGAGGGCCTGGCCCGGCGCCTGCGGGCCCTGGCCTGCACCGCGCCCCTGCACGACCTGGACGCGCGCAAGGCCAACCTGGCCGGGGAGTACGGCACGTACTCGATGGCCGAGGTGGCGCTGGCCGCCATCGACCTGGTCACCCTGCACATGGACTTCGACACCGGCGCCGACCACGAGGAGATAGTGGCCCGACTGCTGCCGCGGGTCGCGGCCCAGGCCCCGCGGCGGCCCGCCGCCGAGCACGAGCGGGTCGCCCGGTGGGTCCTGGAGAACCTGATCAACGTCGGCAGTGTCGACCGTGGCTTCCGCGCCGTCTACGGCACCTTCGGCCCCGACGGCGAGTACGTGCGGCGCGACTACGACTTCAAGCTGATCGAGGAGGTGCCGGGCCCGGGTGGGGGCGTGTACCTGCGCACCACCGACGAGGCGGTCAACGTCCTGGTCGGCGCCCTGGACACCGATGTCACCAGCGCACAGATCGCCGCCGAGGTCAAGCTGGAGGTTCTGGTCAGCCGGGGCCGCCTGGCCGACGCCCAGCTCGCCGCCGAGCAGGCCCGCTACCGCACCGTGCAGTACGCCGAGACACTGCGCCGCACCCTGGAGGCCACCCGGCGCAACGTCCGCGCGGTCGACTGGCTCAACGACGTCCCCGACATGATCGCCGAAGCGCTCGACCACGTCGCCGACCGCTACCGCCACGAGAACGCCATCCTCACCAACATCCGCAGGGCGCGGGACGAGTCCCCGGCCGACAGGAACCCCGACCACAAACTGCGCGCCGCCGAGCTGGTCGACATCGTCAAGGACTGCATCCGGCGCCACACCCAGCTCCAGTCCCGGCTGCTGGAGGCCGGACCGCTCTTCCGCGCCGAGCAGGACCGGCAGGCGTTCGCCCCGCCCGCCGCCGGTGCCGGCCTCGACCTGTACGGGCAGCTGCTGGCTCCCCTGCTGCCCTTGCCGGTGGAGAGGGCCGGCAAGGTCACCGACGCCTTCTTCGCCCGCGGCACCGGGCTGCGCACACCGACGGCCGTACGGCTGGGGGACCTGACCGAGATGCTGCTCACCCCGCCCGCGCCCCGCGAGCACCTGGGCGCCGAGATGCCCGAGCCGGATCTGGTCGCCACCCCCGACGACAGCCGGTTCAGCGAGGAGCAGCTGGAGGCGGCCCGGGAGCTGCTGGACCTGCCCGCCGACGCCCCCCGCCGGCTGTCGGGCCTGCTGGCCGAGGCCCGCCGCCGCGACCCGGACCTGCCCTACCTGGTGGCCCTGCTGGCGGTGCACGCCGCCAGCCCGCCGGTCGGCACCGCCTACCGGCAGGGCGAGCGGCGCCTGCTGTTCGCCGTGGACGACGGCACGGAACTGGACGACTCGGAGTTCGGCGGCGCGGACCTCGTGGTGGGGACGGCCCTGCTGGACGCCGCGGGTATGGCGGCGGACCGCACGGAGGTGGCATCGTGAACGAGCACGGCCCGTACGGCGGCCACGACGGCTACGGCGGCCACGACGAGCGGGAGGGGCCGGGCGGACCGGGCGGATCCGGGACGCAGCCCCCGCCGGAGCCCGGGGACCGGCCCGGCCACCCAGCGGCGTCCGGCAGGTCCGCCGCCCTCACCCCGCCCGACGCCGCCGACGCCGCCCGGCTGGTCTCCTTCGGTCTCCAGCCCAGGCTGCTGCCCGCCCGCGACGCCGAGTACGCGGAACTGCTGCGCCGCTACCGGGAGGAACCCGCCTTCGCCCGGCTCGCCGACGCCGTCGCCACCGGACTCGGACTGGTCGTGCTGGAGGTCTCCCCGCGCGCGGGGATGGCCGTCACCGCCGCCGAGGGCTCCGTCTTCGCCGTGCGCATGGGCGACTACGCCCGCCGCGCCACCTCCGACTCCACCGACCGCTTCCTGCACGGCTTGGCCCATCTGGCCGTCGCGGCCCTGTCCTTCCCCCGCCCTGAAGACCTGGCCGACGACGGCTACGTCGGCAGGATCTCCGTCAACGGCGTGGACGCCTTCGTCCGCCAGGCCTGCCGGAGACTGGAGGAGCGTGCCGGGAGGGAGGGCGAGAACACCGACCCGGCCAGCGACGCGCCCGGCCTGGAGGCCGCCTGGCGGGTGTACACACGGCGCAGCGCCACCGGAGCCACCAAGGACTCCCGCCGACTGGCCGGCTCCACCACCGGGATCGTCGCCAGGGCCGCCGCCTTCCTGGCCGACTCCGGCTTCCTCCAGCGCACCGGCGACGAAGCCGGTGGCACCTATCGCACCACCGCCCGCTACCGGCTCCAGGTGCGCGACATGGCGGGCAGCGCCGCCATGACCGAGCTGCTGGAGCTGGGGGTGGTGCCCGTCGGCGACGGCAGCGCCACCCTGCTGCCGCCCCCCGACCCCGACGCCCTGGAGCCGGCCGCCGACGCCGGACTCCCCTTCCACAGCTGACACTCCTCCCCTCCGACGCCAGAGCAACGAGAGCCCCGCCGCCATGTACGAGCTGTCCCGGATCCGCCTCTACTCCATCGGGCCCGCCGGTGCGCGCTACGCCGACACCGTGCTGGACCTGCGCGGGGTCGGCGAACCGGTGCCCAGCCCCGCCCCCGCCCAGGCGGACTTCTTCGAGGACGAGCCGATCGGCCCGCCGCGCCGCCCCGCGCCCGCCGGAGTGCTCTTCCTGGAGAACGGCGGAGGCAAGTCCGTCCTGCTCAAGCTGATCTTCTCGGTGATGCTGCCCGGCCACCGCAACACCCTCGGCGGCGCCAGCTCCGGCGTACTGCGCAAGTTCCTGCTGGCCGACGACTGCGGACACGTCGCCCTGGAGTGGCAGCACACCCTCACCGGGGAGACCGTCGTCGTCGGCAAGGTCAGCGAGTGGCGCGGCCGCCAGGTCTCCAGCGACCCGCGGAAGTTCGCCGAGGCCTGGTACAGCTTCCGTCCCGGTCCGGGCATGAACCTGGACTCCCTGCCCGTGGCGGAGTCCACCGCGCTGCGGCCCGTCGCCGAGGGAGCCTCCTCCGCCCGCGGCCGGCGTCGCACCATGAAAGGCTTCCGCGATGTCCTGGTGGATACGGGCAAGGCATACCCGGGCCTCGACGTGGTCTGGGAGGAGGTCCACGAACGCTGGAACGAGCATCTGGGCCACCTCGGCCTCGACCCCGAACTCTTCCGCTACCAGCGGGAGATGAACGCCGACGAGGGCGAGGCCGCCGGCCTGTTCGCCGTCAAGAACGACTCCGACTTCACCGACCTGCTGCTGCGCGCCGTCACCGACACCCGCGACACCGACGGGCTGGCCGACCTGGTGCACGGCTTCGCCCACAAGCTCGGCCGCCGCGCAGAACTCACCGCCGAGAAGGACTTCACGGCCGGGTCGCTGGACCTGCTGCGCCGCATCGACGAGGCCGCCCGGCACCGCGAGCAGGCCCGCGCCGTCCACGCCGGAGCCGAACGGCGCACCCGCACCCTGGCCCGGCGGTTGTCCGCCCGCGGCACCGAGGAGCGCGGGCGCGCCGCCGAACTCGCCGAGCGGGCCGACCACGCGGACCGGGCCGCCGCCGCGGCCGACCGCGACCGCGAGCGCGCCGCACTCATCGCCGCCGAACTCGCCTACCGTCACGCCTCCCTGGCGCTGGCCGCCGGAGAGAAGGGCGCCGCCGCCCAGCGCCGGGAGCTGAGCGACGCCCGCACCCTGCACGCGGCCTGGCAGGCGGCCGAGACGGTGCTGGCGCACCGCGCCGCCACCGACCGCGCCGCCCGGGTCGCCGCGGCCATCCAGGAGGCCGAGCGCGACGCCGCCCCCGCGCTGGCCGCCCGTGCCCGGGCCGCCACCGATCTGGTGCGCGCCCTGCACGCAGCCGCGGAGCAGGCCGAGCACCTCGCGGCCGAGGAGGAGGGGCGCTCCACCGCCCTGCAGGGCGAGGGCGAGGCCGCCCACCGCGACGCGACCGCCGCCGCCACCGAGGCCCAGCGCGCCCGCAGCGAGGGCGAGCACCTGCGCCAGCGCCTGACCGAGGTCGAGCAGGAGACGGCGCAGGCCGTACGCGCCGGCTGGCTGGACGGCTCCTCTCCCGACGCCGACCCGGCCCGCGCCGCCCTGGCCGCCAGCGACGCCGAGAAGGAAGCCGTCGTCGCCTGGGAGACCGCGCGCGAGCGCGCCCGCCGCGCTGCCGAGCGCGCCCGGGAGACCGTCGCGGCACGCTCCCGCGCCGAACTGGCCGGC
>NZ_JAJFAU010000174.1 GCF_022614595.1 Streptomyces sp. CNQ085
GCCGTGTACAGCGCGCCCGCGCCGCGGTGGTCGCGCCACAGCAGGCGCTCGGCGGACGAGGCCGCGCGCCCGAAGGCGGCGACGGGGTGCGCTCGGCGCGGGTCGCCCGCGATCAGGTCGAGCAGGTACCCCAGAGCCGCGCCGCACGCGTAGCCCGCGGCCGCGCGGCCGAGGAGCGCGGGGAGACCGGCGTCCGCCAAAGCGGGGGCCGGAGGGAGGGCGTGGTCGGCACGCATCGAGTCAGCCGGCCGTCACACCTCGTGCGGAACCGGTGGCGCGGCGGGATGGAGATGGTGCGGCAGACAGGGTGCCGGGCATGGCGGTATGTCCTCACTCAGGGTCCTCGCCCTGGCTCGACGTGACCGGCGGTGAGAGTCTCCTGGCTCCCGGATCGGCGCGTCCCCCGGCCTTCCAGCCCGATGCGAGGGCCGTGACGCTGGGTGGGGGAGCGCTCCCCGGTGACAGTGGCGGGACCGCGCCGGATTCGCACCGGCTTCCTCTCCTGCCGCCGTTTGGCAACGGGAAGTCCACCACGACCGGGAGGGCGCGTCAACTCACCCATGACCTGCGGTGGCGCACTGTGCGGAAGCGCACATGGCACCCGGCGGCGCACGCCGGGGCGCTCACGCCCGGGGAGACGGGAGTGCGGCAGGGCGCGGACGGACCCTGGAGACGCCGGGACATCCGGGAAGGCCGCGAGGAACGCACCGGCGCCCGGCGGACACCGCCGGGCGCCGGTGAGAGGCGTAACGGTGCCGGAGGCCCGGGCGGGCTCCCGGACGCCTCGGGCCCGCTCAGGCGGCGATGATGTAGATGCCGTACGCCACCGCGGCCGCGCACAGGGCGTAGCTGGCGTAGGCGCCGACACGGGCCGGGGCGGAGAAGCCGTCCCGCGTCCTGCCGTTGGCGCCCAGGCCGACGATGCCGAGGGTGAACAGGCCCACCAGGCCGACCGTCATCACGAGGCTGACGCCGAAGACCTGGCCGAGGGCGGCCCAGTCGATGTCCATGGTGCTTCTTCCTTCGCGGGGCTCGGGCTCAGGGAGCGGAGACGGTGGTCCTCGCCGGGGTGTCGGAGGCCCTCCCGGCCTCCTCCATGGCGGCGGTGGGCGGCGGGGAGACGGCCTGTACCGCGGCCGTGACCACGCCCCGGCCCTCCGCCTCGGTCGGCTCGACGTCGTTGACGTTGGTGTGGTCGACCGGCTCACGGCGGGAGGCGATCCAGATGGCGGCGATGGCGGCCATGGAGACGACCGCGACCACGGTGACGCCCCAGTCGCCCTGGATGGCCAGCAGCGCGGAGCCCGCGGCGATCAGGCCGGCGGCCGGGAGGGTCAGGCCCCAGGCGGCGATCATACGGCCGGCGGTGCTCCAGCGGACCACGCCGCCCTTGCGGCCCAGGCCGCAGCCCATGATCGAGCCGGAGCAGACCTGCGTGGTGGAGAGCGCGAAGCCCAGGTGGGAGGAGGCCAGGATGGTGACGGCCGAGCTGGTCTGGGCCGCGAAGCCCTGTGCCGGGCGGATGTCGGTCAGGCCCTTGCCCATGGTACGGATGATCCGCCAGCCGCCCAGGTAGGTGCCGAGTGCGATGGCGGTGCCGGCCGAGGCGATGACCCACAGCGGTGGGTCGGCGTCGGTACCGAGCACGCCGCCGGAGATCAGCGCGAGGGTGATGACGCCCATCGTCTTCTGCGCGTCGTTGGTGCCGTGGGCCAGGGAGACCAGACCGGCCGAGGCGATCTGCCCGGCGCGGTAGCCCTTGGCGACCTGTCCTTCTCCGGCGTCGCGGCTGATCCGGTAGGTCAGCCTGGTCGCGAGCATGGCCGCGATACCGGCGACCAGGGGCGCGACGAGGGCCGGGATCAGCACCTTCATGAAGACGGCGCCGACGGAGACGGCGCCGATACCGACGGCGGCGATCGTGGCGCCGAGGAGGCCGCCCATGAGGGCGTGCGAGGAACTGGAGGGGAGCCCGGCCAGCCAGGTCAGCAGATTCCACAGGATCGCGCCGACCAGTCCCGCGAAGATCACCGCGGGTTCGATGCCGGAGTCCTCGTTGATGAGGCCTTTGGAGATCGTCGCGGCGACCTCGACCGAGATGAAGGCGCCGACGAGATTGAGGACCGCCGACATCGCCACCGCGGCCCTGGGCTTGAGTGCCCCGGTGGAAATGGTGGTGGCCATGGCGTTGGCCGTGTCGTGGAAACCGTTGGTGAAGTCGAACACCAAGGCCGTGACGATCACGATCCCGATGAGAAGCGTGATGTTTTCCATTCACCCAGGCAATCGGTCGAGGGGGCAGGTACTCGGTGAACGTAAGGATGTCGGGTGAACGTGAGGTGAACTGAGAACGGCGTCACGGTGTTCCGTGTCACCTGTGTGCGCAGGGTCGCACGGTGCGGTTGCGGGCCCGCCCCGGTGCGCCCCGGCGCACCGTGTGCCCCCGGCGCGGCCCGCCGGCGCTAGAGTGCTCCGCCGGAGGTGGCGCGGATGCGGTCGGCCTGGGCGGACGCCTGGCGGGAACTGGTGGCCACGGCCCGCCGGACGGTGGCCGACGGCCTGGTCGTGGGTACCTCGGGCAACGTCTCGGTGCGGGTCGGCGACACCGTCCTGGTCACCCCCAGCGGCGTCGCCTACGACCGCCTCGGTCCGGACGAACTGTGCGCCGTCGGACTGGACGGGCGGCGGAAGGCCGGCGACCTGGTGCCCACCAGTGAACTGCCGATGCACCTGGCGGTGTACCGCTCCACCGGGGCCGCGGCGGTCGTCCACACCCATGCCGTGCACGCCACCGCCGTCTCCACCCTCGTCGACGAGCTTCCGGCGATCCACTACATGGCCGCCGCCCTGGGCGGTGCGGTCCGTGTGGCGCCGTACGCCACCTACGGCAGCGAGGAACTGGCCGCCCGTGTGCAGGAGGCGCTGCGCGACCGCAGCGGCTGCCTGCTGCGCAACCACGGCACCCTCGTGTACGCCGACAGCCTCGGCCGGGCGTACGACGGCACCGCCCAACTGGAGTGGATGTGCCGGGTCTGGCTCGCCGCCGCCTCCGTGCCCGGCCGCACTCCCTCCCTGCTGCCGCCCGGGGAACTGGACCGCGTCGCCGAGCGGCTGCGCGGCTATGGGCAGCGGGACCGGCCCGCCCCGCCCGGCGGATGATCCCGAGCGGACGGGGTACGAGGTGGGCGCCCCCGGCGGCGCCGGGGCGGGGGCCGCCCCGGCCTGCTCCCCGCTCACCCGCCGGGGCCCGCCCGCTGGCCCCGGCGACACCACGCCGTCATCCTTGGAGACGATGAGTCCGCGCAGAACGGCGGCCCTGACCGCCCTCACCACGCTCGGTGCCGGAGCGGCCGCTGTCGTGGCCGGCCGGTACGCGGCCACCGCCGCCCTCAGGCCGTCCTCCGGGCGCTCCCTGCCCGCCGGCTTCGAGGGCCCGCAGTTGACCGTCCACGCCACCGCGGCGGGGCAGATCACCCTGACCCGCTCCCTCGTCTCCCAGCTCCCCGGCACCTACGCCCTCACCGGTCCCGGCCGGCACGCCGTCGTCGGAGCCGTGCTGGACGCCCCCACCTCCGCCGACACCGTCGTACGGCGCCTGGAGCGGGTGGACCGCGGCCGGCTCGCCACCGGCGACCGGGTGCGGCTGACCCCGCAGCTCCACACCGGAAACCCCGAGGAGGCGCTGGACCTGGAGTACGCGGACGTCGAGGTGCCCGGCGAACTCGGCCCCCTGCCCGCCTGGTACCTGCCGTCCCTGCGCGACGTGTGGGTCATCGCCGTGCACGGACTGGGCGCCACGCGCGAGCACCCCATGAACGTCCTGCCCTTCCTGAAAGCCATGGGCGTCCCCGTACTCGTACCGGCCTACCGGGGCGACCCCGGGGCGCCCCGGTCGCCCGACGGCACCGTCCACCTGGGCGACTCCGAGTGGCACGACCTCGACTCGGCCGTCCGCTACGCCCTCGGCCGCGGTGCCCGCGGCGTGGTGCTGTACGGCTGGTCCACCGGGGCCACGATGGCGCTGCGGACCGTCGCCGAGTCCCCGGCCCGCGACTTCGTCACCGGCCTGATCCTGGACTCGCCCGTGCTCGACTGGCGGGCCACCCTGCGCGCACTGGCCGGCGCCCGCCACGTCCCCGCACCCCTGCTGCCGCTGGCGGTGCGCGCCGCGCAGGGCCGCGCCCGGCTCCACCCGGAGCTCCGCTCCGAACCTGGCGACCCCGGCGCGCTGCGGCTCCCCACGCTCGTCCTGCACGGCCCGGACGACGCCGTAGCGCCCTGGGGCCCCTCCCGCGAACTGGCCGAACGGCGCCCGGACCTGGTCTCACTGCACGTCGTCGGACAGGCCCCGCACGCCGCCATGTGGAACGCTGACCCACAGGGTTACGAGGAGGCGCTGCGCCGCTTCCTCACCCCTCTCATGTGAGGCGCCGCGACCGGCGTTTGGGCTTTCGGGCCGTCATCAACAACACTGCTCCCGTGACGTCCCGTACCCCGCGAGACACCCGGCTGCGCCTCGTATCCCGGCAGCCTCTCGCCGCCGCGCGCCGAGCAGTGGGCACGCGCCGCCGGCGGAGCGCGCCCCGGCCCCCCGAGGGAGTGCCCCCACGAGACCAACTCGCCCGGCAGGCACGGGCCTGCCTCAGCGACGCCGTGCGGCTGGCCCGCTGGGCCGACGGCACCGGGCTGTCACCGGGGTCCGCCGCCGAGCGGGCGGCGGAGGAACTGCGGATACCCGTGGAGCAGATCCCCGTCCACTGGGACCGCGCCCGGCTCGCCGGCCTCGTCGAACTGCACGACGGCACCGCCATGCCCGGCTGGCGGCTGCGCGCCTGGGACCGCGACGACTCGGCCGTGCTGCGCGGCTGGGTCGCGCTCTTCGACGCCTGGTCGCTGGCCCATCCCGCACCCGGCGGCGCGGACCCCGGCGCGGTCGGCGAGGTGGTCGTGGCGGCGCCGCAGTTCCTGTCGGTGATGCACCTGTCCTCCGGTCCGGTGACCGTGCCGGCCCTGCTGGACCTGCTGAGGCGGCGCATCGCGGAGATCCGCGCCGAGCGCGACGGCGCGGAGTCGCCGGGCGGCCCACCCGGCGACTCCCCGGCGGGCGGGGCGGCCGGGGAGCCGGACGACTGCCTGCCCGCGCTCCTTGACTGGGCCCTCCACGGGCTCGCCTCCGTCGGCGCCCTCACCCGCTGCGCCGAGGACGGCCGGGGCCGCCCCGGCCAGGCGGTGCTCACTCCGCTGGGCAACTGGGCGGTGTGGGTGAAACTGGAGCAGATCTGTGTCGCGGCCCAGAGCCCGGCGGGGAACATCGAGCAGCACGCCGAGGACATGCTGCGCGGATGCGCCAGGCTCTCGCCCGGAGAGGCCCGCGCCGAGTACCGCGCCTGGCTGGCCGCGCGCCCCACCGGCCCGGCCGTCGCCGAGCTGATCGGGGCCGCGCGCGGCGACGACGCCCTCATCCGCGGTCTGGCCTTCGAGGCGCTGCGCGCCGTGGGCGCCCCCGCGGAGCCCGCCGTCCGGGAGGCGGCGGGCGAGCCCGTCCTGCGTCCCTACGCCCTGCTCTGGCTCGCCGAGCACGACGGTGCGGACCCGGCGGACCTGGCGAACGGCGCCCCCGGTGTCCTGACCGCGGAGGAGGCCACCTGGCTGTGGGTGGACACCGCCGCGGCCGTCGCCGACCACGGCGACGGGAAGGTGCTGGTGGAACACCTGGACTCGGCCGTGCAGAGCAGCGTCCCCGGTCTTCTGGAGGCCGTTCGCGCCACCGGCCACCCCCGCACCGTTCAAGTCCTGGTCGCGCTCGCCGCGGCCCACCCGGACCCGGCGCTGGCCAGGGCCGTGCGCCGGGCGGCCTTCCAGGTCCACACCGGTGAGGTGTGACGGGCCTGTCCCCGGCCGGGCCGCGTGCGTCCCGCACGGCGGGCGCCCGCCGCCCGGGCGTACGCGGTCCCGCCGCCCGGGCGCGGAAATCCGGTTGCGCGCCGCCGTTAGACTGGCCGCATGGTGAACCTCCTCGTGCATTAGCGGCGTACGCCCGTCTCCCAGCCCCCGACCGACGACGTACGTACGTCCACCCTGCCCAGGAGTACTTCCGTGATCACCGCCACCGGAGTAGAGCTGCGCGCCGGCGCCCGGATCCTCATCGAGTCCGCCTCCTTCCGCATCGCCAGGGGCGACCGGATCGGACTGGTCGGCCGCAACGGGGCCGGCAAGACGACCCTCACCCGCTGCCTGGCCGGGGAGGGCGCCCCCGCCGCCGGGACGATCACCCGCACCGGTGAGGTCGGCTATCTGCCCCAGGACCCGCGCACCGGCGATCTCGACGCCCTCGCCCGCGACCGCATCCTGTCCGCCCGCGGTCTGGACACCGTGCTGCGCAGGATGCGCGAGAACGAGGACCGGATGGCGAACGGCCAGGGCGCCACCCGCGAGAAGGCGATGAGGAAGTACGAGCGGCTGGAGACGGAGTTCCTCACCAAGGGCGGCTACGCCGCCGAGGCCGAGGCCGCCACCATCGCCGCCAGCCTCGGCCTGCCCGACCGGGTGCTCGGCCAGCCGCTGCACACCCTCTCCGGCGGCCAGCGGCGCCGGGTGGAGCTCGCCCGCATCCTCTTCTCGGACGCCGACACCCTGCTGCTGGACGAGCCGACCAACCACCTCGACGCCGACTCGATCGTCTGGCTGCGCGACTTCCTGAAGACCTACCGCGGTGGCTTCGTCGTCATCTCTCACGACGTCGACCTGGTGGAGACGGCCGTGAACAAGGTCTTCTACCTCGACGCCAACCGCTCCCGCATCGACGTCTACAACATGGGCTGGAAACAGTACCTGGCCCAGCGTGAGGCGGACGAGAAGCGGCGCAGGCGCGAGCGGGCCAACGCCGAGAAGAAGGCCGCGGCCCTCAACTCCCAGGCCGACAAGATGCGCGCCAAGGCCACCAAGACGGTGGCCGCGCAGAACATGGCGCGCCGGGCCGAGCGGCTGCTGGCCGGGCTGGAGGAGGAGCGGCAGGCCGACAAGGTCGCCAAGCTGCGCTTCCCCGACCCCGCGCCCTGCGGCAGGACCCCGCTGACGGCCGAGGAGCTGTCCAAGTCCTACGGCTCGCTGGAGATCTTCACCGACCTCTCGCTCGCCGTCGACAAGGGCTCGCGCGTGGTCATCCTCGGTCTCAACGGCGCGGGCAAGACCACCTTGCTGCGGCTGCTGGCCGGGGTGGAGAAGCCCGACACCGGCCGGGTGGTCCCGGGCCACGGACTGAAGCTGGGCTACTACGCGCAGGAGCACGAGACGCTCGACGGCGACCGCACGGTCCTGGAGAACATGCGCTCGGCCGCCCCCGACATGGACCTGGTCGACATCCGCAGGACGCTGGGCTCGTTCCTGTTCTCCGGCGACGACGTGGACAAGCCCGCGCGGGTGCTCTCCGGCGGTGAGAAGACCCGGCTGGCGCTGGCCACGCTGGTGGTCTCCTCGGCCAACGTGCTGCTGCTGGACGAGCCGACCAACAACCTCGACCCCGCCAGCCGGGAGGAGATCCTGGGCGCCCTGCGCACCTTCACCGGCGCGGTGGTCCTGGTCACCCATGACGAGGGCGCGGTGGAGGCGCTCCGGCCGGAGCGGATCATCCTGCTGCCCGACGGTGTGGAGGACCTGTGGGGCGAGGAGTACGCGGACCTCGTGGCGCTCGCCTGAGCGGAGCCCGTCCTCCGCCGCCCGGTCGCACCGCGGGCGCGTGGTGATCACACCGTTCTGGATCATTCGGCCGAGGCTTGATCCGTCATCTGAGTGAGGTCGGCTCGTATTCCGGCGCGGTCGGGCGTCGATGGCGCCGGCGATGTGGCATAGACCTCCTCGACCGGATGTTTGAGTACCAGTCGAGGCGCTGACCTGCTCTTTCTTCATGAAATGCGGAACCGTGCCCTCGGTGAGCCCCACAGAACGCCCCGCTCCGGAGCCCTTCGGCTCTTGTCCGCCCGCCGACGACGTTTTACGGACCTTGCCGAATGGGTGGCCAGAAAACCGGCAAGGGGTGATCATGAGAGTCCAGAGCGCACTTCCCATGAGGAGGCACGGGTGGCCGAGACTCTGAAGAAGGGCAGCCGGGTGACCGGCGCCGCGCGCGAGAAGCTCGCGGCTGATCTCAAGAAGAAGTACGACTCCGGTGCGAGCATCCGGGCGCTGGCCGAGGAGACCGGCCGCTCCTACGGATTCGTGCACCGGATGCTCAGCGAGTCCGGCGTGACCCTGCGTGGTCGCGGCGGTGCCACGCGGGGCAAGAAGACCGCGACGTCCTGAGACCCAGGGCGTCCCGAGGGGCGCCACCCGGTCGGCCATCCGATCGGCCGGGTGGTTACTCTTCAGTCACTTGACAGTCGTCCGACTGCGGACTGCCCCGGGAGGTCCTCATGACCCTGCTCGACAAGGACGGCGTGCGGCTCGTCGCGGACGGTGCCGTGGCCACGGTCACGCTCGACCGCCCGGCCAGGCGCAACGCCCAGACCTTCGCCATGTGGCGCGCCCTGGCCGAGGCCGGGCGGCTACTGCCCGGTGGGATCCGCGTCGTCGTCCTGCGCGGAGAGGGGCAGTCCTTCTCCGCCGGGCTCGACCGGCAGGCCTTCACTCCCGAAGGCTTCGACGGCGAGCCGTCCTTCATCGACCTGGCGCGCGGTTCCGATGCCGAGGTCGACGAGGCCATCGCCGGCTACCAGGAGGCTTTCACCTGGTGGCGGCGGAACGACATCGTCAGCATCGCCGCCGTCCAGGGCCACGCCGTCGGCGCGGGCTTCCAGCTCGCGCTCGCCTGCGACCTGCGAGTGTGCGCCGACGACGTGCAGTTCGCGATGCGTGAGACCAGCCTCGGACTGGTCCCCGACCTCACTGGCACCCACCCGCTCGTCTCCCTGGTCGGATACGCCCGCGCGCTGGAGATCTGCGCGACGGGACGATTCGTGCGCGCCGAGGAGGCCGAGCGGACCGGCCTGGCCAACCTCGTGGTCCCCGCCGCCGAGCTGGAGGCCGCCACCGCCGATCTGGCCGCGGCGCTGCTCGCGGCTCCGCGTGACGCGGTGATCGAGACCAAGGCGCTGCTGCGCGGCGCGGTGGACCGCGCCTACGACGAGCAGCGCGCAGCCGAGCGCGCGGCCCAGACGCGCAGGCTGCGCGATCTGGCCGGGATCGACGACTGACGGCCGGCCGCCCTCACGCCGGGCCCCGCGCCGCCTCCCCCTCCGTCACCTCCGTCACGACGGCCGCGACCGTCACGGGCCCGCGGGCCCC
>NZ_JAJFAU010000175.1:0-3137 GCF_022614595.1 Streptomyces sp. CNQ085
CGCCGGCGGTGAACCGCCGGCGCGACAGCCGCGGGGCGGCTCCGGCGGCGCGGCGGGCGGTGGGCCCGTTGGTGGGTTCGACGGTGGGTTCAGCGGTGCTTCCGGCGGCGTGTCCGGCGGTGTGATGGTCTTCATGGGGAGCCATGGCTTCTGCCTAGGGCCGAGCAGCCCCGGCGGGCCGTCGGCGCACGGAGCGACCCGCCGGATTCCCCCGTACGGGAACGACTTTCGGATGTGAAAAGCCTTTGGCGAGCGGCGCGCGTCTTGGGCAGTGTGCCCCCATGGGCCTCATGAGCCCCGCCCATGTCGCCCTGCGCCCCCTGGACGAGGCACTGCTGGGAGATCTGGCGGCCACGGCCGCCGCCGACCCCGTGGAGACCGTGTACGCCGTCCTCGTCACGGAACCGGGCCGGGCGCGGACCGGACCGCCGCCGCCTCACGCCCCGGCCAGCGCACGCTCCCCCGGCTCGCAGGCATCCCGCAGCGCCCTCAGCTCGTCCGGCGGCAGTCGCAGCGAGGCCCCGCGCCTGCTCGGGTCGAGCGTCGCCCGGCCCGCCGCCAGCCACTCCCCGTCGGGCGCCACGCCGGCGAACCCGGCCAGCCGCGACAGCTCACGCTCCGGCGCGTCCAGCAGGTCCTCGTACGACAGGCTCATCCGGGCCGTCTCCGGCACCCGGGCCAGATGCTCCAGGCACTCGGTCACCAGCCGCGACCACATCTGCCCGAACCGGGTCACCGGCATCACCCGGTCGAACACCAGCCGGGAGTCGAACGGGTCCTGGAGGAGGCCCGCCAGGTCCGGCGGGAGCTCGCGGGCGTGCCCGGGCGTCAGCTCGTCGCCGGGCTCCAGCCCCAGCAGTGTGTGTATCTCCTCCAGCATCGAGATCATCCGGAATCCGGTGTGCCGGCTCATCGACAGCGCACAGTCGGGCCCGTCGCGGTGGAGGTGGACGAACCCCGCCCCGGGGAAGCCCGCCCGCAGCCGGGGCACCCACCCCACCGAGAACCCCGAGCGCTCCACCACCGCCCGCCGCCCGAACCGGTCGCACAGCAGCCCGAACAGCTCCCGGTACTGCTCCTCGACCGGGCGGCGCGGCCAGGCGCGGACCCGCGGGGCGAGTTCGTCCAGCAGGCCGTCGGGGTCGTCGGTGAGGTGCGGCAGCACCATCAGGGACAGCCGGGGGATGCCGGTGGTGTCGGCCGAGAAGCGCCCGGGACCGCGCGGGTAGAGGAACTCCGGGATGGGCGCGCCGCTGCGGATCATCCTGTCGAACGCCGGGTTGGGCTCGGCCAGGAGACGCCAGAACTCCGCTCCTTCCAGTGTCCCCTCGGGCATCCCCTCGGATCCGACCGAGGCCAGCAGCTCGTTGAGGCTGAGGATGTCCCGGTGCAGGTTCAGCACGCGCGACAGCGCGGTCGAACCGCTCCGCCCCGTGCCCACCACGAACGTCAGAGGCCGTGCGCTCATGTGTCCCACCCCAATGCTCTCCCGCGCCCGGTCCGGCCGCGGCTTCGGCGACGGTCGGTGATCTCAGTCCCGCAGCGTACGGACCCGGCCGCGGCGTGCGGCAGGGCGACTTCCGGCCAGGACGGCCCCGGGAGCTGCCCGCGACGGCGGCGCGGCGACGGCCCGCGCGGAGCACCCCCGCGCGGAGCACCCGCCCGTTCGCCGGTGAGGGCCATCGGATGGCAGGGTGTGGGTATGACGGAAGCGGGCGGAAATGACAACGGCGGGAGCGGGCCGGGGAACGGCGACATCGCGGTGGGCCTCTCCGTCGGAACGGCGATCGGGGTCGCCCTGGGCCTGGTGGTGTTCGACGACATCGCCGTCGGGATCGGTGTGGGCATCGCGCTCGGCGCCGCCTTCGGTTCGGCCCGGCGGAGCCGCCGGGAGCCTCCCGGCGGCTCCGGGGGCGAGGGCTGAGCCGCTCCTCCCCGGCCGCGGTGGTGGGGGTCGCGGCGCCGGGCCCGGTCGCGGCAGGGTCCGGCGACCACGGGGGTCGTACCGCTCGTACGCCGTGAGCGCGGTCGGTTCGTCCCGCTCGTCCGTGCTCACCGCACCGCACCGCCCCGGCCCGTGGCACCGCCATGGCCCGCCCGGCACGGAATCCGGCGCGTGCGCGGTGTGGGCGGGTGCCGGTGCCCACCGGAGACCTCTGCCGTCGGCCGGAGATCGCCCGGGAGCGGTGAGTTCGGGGTTCCATCGCACTCCGTGATCGGTCGGTGCCCTCCCACGGGCGACTGTCGCTTTCCGTATTCGGACCATCTCCTTCCGGAGCCGGTGTCGGCGGATTTTCCGCCGTGACCTCACACAGGCCACGGGAAAGGGAGCGGACTGTGACGGCGGGGTGCGGAGCCGGGTGCGGCGCGCCGCCGCGGGGGCGGAGTTGACCTCAAGTCGGCTTGAAGTCCTAGTTTCTCGGTCAGGGTCTCGAGGTGGGGCCGTGACGGTGGTGGACGGAAGTGGACGGGAGAACGAGATGACCGCAGCGGCACAGCAGGACCAGTACCGCCTCGCCGTGGTCCTGGGGAGCGTGCGCGAGGGGCGCTTCGTGACCACGGTGGGGGAGTGGTTCGCCCGGCAGGCCGGGCAGCGCGATGACGTGAAGCTCGACGTGATCGACCTGGCACGGCCCGATGGGGACGGGCGGACGTTCGGCGAGCGGGTCGGCGCCGCCGACGCCGTCGTGGTCGTGGTGCCCGAGTACAACCACAGCTTCCCCGGTGAGCTGAAGACGGCGATCGACTCCCTGAAGCCGGAGTGGCGCGCCAAACCGGTCGGCTTCGTCTCCTACGGCGGACGGGGCGGGGGGCTGCGGGCGGTCGAGCAGCTGCGGCTGGTCTTCGCCGAGCTGCACGCGGCCACGGTCCGGGAGACCGTCAGCTTCCACGACGCCTGGCGGGAGTTCGGGCCGGACGGCGAACCGCGCCGGGCGGGCGAGGCGGCCGGTGCCGCGGCCGCGCTGCTGGACCGGCTCGCCTGGTGGGCACTGGCCCTGCGGCGGGCGCGGGAGGAGCTGCCGTATCCGGTGTGAGGGACGGCAGACGCGGAACGGCCGGCCGGGACACCCCCCTGTTGGACCTGGTCGCCGACCTGCGTTCCCGCACGCCCACCCACGCCGCGAAGGACGTCGTGC
>NZ_JAJFAU010000175.1:3147-9234 GCF_022614595.1 Streptomyces sp. CNQ085
GCCGGCCGGGACACCCGTCCCGGCCGGCCGTTCCGCGCCGCTGCTCACTCCGCGCCGAGCAGCTTCAGCAGCTCGTGGCGGCCGAACATCCGCGCCGTGTCGATGGCCGACGGATCGCCCGCGGCCGGGTCGGCGCCGGCCTCCAGCAGCAGCCGCACCATCTCCTCCTGGTCCTTGAAGACCGCGCCACCGATGGGCGTCTGGCCGCGGTCGTTGACCCGGTTGGGGTCGGCACCGCGCTCCAGCAGGGCCCGCACGGCGGGGGTGCGGCCGTAGTAGGCGGCGAGCATCAGGATCGAGTCGCCCTTGTCGTTGGTCAGGTTGGCCGGCACGCCCGCGTCCACGTACGCCGCCAGGGTGTCCGTGTCGCCCTCCCGGGCGAGGTCGAAGACCTTGGCCGCGAGTTGGAGCACCTCCGGGTCGTGTGCGGGCTGGGAGGTCTCGGGGGTCGGGGCGTCGGACATCGGGTGCCTCCTCGTCGTACCGTCTCGCCGCCGCGGCGGCCGATCGTTTGCAGCCTACGTATGCCCGTTTTCCGGCCGGTGCCGCCGCGCTCCCGCCGACCGTACCGCCGCGGCTCGGGCCGCTCAGAGCTTGATGACGACCAGGGCCGCGTCGTCGGCGGTGCCCCTGTTCATGCCGAGGTCCTCCAGGAGGTTGTCGGCGATCTCCTCCGGGCCCAGGCCGCGGTGCCGGGCCAGGCTCTCCGACAACCGATTCAGCCCGACGTCGATGGACTCCTCGCGGCGCTCGACCAGTCCGTCGGTGTAGAGGACGAGCGTCGAGCCCGGCACGTAGGCGGTGATCGCCTGCGGCCGGTGCGAGGGCCTGCTCCGGGCGGCCAGGGGCACGTCGGTGGCCTGGTCCAGCATCTCGGTGTACCCGTCGGGGTGGCACAGCATCGGGGGCAGGTGGCCGGCACTGCTGTAGGTGAGCGTGTGCGTGTGGGTGTCGATGTCGAGCTTGACGGCGGTGGTGGCCAGCGCGCCGTCGAGGGAGCGCGCGTACAGGTCCAGGCCGTACAGCGCCTGCGCGGGGCCGTCGGCGACGCGCATGGCGGCGCTGAGGGCGCTGCGCAGCTGCCCCATCACACTGGCGGCCTCCAGGCCCCGGCCGACGACGTCGCCCACGGCCACGGCGAAGCGGTCCTCGCTGAGGTTGATCATGTCGTACCAGTCGCCGCACACGTTCAGCGAGCCCTGGGCGGGCCGGTAGCGCACGGCCGCGTTGCGGCGCTCCAGCGGCATGTGCGTCGGCAGCATGGCCTTCTGGAGGGTGAGGGCCACCTCGTGCTCGCGGGCGTGAGCCTGCCGCAGCCGCTCGTTGTGCTCGTACAGCTCCCGCGCGCGGGCGTACAGCTCGGACTCGGCGATCTTCCCGCCGGGCGCCCACAGGCCGGTGCTGGCGCCGGTCAGGCCGGTGGGGCGGGCGAGGCTGTCGCGCACGTACGCGGTGGCGTCCTCGACGCGGTGGATGATCAGGCGCACCGAGCCGTCCTCGCCGAGGACGGGGGTGTTGACCGGGCTCCAGTACCGCTCCTCGTACCCGCCCTCGGGGCCGGGGCGGGGGATGTCGTACCGCTGAAGGACCATGGTGTCCGGCTTGCCCGTCTCCAGTACGCGCCGGAACGAGGCCAGCAGGTTCCCGGGGCCGTCGGCGTTCGGGTCGTCCGGGTTGGCGGGGAAGGCGTCGAACACATGGCGGCCGATCAGCTCGCCGCGGACACGCCCGGTGATCTCCAGATAGGCCTGGTTGGCCTCGACGAGGACGAGGTCCGGGTTCAGCACCGCCAGGGGGGTGGGGACGGCGCCGAACAGGACGGCGTAGTCGATGTCGCCGCTCACCTCGCTCACGGCCCCTCCCCCTCTGCGCGGTGCCGGCCGGAGCCGGGGACCTCTTCGTCGTGGTGGCAGGTACTCCCTGTCCGTCTCGAACACTACCGCGCGGCTCACGGGGGCAGCAGTCCGCGGACGGAAGGCCGCTGCCGTCCGCCGTCGCGGCGCACCGCGGGCGGGAGGGCGGCCCGCTCCGGTCGGAGAGGGCGGATTCGGCCGATGAGCATCTCTTCTGTGCGATTGTGCGCCGGATGGGCGGGTGCGCGCCGCGGCGGAGTGGCGAGCCATGACCGTACCCGATCTTGGGGGGACGTGTGGTGGGTTCCACAGCGTCTCCACACTCCGCGCCGGGGCGCTCCTCGGTGAGCCGCCCCAGCTCCCGCGGCCGTGAGGCGGACTCGTCCCCCAGGTACAGCGAGCCCAGCGCACCCACATCCATCGAGAGGTCGGCCGAGCGCCCGGTGGGGGCGCAGGTGGCGCCCTCCGGAGAGGCGTCCGGCAGGAAGCGCCCACCGGCGATGCCCATCGGGTCCTCCAGCTCCAGTACCAGCGTGCCTGGGACCGGGCACGTACGGGTTCGCGGCAGCGCGGGGACATCCAGCGGACGCAGCCACAGGAAGTCCGCGGGAGAGGTGATCCGGGCGGCGCGCGGGTCCGGCAGCAGCCGGGGGAGGAGGGAATCGGGGGCGAGCCGGCGGAAGTGGACGGTGGCGACCCAGTCCATGGAGAGCGGGAAGTGCCACAGCGCCCGTCCGGCGGCGGTGTCGGCGGCGATCAGGTCGCGGACACGGGCGTTCAGGCGCGGTACCCAGTTCTCCCAGTGGTCGTCGGCGGTGAGCTCCGCGGAGTTCAGGAAGCCGGCGCGCAGGGCGCGCGTCCAGTCCGGGTACTCGTCCTCGGTGATGGTGCGGATGTCGGGGACGCTCAAGTCCATGGGGGGGTACGTCAGGACCGCCCGCCTCAGAACGCCGCGCGGATCTCCCCCACCCGCCGTCCCCCGCCCAGCAGCGGGGAGTCGCCGATCTCCGCCAGCGCCGGGGAGTCCACCCCCATCCGCTCCAGCGTCCGGGCCAGGACCGGGCCGAGCGCCCGCGGTCCTCCGTCGTCGATCTTGATCGCCAGCGCGCGTCCGTCGGGCAGGGCCACGGCCTGGACCGCCTCGGCGCCCACCTTCGCCAGCGTTCCCGGCACCCCGCGCATCAGGCGGGTGTCCTCGCGCCGGGTGCCCGCCACGTACTCGGGGTGGGCCCGCATGGCGTCGGCGACCCGGCGCTCGGGGGTGCCCGGTTCGGCCAGCACGAAGGAGCGGAAGGCGCGGGCCAGGCCGGTGAGGGAGACCGCCATCAGCGGGGCGCCGCAGCCGTCGGTCCCGGTGTGCGCGACCGGCTCGCCCGCCGCCGCCTCGATCCGCTCGCGCACCAGCGCCTGGAGGGGATGGCCGGGGTCGAGGTAGTCGGCGCCGGACCAGCCGTTCACCCGGCAGGCCGCGAGCATGGCGGTGTGCTTGCCCGAGCAGTTCATGGCGGTGCGGGAGGGACGCGCGCCCGCAGCCAGGAACCGGTCGGCCTCCTCGCGGTCCAGCGGCAGGTCGGGCGGGCAGCCCAGGTCCTCCTCGGTCAGCCCGTGCTCGGCGAGCATGGTGCGCACCAGCTCCAGGTGGAAGGGCTCGCCGGAGTGGCTGGCGGCGGCCAGCGCCAGCCGCTCGCCCGACAGCTCGAGGCCGGCGTGGAGTACGGCCGCAGCCTGCATCGGCTTGTTGGACGAGCGGGGGTAGACCGGCGCGGCCACCTCGCCCAGCGACCACTCCACGCCGCCGTCCGGGCCGAGCACCACCACGGAACCGCGGTGGTGCCCCTCGGTGAACCCCGAGCGCACGACCTCGGCGAGGACCGGGAGCCGCGCGGCGGGCGGTCCGGCGAACGGTCCGGGCCTCCCGCCGGGAGCGGGGGTGTTCGCGGGCGGGATGGTGCTGGCGGACATGGGCGGCCTTCCCTGGGTGTAGGGGGACGACCGCCCCCGGGGTCAGGGCAGCAGGTCGTCCACGCGTGCTTCGCCCTCACGGTACCTGCGCGCGATCTCGGTGCTGCACCCGTCCGCCGTCCGCTGGAGCGCCTGGCGGCGCCGGGAGATCCGGTGCTCGTGCTCGCCCAGCCGCGCCATGGCGGCGTGCAGCTCGGCGTCGGTGCGGGCGCCGAGGTCGGACAGCTCGACCTCGGCGAGCACCTCCTCGGCCAGCCGCCGGTGCTCCTCGCTGCGCGGGGTGCGCAGCGTCACGTGGCGGGCCGAACGCGCCGGGCCCCGGCCGGGCGGGGGAGCGTCGGCGAGGATCTCCGCCAGCCGGTCGATCAGGGGCACGTCCGCGGCGCTGCGGCGGGCCAGTTCGGCGCGGAGGATGTCGACGCGGCCCTGGATCAGCCGCCGCACGTAGCTGAGGTCGGCCTCCTCCTGCTGCGCCTGGCGGCGCAGTTCGCGCAACTGGGGCAGGCGCAGACCGGTCAGCTCCGGCGGCCCGGCGTCGTACGGGAGCGCCGGGAGCGCCCCGCCGGCGTCGGCGGGAGGCCCCGCCGGGGCGGTCTTCGAGCCACCCGCCGAGGCGGAGGCGGTCGACGCGGCCTCGCGGGCCGCCGGTACGGCTCCGGGTGTCCGCCCGGTTCCGGCAGTGCTCATCTTCTGTGTGCCCCTCGTCCCCTTCGCCGTGGATCACAACGCGGTGCCACGGCCCGTCACGGATACACCGCAGGCCACCGTGTGCACCGTGCTGCACGCATCGTGCCACCGCGGGCACCCTGCGTGCAGTACGGGCCACCCGTCCGGCGGCTGTCGGCGGGCGCACGACCGGGGCGGCATGATGGTCGGCATGCGAGCTGTGGTGCAGAGGGTCGACGGTGCGAGGGTGGTCGTCGGGGGAGAGGCCGTCGGTGAGATCACCGGTGAGGGCCTGTGCGTGCTGGTCGGGGTGACGCACGACGACACCCCCGGGAAGGCCGACCGGCTCGCGCGCAAACTGTGGGGTCTGCGGATCCTGGAGGGCGAGAGGTCCTGCTCGGACACCGGCGCTCCTCTGCTGGTCGTCAGTCAGTTCACCCTCTACGGCGACGCCCGCAAGGGGCGCCGCCCCACCTGGCAGGCCGCCGCTCCGGGCCCGGTGGCCGAGCCCCTGGTCGAGGAGGTGTGCGCCCGGCTGCGGGCGCTGGGCGCGCGGGTGGAGACGGGCCGCTTCGGGGCGAAGATGGAGGTCTCGCTCACCAACGACGGCCCGTTCACGGTGCTGCTGGAGTTCTGAGGGCCTGCCGCCCCCGTGACGTCGGTGGGGACCGCTCACGATCCTCCGCCTCACGATTCCCCGTCTCGCGCGGTCACTTCACCGATCCCGCCATGACGCCCTGCACGAAGTGCTTCTGGAAGGCGAAGAACACCACGAGCGGAACGGCCAGCGACAGGAAGGCGCCGGGCGCGAGGATCTCGATGTTGCTGCCGAACTGCCGCATCTCCGACTGGAGCGCGACGGTCAGCGGCTGCGAGTCGCTGTCGGCGAAGATCAGCGCCACCAGCATGTCGTTCCACACCCACAGGAACTGGAAGATGGCCAGGCTCGCGATCGCGGGCCTGCCCACCGGCAGGATGAGCCGGGTGAAGATCCGCCACTCCCCGCCGCCGTCCATCCGCGCGGCCTCCAGCATCTCCCGCGGGATCTCCGCGAAGTAGTTGCGCAGCAGGAAGACCGCGAAGGGCAGGCCGTAGGCGACGTGGAAGAGGACCACGCCGGTGATCGTGCCGAACAGCCCGACCGCGCCCAGCATCTTCGCCACCGGCAGCAGACCGACCTGGACGGGCACCACCAGCAGCCCGACGACCACCAGGAAGATCCAGTCGCGGCCGGGGAACTCCAGCCAGGCGAAGGCGTATCCGGCCAGTGCGGCGACCACCACCACGACGACGGTGGTGGGCACCGAGATCAGCACGGTGTTCCAGAAGGCCCGGGTGATGCCGGAATCCGCCAGCAGGGCCGTGTAGTTGTCGGCCGACAACTGCCCCGGCTCGGTCAGCGCCGTCCACCAGCCGCTGGCGGAGTTGGCCTCCTCCGACCTCAGCGAGGACAGGAACAGTCCCAGCGCGGGGGTGATCCACACCAGCGCGGTGACGACCAGGAACACCTGGACGGCGGTTCTGCCCAGCCAGGCGCCGATCCGCGCGCCGGCGGGCCGCCGCGCCCGGCCCGCGCGCGAGGGGTGGTGCCCGGCGCCCGTGCCCG
>NZ_JAJFAU010000176.1 GCF_022614595.1 Streptomyces sp. CNQ085
GCGGGGCGCCCCGGCGGGGTCAGTGGACGGCGCCCCCCTGCGGGGCGGGCGCGGGGGCGCCGCGGTGCCGTGCCGCTTCGGCCTGGGCACCGCCGTTGCCGTTGCCGCCGCCGGAGTTGCCGTTGCCCGGGTTTCCCGAGTCGTTGCCGTTGCCGCCGCCGGAGTTGCCGTTGCCCGGGTTTCCCGAGTCGTTGCTGTTGCCCCGGCCGTTGCCGTTGCCCGGGTTTCCCGAGTCGTTGCTGTTGCCCCGGCCGTTGCCGTTGCCCGGGTTTCCCGAGTCGTTGCTGTTGCCCCGGCCGTTGCCGTTGCCCGGGTTTCCCGAGTCGTTGCCGTTGCCCCGGCCGTTGCCGTTGCCCGGGTTTCCCGAGTCGTTGCCGTTGCCCCGGCCGTTGCCGGTGTCGCCGTCGTTGCCGGGGGCCTGGCCGGGCCGGTCCGGGGTGTCCGGCGTCGCGCTGTTCCCGCCGCCGTCGCCACTTCCGGGGTTACCGTCGTCCGGGCCGCCTTCGGCAGGGGACGGACGCGCCGCCGGGCCCTCCAGGACCGCGTCGCAGTACGCGGCGACCCGGTCGCTTCCGCCCGCGGCTGTGGCCAGCCGCTTCCGCTCGGCGCCGTCCGGAATGCCCGCGTCCCGCTGCTGGGCCCGGCACAGCGCGACGATCCGCGCCGGCGCCTCCGAGGGCGGCACGGCTCCGGGAGCGGAGTCGCCGGGGCGCGGTACGGCCGGGCCGGCCTCCCCGGCCGTGGGGGCCTTCGGGGAGGCGGGACGGGAAGGGGCCGAGGCGGTGTCCGGCGCCTGGGAGACTCCGCTCCCGGAGTCGGGGTCGCCGCCGTGCAGGAACGGGACCCCGCCGGAGGCCACGGCCACCCCGCTGCCGAGGAGGGTGGCCGCGGCCACGCCGAGCGCGCCCGTACGCATCCGGCCCAGACGCCGTGCCAGCCGGGCGAGACGGCCCCGCGGACCGGCCGCGGCCGTCCGTCCGTCGCGTGCCGCCCGGAAGGCGGCCAGAGCCTCCTCCTCGCCCCTGAGTACACCGGAGTCCGGTGGCGGTACCGCGGCGTCGAGGAGGGCCGCGAGGGCGCGCAGGCCGTCGTCCGGCGGCGTGTCGCCCGAGCTCCGCGGGCCGGGGCCCGGCCGGGAACCCTCCGCGATCAGTCGGCGCAGCGTGGCCTCGGTCACCCGGGCGCTTTCCTCCCGGTCCCGCATCGGGTCGTTCACCTCCGTACCGCCGTTGCCTCGGACCGTTCCACCAGCCGGGCCAGTTTCCTCAGACCGCGTGACAGCGCCATCGCCACCGCACCCGGCCGCTTGCCGAGGATCTCGGCCGTGCTCTTGGTGTCCAGGTCCAGAACCACCCTCAGAAGTACCGCCTCGGCCTGTGGAACGGGCAGGGTGCCGATGAGGGAGACGATCTCACGTGTCGACAGTTTCGTCCCGGCGACCTCCGCCGCGTCCGGGGCGGCCTCACCGCCGGGGGTGCCGGACGCGCGTGGCTCGGGCAGTTCGTCGGTCGGTACGGCGATCTCCCGCACACGCCGCTTTCTGCGACGCAGGACGTCCCGGGCCCGGTTCCGTGTGACGGCCAGGGCGAAACGGCGGAAGGAGGCGCCGTCCCCCTCGAAACGCAGCACGTCCCGGGCTATCTGTAACCACGTCTCGGCCACGACGTCCTCCGCGTCCTGGCCGACGATGACGGCCGCGTAGCGCAGGAGCTCGGGGTTGAGGCAGCGGTAGACGGTGCGGAAGGCGGTCTCGTCGCCCCGCCGCACGCCGAGAACCGCAGCGTTCAGATCCCCGGCGTGCCCCGGGTGGAGCCGGTCGCCGCCGTCCGCCGCATCACTCACGAACGGGATCCTTCCACGCTCCCGCGCGGCGCGTCGACACACCTCCCCCTCACGGGCGGATCCCGTGTGGGGAAGGTGCGGCGCGAACGTGAACCCCCTGCGCCGCACGGGGAGAAGGCGGAGGGGGCCCGGCCCCTTCCCGCGCGGGCCGGTGAGCGGCGGCCGCTCACCCGCGTACGCGGGCCGCGGCCTCCCGGCCCTCCTCGCCCTCGGGGACTTGGACATCCAGATCCAGTTCCTGCCACGGTGTCCACCGGCCGGTCTCGACCTCGCGGGTGCGCGCCTCGGCCCGGCCGCCGATCTCCGCCGTCGCCCGGGGCCGGGAGATGCCCGGCAGACTGAACGGCCCGGTGTCGCGGCGGGTCACGCCGCTGTGCCCCTCGCCCCGGTCCTCAGGTTCACGGAGTACACCCTGACCGGCGACGCGGCCACGGGGTTCCCCCCGTCCTCGGGCGGACTGGCCACGGCGACGGCCACCACGCCGGCCCCGCCCACCACGACGGCACCCGGGGTCAGCCAGATCCGTCTCCTCGGGCTCGATGTTCTGCGCGCTCGTTCTCCTCGCGGACTCAAGTCCCGCCCCCCCGTCACCTGGATCGCTCATCCGGAGACTCACTCGCCCCGCGTCCGTCACGGGACCCTTCGGTAAGCGCTCACCGTGGAGGAGATGTCACTTCGGGACACGCGGGTACCCAGCCGTTACGGTGCGGGCCGCGACCGGGCCGGAAACGCGAAGACGGCCGGGGTCGCCACCCCCCACAGGAGAGACCCCGGCCGTCGTCGAGTGCGGACCGCCGCGCCGAGCGAGGTCCGTCACCCTCCTCAGCGCCGGGCGGCCGGAAACTGTTACTCCCGCCCGCACACTCCCTCCGCCTCTTCTCCGCCACCCGTCCCCGCGCCCTCCCCGCTGCCTTCAACTCGGTAACTACCGATCCGTTCGCATGGACGGGAGCGCACACTAGGTCGTAGCGTTCTGCATCGCATCGACGCAGATCGAAGCATCACGGCGGGACCACGCTCGGCCGGGGGCGCGGGTGAGCGCTACATCGCGAAGTGGAGCAGGGCTAAGGCGTGCAGGGGGAAGACGCGGAACTCACCGCAGCGGTGCGGGCGGCGCGGGAGGGGGACGAACGCGCCTTCCGCACCGTCTACCGTACCGTGCACCCCCGTCTGCTGGGATACGTGCGGACGCTGATCCCGGACGCGGACGCGGAGGACGTCGCCTCCGAGGCGTGGCTGCAGATCGCCCGGGACATCGACCGGTTCGACGGGGACGCCGACCGCTTCCGCGGCTGGACGGCGCGGATCGCCCGCAACCGCGCGCTCGACCACATCCGGGCGCGGGGGCGACGGCCCGTCTCCAGCCCGGTCGACGACGACAACGAACTGGCGGTGCTGCCCGCCGGATCCGACACCTTCGACGAGGCGCTGGAATCGATCGGCACCGGTCACACCATGGCCCTGATCTCCCGGCTGCCACGCGACCAGGCCGAGGCCGTCGTACTCCGGGTCGTCGTCGGCCTCGACGCCAAGGGAGCCGCGCGGGTGCTGGGCAAGCGACCGGGCGCGGTCCGCACCGCCGCGCACCGGGGCCTGCGAAAGCTGGCCGAACTGCTGGAGAGGGAGGAGGAAACCGGCGACGGGGTGTCCGTATCCAAGGCCGGAGCCGCACGGAGTGTGACGGAAAAGGCCAGACGGACGCTGAGGGAAACGTGAGGGCCGACGACCGGTACAGCTGGCTGGACGGGGAAGCCGCGGAGTGTCTGCTGCGCGGCCGGTCGGCCCACTTCTCGCCGTCCGCGGACGAACCGGGGGCGTCGGCGCTGGCCGAGGCTCTCGACGGACTCGCCCCCCCCCCCACGACCGCTGCCGCCACAGCCGTCCGCGCCGCCGTGCCCGGCGCGTGTGACGACGCCGAGCTGCCCGGAGAGACCGCCGCGCTGGCGGCCTTCCGGGCAGCTCGGGCACGGCCGGGGGCCGATGCCGGAGCCGGCCCCCCCGGGCGCCGCTGCCGCCTGCGGTCACTCGGCCGCCTCCTGCGGGTGGGTGTCGCCGCGCTGGCGCTCGGCGGGGTACTCGGCGGGGTCGCCATCGCGGCCGGCAGCGGGATGCTGCCCGCGCCGTTCAGGGGAGGAAAGGGCTCGCCCGCCCCGGCGGCGAGCGTGTCCGCCGGGCCGGGCGGGCTCCTCTCGCCGCCGATCGGCACCGCCGGCTCCCTCTCCGGCCGGCCGGACGGGGACGACGGACGCGAGCAAGGCGAGGAGGCGGGCGAGCAGCGCGGCGGCTCCGGAGCCCCGGGCGACGGGGACCCGACCGGTACCGGGTCCGGCGGGCGGTCGCCGGAGAGCGCCCCGTCCACCCCGGCGCCGGGCGGCGCGGGCGACCGGGCCGAGGACTCCACCGCACGTCCGCCCGGGGCGGACGTGCGTCTGAGGGAACTGTGCGAGAAGCTGCGGAGCGGTGAGCTGAGCCGGCGGGAACGCGCCGAGCTGGAACTCACCGCGGGAGTGCCGGACCGGGTGGACGGCTACTGCCGCGAGTCCGGTGCGGCGGCCGGCGGCACCGAGGGCGGGGACGCCTTCCCCGCCGATGACGGGCAGGCCGAACCCACCGCCCCCGTCGAGCCCGGCAGCCCCACGGCCCCCGCCGACCCCACCGCCCCCGGACGGATCCCGGACACTCCGGTGGTGACGCCGGGCACCGCGGCCTTTGGCCCCGCGTCCTGAACCCGGCCCGGCTCGAAGGTGCGCGGACGGCTGTGTGACCGGCGTCACCGGGGTCGCCGTCCGGCGGGTGTGACACTTTCCGGGCCGCGGACGCAGTACAGAACAAGCCGACTGGTCATCGGCGAGCGCGCCACCCAAGGTTCCCCCCGTACCTGCGGGATGCGCGTAGCGCGGGCGGGGCACGTTCCCCCGCCCCGCCCGCGCCTCTCCCCACACCGGCCCGCCCCGCTTCGGGAGGGCGCCGGGGAGGTCAGTAGACGATCACCTTCTCCCCCACCCTCACCTGCTCGAAAAGCGCCGCGATCGTCTCCTTGTCCCGTACGTTGACGCAGCCGTGCGAGGCGCCGTTGTAGCCGTTGGCGGCGAAGTCCGCGGAGTAGTGCACCGCCTGGCCCCCGCTGAAGAACATCGCGTACGGCATCGGGGTGTCGTAGAGCGTGGAGTGGTGGTTCCGGCTCTTGAAGGTGACGCCGAACCGGCCCTCGCGGGTCGGGGTGAGCTCCGAGCCGAAGCGCACGTCCATGGCGGAGACGACCTTCCCGTCGATCATCCAGGCCAGCGTCCGGCTCTCCTTGCTGATGCACAGCGCCCGGCCCGTCAGACACCTCGGGTCGGGGTCGGTTATCGGCCGGGTGGTGGGCGGGTACAGCTCGGCCCGCGTGGGGGGCCTCGTCCGCGCGGTCAGGGCGCTCCAGGTGGCCTGGGTGACCTGGCCGTTCGCCGTCAGCCCCCGCCGTTTCTGGAAGGCGGACACGGACGTGGTGGTGACCGGGCCGTAGTAGCCGGTCGGGTTGAGGTCGAAGTGCCCGGTCTGGCGCAGCCGCGCCTGGAGCTCGCGGACCTTCTCGCCCTGCGCGCCCTCCCGCAGCACAGGCGGCGCGGTGGACGCCGGCGGGGGCGGCGCGGTGGACGCCGGCGGGGGCGGCGCGGTGGACGCCGGCGGCGCCTCGGAAGCTGCTGGAGGCGGCGGGGCGGACGCAGGCAGCGTCTCGGGCGGCGCCGAGGTGCGTCGCTCCTCCTCGCTCACGGACGGCGTGGGTGTGGGCGTGGGCGCGGGCGTCGGGTCGGACGCGGGCGTCGGGTCGGGCGCGGGCGTGCTCGGCGTCACGGACGGCGCGGCCGACGGCGCGGTGACCGCGGCGGGCGACCGCGACTGCTCATCCGTCTGCTGTGCCGTGCATCCCGCACCCAGCAGCGCCACGGCCGTCGCCGCGAGCGCGGCACGGCCCGCGGTCCTGTCTCGCACGGACTCCCCCCAGGACATCTGATACCCCCTCGAATCAGCCGGACCTTCACCGGTTTCCCCACCCGTGTGGATTCCCGGCAGCCAGACTGCCCGAACCGGGGACGACAAACCACCCCCCGGCGGTTCCGCGCGCGGCGCCCGCGCGGGCCCTTCCGCGCACCACCCCGCTCGTCTGTGAGGAAGGTCCCAGGCTGTGGCTCTCCCGCCGCTCTCCCGCCGATCGCTACAGTCCGTATCGGACAGGGCGACGAAGCGGGAGGCACCGAAACATGGCACGCGAGACTGGCCGAGGAACGGGCGGGGACCGGCTCACCGAGAGCGGACTGCCGATCGAGCCGGTCTACGGACCCGACTCGCTCCGGGACTGGGACCCGGAGGCGAAGCTGGGCGAGCCCGGTTCGTACCCGTACACGCGGGGTGTCTACCCGACGATGTACACCGGGCGGCCGTGGACGATGCGCCAGTACGCCGGTTTCGGCACGGCGGTGGAGTCCAACGCCCGCTACAAGCAGCTGATCGCCAACGGCACCATGGGCCTGTCGGTCGCCTTCGACCTGCCGACCCAGATGGGCCACGACTCCGATGCCCCCATCGCGCACGGTGAGGTCGGCAAGGTCGGCGTGGCGATCGACTCGATCGACGACATGCGGGTGCTGTTCGACGGCATCCCGCTGGGCGAGGTCTCCACCTCGATGACGATCAACGCCCCCGCCGCCGTCCTGCTGCTGCTCTACCAGCTGGTGGCCGAGGAGCAGGGCGTGCCGTCCCAGAAGCTGACGGGCACGATTCAGAACGACGTGCTCAAGGAGTACATCGCCCGCGGCACCTACATCTTCCCGCCCAAGCCCTCGCTGCGGCTGATCGCGGACATCTTCAAGTACTGCCGGGCCGAGATCCCGCGCTGGAACACCATCTCCATCTCCGGTTACCACATGGCCGAGGCCGGGGCGACGCCCGCGCAGGAGATCGCCTTCACCCTCGCCGACGGCATCGAGTACGTGCGCACGGCGGTGGCGGCCGGGATGGACGTGGACGACTTCGCGCCCAGGCTGTCGTTCTTCTTCGTCGCGCGCACCACGATCCTGGAGGAGGTGGCCAAGTTCCGCGCCGCCCGCCGGATCTGGGCACGGGTGATGAGGGAGGAGTTCGGGGCCGAGAACCCCAAGTCGCTGATGCTGCGCTTCCACACCCAGACCGCGGGCGTGCAGCTCACCGCGCAGCAGCCCGAGGTGAACCTGGTGCGCGTGGCCGTCCAGGGCCTGGGCGCGGTGCTGGGCGGTACCCAGTCGCTGCACACCAACTCCTACGACGAGGCCATCGCCCTGCCCACCGACAAGTCGGCCCGCCTGGCGCTGCGCACCCAGCAGGTGCTGGCCTACGAGACGGACGTGACCGCCACCGTCGACCCCTTCGCCGGGTCGTACGTGGTGGAGTCGATGACCGACGCGGTCGAGGCCGCCGCGCTGGAGCTGATGGGCAAGGTCGAGGAGCTGGGCGGAGCGGTCAACGCCATCGAACACGGCTACCAGAAGGGCGAGATCGAGCGCAGCGCGTACGCCATCGCCCAGGAGACCGACTCCGGCGAGCGCGTCGTCGTCGGCGTCAACCGGTTCCAGCTCGACGAGGAGGAGCCGTACGAGCCGCTGCGGGTGGACCCGGCCATCGAGGCGCAGCAGGCCGAGCGGCTGGCGCGGCTGCGCGCCGAGCGCGACCGGGCGGCCGTGGACGGGGCGCTGGCCGAGCTGCGCAAGGCGGCCGAGGGCAGCGACAACGTGCTGTACCCGATGAAGGAGGCGCTGCGGGCCCGGGCCACCGTCGGCGAGGTCTGCGACACCCTGCGGGAGGTGTGGGGCGCCTACGTCCCCACCGACGCCTTCTGAGCCCGCCGTTCCTCACGCACGGTGGTCCGGGGGCAGGGCTCCCGGCGGGGCGGGGAGGACGCTTGCGCTGCCCGGCCCCTGCGTCGCAGGGGCAGGCCTCGACCCTGATACCGGAGGGTTGAAAGAGGCGGTGCGACTCATGGGCTACCGGCCGACGGTGCGGGTGGCCAAGACGCGCCGCACCGGCATGCTGGACGGCGCGGAGCTGTGCCTGGACGACCTGGAAGGCGTCGGGCTGTTCCTGGAGTTGGAGCGGATCGTGCCGGACGGCGCGGACGAGCCGCGGTACAGGAGGAGATGGCCGCGCTGGTGGCGACGTCGGGCGTGGAGATGGAGCGGACCAGCGCGACGTACGACGCGCTGGTCCCCCGACACTAGGGCCGGCTTGGGAGGTGGGGCAGGATCGCCGCGACCACCTGCCCGGGCGGTTCTGCTGCCACGTGGTGGTGGAGCACTCTCCTGCCCAAGTCGGCCCATTGGCGGGCGACTTCCCGGTACAGGTCGTGCTCGCGTTGCCGGTCGTCCGCGGTGAGGCGGTGGAAACGGGAGTAGCCGCCCCGGCGTGCGGCCCGCTGCGCGCACCGGCCGGGGTCGCCGATGAGGATCACCGTCAGGTCCGGGGCGGCGGCGAAGGCGTTGATCTGCCGGAGGTAGGCCGGATCGACTCCGTCCAGGGTCTGGAGGACCAGGGAGGACGGCACGTAGCGGTCGCGGACCACGGTGCGGCCCTCGGCCAGGACGGGGTTGATCTCGGCTGCACGGGGACCGGCGGAGGACCGCCGGGGGACGTCCCCGTGTGTGTGGTGCGCGCGCCGGGGAGGCTCAGAGCAGGCCGAGTCCGGTGACGATCACGGAGACCAGCACGGTGAGCGTCCAGCCGAGCGCCTGCTCGACCAGCTTCTCGCGGTCCTCCTCGGAGGGACCGCCGGTACGGAGCCGGAGTGCCGGGATCCTCGCCGCCGTCGTGTGACCCATGGTGGTGTCCTCGTCTCGCCTCGTGGCGCGCCGGTGTGCGGGGCACCGGTGCGCCGTCGGTGTGCCTGTGTCCGCGATCGCCGCGCATGGGCGTCGCGGATCTCCAGCATGAGGGGATTCGCGCCGTTCAAACAGAGACGCGGATCACCCCGCGGCCGGGCGCCGGCGGCGAAGCCGCCCCCAACACACCGGCTGCCCTGCGGTGATGGGCCCGGCGGAGCCCGGGCGGCCGTGCGGCTGTGACCAACGACACGGGGCGCGAAGGCCGCACCCTTCCCCGCGGGGCCCGCTCACCGCCGCGCCCGCCGCCCCAGCGC
>NZ_JAJFAU010000177.1 GCF_022614595.1 Streptomyces sp. CNQ085
CGGCCTGCGGGCCATCGACTGTCCGGTGCCGAGAGAGGCGCTGGTGGGCGGGCTCGGTGGCGGCTACGAGCTGTCCCTGCGCTCCTCGCTGCTCATCCGGGGTCTGATCCCGTCCATCGTGCTGGGCCCGGCCCTCTGCGATATGCCGATCCGGTTCACCCGCCGCCCAGAGCGGCTGCGTCAGTTGTCATCCTCGTCGATGAGGAAACCGCGCATCGGCGAGGGTGCCTGCTGCATCGGCTGCGGGCCCTGCGGCCGCACGGGGGCCATTGGCTGGGTCATGGCCGGGGACATCTGCTGCTGCCCGCCGTAGGTCTGACCACCGCCCTGGTTGTGACCGCCGTGCCCGCTGCCCGGGCCGCCCATCGACTGGCCGCCGCCCATCGACTGGTGACCGCCCATGCCGCCACCCGGTGCGCCCGCCGATGCCATCGAGGGAGACGGCGGCAGTGAGGCCGCGGCCGGGGTACGCGGCGGGGCCAGGGAGTCGTCGGCCTGGTTCTCCAGCTGGCGGAGCTGGCTCTCCAGATACGACTTCAGCCGGGTGCGGTACTCGCGCTCGAAGCCGCGCAGGTCCTCGACCTTGCGCTCCAGCGTGGCGCGGGCGGACTCCAACGAGCCCATCGCGACGCGGTGCTTCTCCTGCGCGTCCCGCTCCAGCGCGTCCGCCTTGGCGCGGGCGTCCCGCTCCAGGCCCTCGGCCCGGCTGCGCGCCTCACCGACGATCTTGTTGGCCTCCGAACGGGCCTCCGCGATCGCCTGGTCCGCGGTCTGCTGCGCCAGCGACAGCACACGGGCCGCGCTGTCGCCGCCCGGACCCTGCCCCTGCTGGTGCATGCCCGGGCCGCCGTGACCGCCCATCGGACCGGGGCCGCCCGGACCACCGGGACCGCCCGGACCACCGGGACCGCCCGGACCACCGGGACCGCCGTGACCACCCGGACCCATCGGACCGGGACCCATCGGGCCCCCCTGCGGACCGTGCCCGCCGGGGCCTGCCGGCAGCTGCGGCGCACCGCCGGGCAGCTGGGGCGGACCGCCCATCTGCCCAGGCGGGACCGGCTGCGGTCCTGATATGGCGGCGGGAACGGGACCCTGCCGTTCCTGCTGCTGTTGGGGCTCGGGTTTGCGCATGCCCTGCTGCTGGTTCTGCGCGGCGGCCCGCGTCGCGGCGGCCAGCTTGGCGCGCAGGTCCTCGTTCTCCCGGAGCAGGCGCGTCAGTTCGGCCTCGACCTCGTCGAGGAAGGCATCGACCTCGTCCTCGTCGTAGCCCTCTCGCAGGCGGACGGTTGTGAACTGCTTGTTCCGCACGTCCTCGGGGGTCAGCGGCATCTCTTCACCTCAACGTAAGTCATCGGCATATCGGCAAGACCGTATCGCTCACAGCCTGGCCACAACACTGATCAGGATGTAGACGATGATCATCAGTACGAAGAAGGACAGGTCGAGCGCCACGCCTCCGAAGCGCAGCGGCGGTATGAACCTCCGCAGCAGCTTGAGTGGCGGATCAGTGACAGTGTAGGTGGCCTCCAGGACGACCACCATCGCCTTGCCGGGCTGCCAAGAGCGGGCGAACATGAAGACGTAGTCCATCACCAGGCGGAAGATCAGTACGGCAAGGAAGACCTGCAGCACAATGAGGACCACCTGCTGTACGACGCCCATCGTGCGCTTCCCTCTCCCCTTTGGTCGCGTCCGGGCCGCCGTCCGGCCCGTCCGATTGCACTGACTCTCAGCTCTGGTTGAAGAACCCGCCCTCTGCGATGCGGGCCTTGTCCTCCGCCGTGACATCGACGTTAGCAGGAGACAGGAGAAAGACCTTCTGTGTCACCCTCTCGATACTCCCATGGAGACCGAACACCAGACCCGCCGCGAAGTCGACCAGACGCTTCGCGTCCGTGTCGTCCATCTCGGTCAGATTCATGATCACCGGAGTGCCCTCTCGGAAGTGTTCCCCGATGGTACGGGCTTCGTTGTACGTCCGGGGGTGCAGCGTGGTGATCCGGTAGGGCTCCCTCTCGGACACGACCTTGGGCATGATCACCGGTGCGTTCTTCTCCAGGTTCTGGCGTTCGGGTGTGATGGATGACACGGGGGCAATCCTCCCGTGCCGTCCGTTTTCAGCAGCGGTCGCCGGAGCCTGCTCCCGCTCCCGGCGGGCAGGGGGGTGGACGACGCGCACCGGCTCCTCGGACTCCTGCTCCCCTTCGGACTTCACCGCGGGAGCTCCCAGAGGCTGGTGCGCCTGGTGCCGCCGGTCCCTGTCGGGGGCCGGCTCGGGCTCGAACTCGTCGTCGGGGTCGAACCCCGGGCCGTCGTACCCATCGTCCTCCACGAGGCCGAGGTAGACCGCCATCTTGCGCATCGCGCCGGCCATTCTCTGCGTCCTCCGCTCTGTGGTGGTCCCCGGCCTTCGGGAAGGCCCAGTCCCCTGCCTGCGGCGGGGAGACCCCATGCTGCCTCCGGATGCCTCCGGTGGGGAGGCTCCCGTGACCCAAGACTCCGTCACCGGTGCCCGTGAGCCCATGCGGTCATCCACACCGGGCGGGAATGACCATATTTTCTGCTGTGGTCCGACCTGCTTGGCGACGTTACCGGAGCCCGGGTCGTACTCCGAGTACCGCACTGCCGATACGCACATGTGTCGCTCCGGCCGCCACCGCCTCCTCGAGGTCCCCGCTCATCCCCGCCGAGACCATGTCCGCGGCAGGGTGGTCCACCCGCAGGGCCGACGAGATCTCCGCCAGCCGCTCGAAAGCGGCTCCCGGCCTCCCGGCGTACGGTCCGGACAGGGGCGCGACCGTCATCACACCCGCGAGCCGGAGAGCGGGGGCGGCGGCCACCGCGTCGGCCAACTCCCCCACCTCCCGCGGTGCCACGCCACCGCGTCCCCCGGCCTCGCCCGCCTCCCGGTCGAGCGCGACCTGCAGCAGGCAGCCGATCCGCCGGCCCTCGCGCTCGGCCGCCGAGGAGAGCGCGCCGACCAGCCGGGTCCGGTCGACCGAGTGCACGAAGTCCGCGTAACGGGCCACGGAGCGGACCTTGTTGGTCTGCAGTTGCCCCACGAAGTGCCAGATGAGGGGGAGATCCGCGCAGGCCTCGGCCTTGGGCGCCGCCTCCTGGTCCCGGTTCTCCGCCACGTGCCGCGCCCCGAGTCCGGCCAGCAGCCGCACATCGCCGACGGGGCGGGTCTTGGTGACGACGACCAGGGTCACGTCCTCGCGCGCGCGCCCCGCGGTGACACAAGCGCGGGTGATGCGCTCATCCACCCGGGCGAGGTTCGCGGCCAGTCCGGCTCTGCGGTCGGCGCTGTGGCCGGTCATGCGGCGGCCCCCCCGTCGCTCTTCTCCGCGCCCCCGGCGGGAGTCTCCAGCCACACGTAGCCGGCCAGCCGCCCGGTGGTCCTCTCCCTGCGGTAGGAGTAGTGGTCCGGGGACTCCATCGTGCAGACCTGCTGCGCCGGCGGCCCCGGCACCCCGAGCCGCGCCAGTTGGGCGCGCACGCCGGCCGCGACATCGACCGCCGCGGTGCCCCGCCGCGTGGTGGCATATGCCTCGGGCACCGCGGCCGCCACCTCCTCGCGCATCCGTTCCGGCACCTCGTAGCAGCCCCCGCACACCGAGGGGCCGATACGGACGGCCGTGCGGGCCGGGTCCGCGCCGAGGGACCTCATCGCCTCGATCACCGCCGGGACGACCCCGGCGACCAGCCCGGGCCGCCCGGCGTGTGCGGCTCCCACCACCCCCGCGGCGGGGTCGGCTAGGAGGACGGGCACGCAGTCGGCGGTCAGCACGGCGAGCGCGAGGCCACGACGGGCGGTCACGACCGCGTCCGCGCACGGCGCGTCACCGCGCCACGGCCCGGTGACGACGGCGGCCTCGCGCCCGTGCACCTGGTTCATCCAGACCACCGCGGCCGGATCGAGGCCGAGCGCTCCCGCCGTCAGCTCCCGGTTGGCCCTCACGGCCCCGGGATCGTCCCCGACCGCGCCGCCGAGGTTGAGTTCGTCATACGGAGCGGCGCTCACCCCGCCCCACCTGTCGGTGGTGGCGAAGTGCGCGCCGCTCACGGTCTCGTGCTGTCCTATCACGCTCGTGGTGCCTACTTGAGGAAGTCGGGCACGTCGAGCTCCTCGGCCGAGCCGTCCTGGTAGGGGCGGGCCGGGGGGACCTGCGGGGCCGGGGACGGGCCGGTCTCGCCGGACAGCGGCGAGGAGGAACCCGAACCGTAGGCGGAGGGGGAGTCCGTCAGCGGGACGGCCGGGGACGGCTCCTCCTCTCGCGGGGTGACCGAGCCGAGTCCGCCGAAGGACGGGCGCTCGGGCTCGGCGGGCGCCGGACGCGGCGCGGCCGGCGCTTCCTCCTTGCCCCCGGCGTACGAACCGAGCACCTTGTCGCGGTTCCTGGCCGGAGGCTGGCCGCCGTCGAAGCCCGCCGCGATGACGGTGACCCGGACCTCGTCGCCGAGGGCGTCGTCGATGACCGCGCCGAAGATGATGTTCGCCTCGGGGTGCGCGGCCTCGCTCACCAGCTGGGCGGCCTCGTTGATCTCGAACAGGCCGAGGTCGGAGCCGCCGGAGATGGAGAGCAGCACACCGCGTGCGCCGTCGATGGAGGCCTCCAGCAGCGGCGAGGAGATCGCCATCTCCGCCGCGGCCACCGCACGGTCGTCGCCGCGAGCCGAGCCGATGCCCATGAGAGCCGAGCCGGCCTCGGACATCACGGACTTGACGTCCGCGAAGTCCAGGTTGATCAGCCCGGGGGTGGTGATGAGGTCGGTGATGCCCTGGACACCCGACAGCAGCACCTGGTCCGCCGACTTGAACGCGTCGAGCACGCTCACCTGGCGGTCCGAGATGGACAGCAGCCGGTCGTTGGGGATGACGATGAGGGTGTCGACCTCGTCCCGCAGGGCCGCGATGCCGTCCTCGGCCTGGTTGGCCCGGCGGCGGCCCTCGAAGGTGAACGGGCGGGTGACGACGCCGATGGTGAGGGCGCCGAGAGAACGCGCGATGTTCGCGACGACGGGCGCGCCGCCGGTGCCGGTGCCGCCGCCCTCGCCGGCGGTGACGAAGACCATGTCGGCCCCCTTGAGGACCTCCTCGATCTCCTCCCGGTGATCCTCGGCTGCCTTGCGGCCGACATCGGGGTTGGCGCCGGCGCCGAGGCCGCGGGTGAGCTCGCGGCCGACGTCGAGCTTGACATCGGCGTCGCTCATCAGCAGGGCCTGTGCGTCGGTGTTGATCGCGATGAACTCGACGCCCTTGAGACCGACCTCGATCATCCTGTTGATGGCGTTGACGCCACCGCCGCCGATACCGACGACCTTGATGACTGCGAGGTAGTTCTGCGGTGCTGCCACGTCGAAGGCCTCTCGCCTCGAGTTACGTGTCGCCGCTCCACGTTGGTTGCGGTGCGCCGACCTATGCCGAGTGGGACGATCCGGACGCCGACCCGAACCCCAACGTTCAAGTTCAGGGTTACCAATGTCCGTCGTTCCTCGGATTCTCTGGAACGGACACTAGGTCGACAAGTGGTTCGCGTTCAATGAACACGCCGGACCTCCCGTTTTTCTTCTCACCCTATGTGATCAGGCAACGCGGTAGCCAACCAGGGTGCTGGCCTGCACGTACGTACGTCAACTCCCTGACACCGCCGGTGCGCCGGGAACGCTCACGTCGAATCTCCGCGCGGCGTCGGCGGTTTTCATCAGCAGGGTGAGTGACCTGGCCTTCGCGTCGCTGTCCTCGCCGCTCCCCCACACCACCGTGCGCCCGCCGCTCATTTCCAGGGTGATGGAGTCGTAGGAGCGGACCCGGATCGTCCGGATGTCGCGGCGCACCCGCTCGGGGAGGGCCGCGGCGACCCCGACCGCCTCCTGCCGCATCCTCTCGGGTCCGAAACGGCGCCCGTCGGCGGATCCGGCGAGGTCCAGGGTGAGGAGGGGAACGCCCGCGGGCCGTTCGGCGAGCGTGCCGAACAACACCCCCTCGTCGTCCACCTCGGCATAGCGCCGCCCCCTCGTGCCGTCCTGGTCTCCCCCGCCTTCCCCGTTCCGGGCGTCCTGCACCATCACGACCACGGCTTTTCTCTCCGTGACCGTCAGCTCCATGCCATGAGGCCAGGAACGGGCCGCCTCCACGGAGTCGATCCGGGGCAGCGCCTCCAGCAGCCGCCGCTCCACCTCCCCGGGATCGACCGAGACGAGCGGTTCGCCGAGGGGGATGCCGGCGACCTCGAGGATCCGCCGTTCCGTCAGGACCCTCTCGCCGTCGACCGTGACCCTCTCCACCCGCAGCCACGCGGAGCCGTAGAGCAGCCACAGGGCGAGGCCACCGATCAGCAGCGCCGGGCCGAGGGCGAGGAGGAGCGGCAGCCGGCGGCGTCCGCGGCCCTCCGGGAGGCGGGGCGCGCGGAAAAGCCGGGCCCCCCGGCCCGCCGGCGGGGGCGGTCCCGAGCCTGCCCCCGGCCCGCGCCGGTCACGCTGGTCGCGACCGCCTCGCCCGGCGGCCGCCGTCCGTCCGGCCACGTTCCCCGCTCTCCCGCGTCCCGCTCGCGGCCTCAGCCCCGGCGGTGTGCCGCGATCGCCTCGTACACCATGCCGACCAGCAGTTCGTCGGCGTCCCGGCGTCCGAACTCGGCGGCGGCCCGCGACATGTCGTACAGCCGGTGCGGATCCGTGAGCACCGGCAGGACTTTGGACTGGATCCACTCCGGCGACAGCTCGGCGTCGTCGACGAGGAGTCCGCCGCCCGCCTTGACCACCGGCTGGGCGTTCAGCCGCTGCTCACCGTTGCCGATCGGCAGCGGGACGTAGGCGGCCGGCAGTCCGACGGCGGACAGTTCGGCGACCGTCATCGCGCCCGCGCGGCAGAGCATCATGTCGGCCGCGGCGTACGCCAGGTCCATCCGGTCCAGGTACGGCACCGGGATGTAGGGCGGCATCCCCGGCATGTTGTCCGCCTGCGGCAGCTCGTTCTTCGGGCCGACCGCGTGCAGGATCTGGACGCCGGAGCGCTGGAGGTTCGGCGCGGTGGCCTGGACGACCTCGTTGAGCCGCCGGGCGCCCTGGGAACCGCCGGTGACCAGCAGGGTGGGCAGACCGGGGTCGAGGCCGAAGGCGGCCCGCCCCTCGGCCCGCATCGCCGCCCGGTCGAGGGTGGCGATCGAGCGGCGCAGCGGGATGCCGACGTAGCGGGCGTTGCGCAGCTTGCTGTCCGGGGTGGAGACGGCGACGTGGCCGGTGTAGCGGGAGCCGATCTTGTTGGCCAGACCCGGCCGGGCGTTGGCCTCGTGGATGACGATCGGCACTCCGAGCCGCTTGGCCGCGAGGTAGCCGGGCAGCGCCACGTAGCCGCCGAAGCCGACCACGCAGTCGGCCTTGGTCCGTTCCAGGACCTGCTCGGCGGCCTTGATGGTGCCGCGCAGCCTCCCCGGCACGGTGATCAGCTCGGGAGTGGGTTTGCGCGGCAGGGGCACGGCCGGGATCAGCTCCAGCTCGTAGCCCCTCTCCGGGACGAGCCGGGTCTCGAGTCCGCGCTCCGTGCCGAGTGCCGTGATCCCCACGGTCGGGTCCTGCCTGCGCAGGGCGTCCGCGAGGGCGAGCGCGGGCTCGATGTGGCCGGCGGTCCCCCCACCGGCGAGTACGACATGCACCGAATTTCACCGCTCTCCGGACGAGCGCCGTACGGCGCTCCGTCCCGTCGTCTTCCGTCTCACCCCAGCCAGCTTCTTTCTCACAGCAGGCTGCCGCATGGCCAGTGCCGCCTTCGCGGCGGGTTCCGATCTCGCGGCGGAGATCAGCAGCCCGACGGCGAACATCGTCGGCAGCAGGGCGGAACCTCCGTAGGAGAACAGCGGGAGCGGAACACCGGCGATCGGCAACAGGCCGAGCACCGCACCGATGTTGACCACGGCCTGGGCCGTGATCCAGGTGGTCACACCTCCCGCGGCATACCTGACGAAGGGGTCCTCCGTGCGTCCGGCCACGCGGATACCCGCATAGCCTAGAGCGGCGAAGAGGGCGAGCACCGGCAGCGTCCCCGCCAGGCCGAGTTCCTCCCCCGTCACGGCAAAGATGAAGTCGGTGTGCGGTTCGGGCAGTTGTCCCCATTTCTCCATGCTGTCGCCCAGCCCCGAACCGAACCATCCGCCCGACGCCAGGGCGTAGATGCCGTGGACGGCCTGCCAGCACTGGTCGTTCGGGCCGGGGTCGGTGGCGCCCAGGCAGGCGAACCGGGCCATCCGGTTGCCGCTGGTCGTGATCAGCAGGGCCCCCAGTGCCCCGGCGACGGCGAGTACCCCGGCGAACAGCCGCAGTGGCGCACCGGCCAGCCAGAGCAGTCCGACGAGAATGGCGGCGAGGATGAGCGAGGTGCCCATGTCCCGGCCCAGCATGATCAGTCCGAGCAGCAGGAAGGCCACCGGGACGAGCGGGACCAGCATGTGCTTCCACTGGTTCAGCAGCCGTCTGTCCCCCTTGCGCGCCAACAGGTCCGCCCCCCACAGCACCAGGGCGAGTTTGGCGAACTCGCTGGGCTGGAACTGGAAGGGGCCGCCGAGCTGGATCCAGTTCTGGTTGCCCTTGACCTCCTGCCCGATCCCCGGCACCTGGACCAGGCAGAGCAGGAAGACGGAGACGGCCAGCAGCGGGTACGCCAGCCCGCGCTGGAGGGCCACCGGCATCCGGGCGGCCGCCAGCAGCAGAACACCGCCCAGGACGGCGGCCAGCAGCTGTTTGCGGAAGTAGTAGGTGGAGGGCAGCCCGGAGCCCAGTGCCTCGATCTGCGAGGCGGAGAAGACCATCACCAGACCGAGGCCGAGGATCATCAGGCTACCGCCGAGGATCACGTAGTAGGCGGTCAGTGGCCGGTCCCAGGCGTGCTTCGCCCGCAGGTAGAGCCCGCGGACCCCGTCCGCGGC
>NZ_JAJFAU010000178.1 GCF_022614595.1 Streptomyces sp. CNQ085
GCCTCGACGAGGCCGCGGCACGCGGTGTCCGCCTCGGCGGCCAGCGCCGCCGGGGCCACCTCCGCCCGTGACGTCCGCACCAGCCGGGCCGGCGTCAGATCCACCACGTCGTCCAGCAGGTCCACCAGACCGACCGCGTGCGCGACGCCGGGCTCGCCCTCGAACGTGTCCGGGTTCTCGGTGAACGCCCGCCACGCGTCCAGGGCGCGTGCCGTGATCCCCTCCCAGTCCACGGCGGCGGACCGGCCGCCGCCCCGTGTCCGCGCCGCCGCCGTCGCCGCACCGGTCGCCGCGCCCGCCGCCGTGTCCACGAACAGCACCGATCTGCGCTCCGGGCCGCCCGGCTCGGGCCGTCGCAGCACCCACACCTGAAGCCCGACGTGCAGCGGCACCGACGCGCCGGCCGGCAGCGCGATCACCGCACGCAGCGCTCCGCCGCGCACCAGCTCCGCCCGTACGCGGCGGCCCGACGCGCGGCCGGCCGTGGCCGGCGGCAGGAGCAGCACGGCGTGACCGCCGGGGGAGAGGTGGGCCAGCGCGTGCTGGACCCAGGCCAGTTCGGACTCGGCGCGGGGCGGGAAGCCGTACGCCCAGCGCGAGTCGTAGGCCAGCTCGTCGTGGCCCCAGTCCCGGTCGCCGTAGGGCGGGTTGCACAGCACGGCGTCGACGGTGAGGTCCGGGAAGGCGTCGGCGCGCAGGCTGTCGCCCGTGCGCACGGTGACGTCCGTGCCCTGACCGGCCGTCAGGGTCAGGCCGACGGCGGTGCGCCGCGCCTGGACAGGGAGGCTGTCCTGCCCGTACAGCTCGCGCGCGCCGCGCGCGGCGGCGGCCGACAGCAGGGTGCCGCTGCCGCAGGCGGGGTCGAGGACGCGGGCCGGGGAGCCGGGGACCAGACGGGCCAGCAGGTCGGCGAGTGGTGCCGGGGTGCGGTAGGCGCCGCTGGCGGCGCTGTCCTCCAGTTCCCGCTCCGCCAGTACGCCCAGCGCCGCCTGCGCGCCCTCGTCGCGGACGCAGAGCAGCAGGGCACGCAGGACGGTGGTGTCCGCGGCGGTGAACCGGACCGGTTCGGTGCCCGGTACCACGTCCGCGACCCCGGCCGCCGCGTCGTTCGCCCGTTCCACCAGGTCGGCGTCGGGCAGCGCGAGCAGGCCGGCGAGGTCACCGACGGAGCGGCGGGCGGCCGCCAGGACCAGCAGGAGCAGATCGGAGGTGCCCGCGCCGGCCGGTTCACGCAGGCGCAGCGTGGTGCGCAGCTCCCCGCTGGGCGTGGCGGCCGTGTGCTGTCCGCGCGAGGCGAGCCAGGCGCGGACCTCCTCCAGGTCGTACAGCGGGCTGCTGTCCGTGCCGCCCGAGGGGGCGGGGAAGTTCTCGTGCCGGCGGCGCCAGTTGCTGACGGTGGCGCGCGTGACGCCCGCGATGCGGGAGATCTCGGCGGCCGTCACCTGGGCGGATGGTGCGGAGGGCTGCGGCATGGGTCGGTCCTGGCTCCGATGGTCGGCGTGGCCACACCATACAGCAGGCGTCAGCTCGCGGAAGCTGTTGGACAGTGCTTTCGCTGTCATGCTTTGATGTTGACGCTTCCGGAGATGAGCACAACTCCCCGGCGTGAAACGTCATTTCCCTTGCCACAGCCATGTCCTCGGACGCCCAGCCCCCTCCCGGCCGAACGTCGGAGGAGGTGCGGCGCCCCGGGGCCGGGCGAGGACCGACCGACCACCACCCAGCCACCCAGGAGGGGGCACCCATGCGCCTGACCATGCCGAGCGGCACCCCGGAGGGAATCCCGCTCACCGTCATGCCGTTCCGCGAGGACGCGGTCATCGGCACCATGTCCCTGGCCACGCTCGTACGCCTGGTGCCGTCACCGCGCCGGGAGGAGGACCCGCGCGCACTGAAGACCGCGTCCGGACACGACCGGCGCCGCGCCGAACTGCGCGCGACCGTGCAGCGGACGCTGAAGTCCCAGAAGGGGAAGAACATCCCGGCCTATGCCGAGTACATCGCCGCCGGCATCCTCGGCAAGCACGGCTCCGCCTGGTCCACGCCCCCGGTCACGCTCTGGCACGCGGGCGAGATCGCCGCGATGAGCGACGAGCTGATCCCCGACTCGGGCCTGCGGACGCTGACCCTCGCCCCGGACGCCATGGTGATCGCCATCGACGGCGAGACCCAGACCACCGCCTGGCACGACATCTACCAGGACCCGGAGTCCTTCGGCCTCACCTACACCGAGCTCGGCAGTCGGGTCCGCATTCCCTTCGAGCTCTACCTGGGGCTCTCCCCGGCGGACGCGCGGCAGATCTTCTACGACCGCAACGTCAAGGGCGTCGATGTCGCCAAGAACCTGGCCATGTCCATGGACCAGCGCGACCTCGCCACCCGGCTCGCCCACACCGTCGGCGAGAGGCTCGAGGTCGAGTCGGACGACGGCCGGCGGGTGCCGTTCGGCAAGCTGGTCAACACCGGCAAGCGGCAGCTCACAGCGACCGACAAGGAGGTCGTGACGCTGTCCGCGCTGCGGGCGCTGATCACCACCACCGTCTTCGGCGGCAAGGGCGTGCAGTACACGGCGACCCACGTCCGCGAGGAGGACCTGCCGCCCCACACCGACGCCGACGAGGTCGAGGCGGTCGTCGTCCGCCTGGTCTCCCGCCTGATCGGCGACCACTTCCCCGACTTCGCCCGGCGCGGCGCCATCACCGCCCCGGCCGTGATGGCGGGACTCGGCATCCTGCTGCACCGCGCCACCCCCTGGTGCGACCCCGGCGACGCCACGGGCTACGAGAAGGTCGCGTACCTGCTCGCCGACGTCCGCTGGGAGCGCGAACCCGCCTACTGGGACGGCGTCTGCGCCAGCGTCGGCTCCACCGGCCGGCTCAACTTCAGCGGCGGCGTGAAGGACTCCGCCGGCCGCGTCGCGGGCGCGCTCCTGGACCCGCACAGCGAACTCGGCCGGAAGATCCGGGGCCGGTGGAGCTGAACAGGCCCGCGACGCGGGCCACCTGACGCCGGGACCTTCCCGGCCGGCGCCCCCTCGCCGGTCACGGCTCCCCGGCTCTACGGGACCTTGGCAGCCGGGGCGTCGCGCAGCGGAAACAGCACAGGAGGAACACGGCAAGACAGCACGACAGTGCGAAGGCCTCGGCGCGGACGAGATTCACGGTGCCACCGGTGAAGAGGCAGTCGACGGCCGGTGTCAGGAGGCGTGGGGCCGCCGGAGTCCCCGGAGGAGGAGGGCGATCAGGCGTCGGGGGTCGTAGCGGGGGTCGTCGTCGCGTCCGGCGCACAGGTTGCCGATGCCGCGCATCAGCTCGTACGGCTGCGTCCCGGGCTCGATGTCGCCGGCCTCGACCGCGGCGTCGAGCAGTTGGGTGCAGACGGGCAGCAGGCGGTCGAGGAAGTGGGCGTGCAGCGCGGCGAAGCGGTCGTCGTCGGAGCGCAGGGCGTCGGCGAGCCCGTGCTTGGTGACGAGGAAGTCGACGAAGAGGTCGACCCACCGGCACAGCGCGTCGAACGGGGAGTCGGCGCCGGCCAGCAGGTCCGGGCCGGCCTCGGCGCACTCCTCGATCTGGTGCCGGTAGACGGCCGTGACGAGATCCGCCCGGGTGGGGAAGTGGCGGTAGATGGTGGCCATTCCGACGCCCGCCCGGTCCGCGATCCGGCGGACCGGCGCGTCGACGCCGGAGCTGACGAACACCTCGGCGGCGGCGGTGAGCACCGCCTGCCGGTTGCGCCGGGCATCGGCCCGTCTGCCCCGGGACGGCGGCTTGTCCGCGGGACCGCCGGCGGCCATCGCGTACTCCCTCCACGCCGATTGAAAAAAGGATCGGTGATCCGGATATTAAATGGAGCGGTGCCCCGTTTCAGCTTAGCCGAACCGGGACGTCCCTGTCCGCCTTGCCCGCCGCCGGTCACAGGAGACCGGCGAGCCGCATGCGCCACGGACCTTCGAACCACCTCTCCTCGCTCGGCGGCTTCACCGCCGCCCTCCTGCTGGGCGCCGGACTGAAGGACCCCGACACCGGGGACATGGTGCGCCTCCTCGAACCCCGGATCAAGGCCGGTGTGCTGCTCGCCGCGCCCGGCAGGGGCGGTGACACCCTCAACGGGCCCATGGCCGGACAGAGGCCGATCACCGGCGCCATCGACTTCTCCACCATGACCACCCCCGCGCTGGTCGTCGCAGGCGACAAGGACGACTCCCGGCACTTCACGGACAGGGGACCGGACTGGCACGCCGACCCTGACGTCCTCGTTTTCCGGCCATGGCCGAAGGGCGCCCTTCCGCGCCCGCCTCCCCGCTGCCCAGACTGCTGCGCGAAACGTGAGAGGAGAGGGGGCCGGGGATGGCTGCTGGCAGTGGAGGCCATGGAGGCCGTAAGGCTCGCGGGAGCCGTGGAGGACGAGGTTCGGCGGCGCGGCGCAGGCGCGAGACCCGGCAGAGGGCGGCGGTCGTCGGCGGCGTGGCGGTGCTGCTCCTGCTCACCGTTTCCTGGTCGGCCGTCTGGCCGTACCTCCTGGGGGCCGGGATCGCCGCGGGTCTCGGCGGCCTGGTGTGGTGGCTGTGGCGTACCGACCGGATCCTCCGCGGCGGGGACCGGGCCTGGCGGCAGGCGGACGCGGTGGCGGCCGGACACCGCACGCTGGCCGAGGTGGACGCGATGTCCGGCACCGAGTTCGAGGAGCTGGTGGCAGAGCTGTGCCGCCGCGACGGCTGCACCGAGGTCCGGCGCGTGGGCGGATCCCACGACAACGGCGCGGACGTGCTCGGCCGGCTGCCGGACGGCCGCACGATGGTCGTCCAGTGCAAGCGATACGCGCCGAAACGCACCATCGCCAGCGGCGAGATGCGCGATCTGATGGGTGCGAAGGTGCACTTCGGGGCCGATGTGGCCGTCTTCGTGACGACCTCGCGCTTCAGCGCCCCGTCCCGGGCACTGGCGGTGGAGCACGGCATCCTGGCCGTGCACCGCGATCACCTGGGCCTGTGGAACAACGGCGCCTCCCTGCCCGCCCTGGCCGGCGTCAACGGCGCGGGCCAGGGCGACCGGGAACACCGCGCGCGCTGGAGGAACACCTACGGGGCGTAACCGCGCCAGGGGCCCGGCGGGCCGGGAAGCCGCCCCGGGAGAAACCGGGGGCGGGCGCGGGCCGTCGCGGACCAGGCTGTGGTCGACGCCGCGTACGCCGACCTGGAGCGCGAACAGGCCGCCGCCGATACCGCATTGGCCGGGCACCCGGACCTGGGTGAGCGCGTGGGGAAGGACGGGACCGCGATCCGGGAGCCGATGGTGCGCAGGGGCGAGGAGTACGCCCGCCACCGCGGGCACGCGGACCTGTTGCGCGAGTGCGTCGACGGCCGGGTGGGACGGTGGCGCAGACCGGGGGCGGCGGGGTCGCTTCGGTTCCGCCGCCCCCGGCGTTCGCTCTGCCGGTGGTCAAGGAGTCAGGGACGCGCGCGTCCCTTTGTTCGCACTGGTCGCGACCGTGCCGGGGCGTCCCGGGCTCAGAGCGGACCCCCCGCGTTCCCGGCCTGCCGGTCGGCCTCGCCCGAAGCCGCGGGGCGGAGGCGCTCGTAGCAGTCGTAGTTGCGCTGGGCGATGATCTTTCCGTCGCGGAACTCGAGGAACGCCGCGACGTGGGCGCGCAGCACCTGCCCGGCGGCCAGGTCGCCGAGGGGCACGGCCAGGGTGCCCGACCAGGTGACTTCCAGGGCGACCCGGTCGCCGGCGGCGACCGCGTCCATCACTTCGAAGTGCTGGTCGGTGAGCAGCGCGCGTCCCTGCCGTACGGCGTCGACCAGTTCCGGCAGGCGGCGGACGGTGCCGTCCGGGAAGAGGAGGTTGGGCAGCTGTGTGTGCACCGTGTCCGGGTGGAGGAAGGCGGTGAGTTCCTCGCCTGCGGCGAAGCGGGACACCGCCCGGTGGTAGCGGACGGCGGTGCGGACGTTGGGGTGTTCGTGGAGCTCCGGCATGTGGACAACCTTAGTTGTGTAACGTTGGTTGCACAACTGGATCTGTTCAATGACAGAGTGAACCCATGGAGCAGTCACCCGACCCCCACGACCTCGACACCGGCACCCTCGCCCTCTTCGCGGGCCTCGCCGCCGCCTCCGCCGTCCAGGACGAAGTCGCCGCCCGCGGCTTCCCCGACCTGCGCATGTCCCACGGCTACGTCTTCCAGCACCTCGTCCACGCCCGGCCCACCATCGGCGACCTCGCCGAGAAGCTCGACATGACCCAGCAGGGCGCCTCCAAGGCGGTCGCCGAACTCGAGCGCCTCGGCTATGCCGAACGCCTCCCCGACCCCCACGACGCCCGCGTCCGCCGCGTCACACTCACCCCCCGCGGACACGAAGCCGTCACCGCCGCCCGCCGTGCCCGGGCATCACTGGAGGAACGTCTCCGGCAGCGCTTCGGCGCCACGGCCCTCGACGCCGCCCGCACCCTCCTCACCGACCTCCTCGACGCTCTCGGGGGCACCGCGGCCGTCCGGCGCCGCGAGGTCAGGCCGCCCCGCTGACCGTGCCGGCCGCCAGTGCCGTCGCACCGCACCCGGGGCCCGTCCGGCATAACATCACCGGGAAGGCAATCCCCGGCAGGCCCCGCGCCGCCCGGCGGCGCGGGGCCTGCCGGGGACGGACGACGACTGGTGGGGGAATCCACAACGATGACGGCCGAGACGTTCGAGTTCCAGGTGGAGGCCAGCCGCCTCCTGCGGATGATGGTTCACTCGATCTACTCGAACAAGGACGTGTTCCTGAGGGAGCTGGTCTCCAACGCCTCCGACGCGCTCGACAAGCTCCGCATCGAGGCGCTGCGCGACGATTCGCTGGGGGCCGATGTCTCCGACCCGCATATCGAGATCGAGACCGACAAGGACGCCCGCACGCTGACCGTGCGCGACAACGGCGTCGGGATGTCGCGCGAGGAGGTCGTGGGGCTGATCGGAACGATCGCCAAGTCCGGCACCGCGGAGTTCGTCCGCAAGCTGGAGGAGGCGCAGAAGGCCGGGGACGCCGGGAATCCGGCAGCCGCGGAGGCGCTGATCGGACAGTTCGGCGTCGGCTTCTACTCCGCCTTCATGGTGGCCGACGAGGTCACGCTGCTGACTCGTCGTGCCGGGGAGTCCTCGGGCACCCGCTGGATCTCCACCGGCGAGGGCACCTACACGATCGAGACGGTCGGCGACGCGCCCCAGGGCACCTCGGTCATCCTGAGGCTCAAGCCCGAGGACGCCGACGACCGCCTCTTCGACTACACGGCCCCCTGGAAGATCCGGGAGATCGTCAAGCGCTACTCCGACTTCATCACCTGGCCCATCCGCCTGGTCGAGGCGGGCGCCGAGGAGCCGGGGAAGGACGCGGACGGCGGGAGCGAGGACGCCGGGAAGCCCGAGCCGGAGGCGATCAACTCCCGCAAGGCCCTGTGGGCCCGGCCCCGCGGCGAGGTCTCCGACGAGGAGTACCACGAGCTCTACAAGCACATCAGCCACGACTGGACCGACCCGCTGGAGACCATCCGCATCCAGGCGGAGGGCACTTTCGAGTACCAGGCGCTGCTCTTCCTGCCCGCGCGGCCGCCGCAGGGCGTCCTGTCCCAGGACCGGCGGGGCGTGCAGCTCTACGTCAGGCGCGTCCTGATCATGGAGGAGTGCGAGGAGCTGGTCCCGGCCTACCTGCGCTTCGTCAAGGGCGTGGTCGACGCCCAGGACCTGTCGCTGAACATCTCCCGCGAGATCCTCCAGCAGGACCGCCACATCCAGCTGATGCGCCGGCGGCTGGCGAAGAAGGTGCTGGCCACCCTCAAGGAGATGAGGACGGCCAGGCCCGAGAAGTACGCGGACTTCTGGCGGGAGTTCGGCGCGGTCGTCAAGGAAGGGCTGATCAACGACCCCGACAGCCGCGACGCGATCCTGGCTGCCTCCTCCTTCGCCTCCACCCACGACGCGGAGGGGACGACGACGCTCCAGGAGTACGCGGAGCGGATGAAGGAGGGCCAGGAGCACATCTACTACCTCACCGGCCCCTCCCGGAGCGCGGTGGAGAGCTCGCCGCACATGGAGGCATTCCGCGACAAGGGACTTGAGGTGCTCGTCCTGACCGACCCGGTCGACGAGGTGTGGGTCGACGCGGTGCCCGACTTCCAGGGCAGGAAGCTGCTCTCCATCGCCAAGGGCGAGGCCGAGCTCGGCACCGAGGAGGACAGGGAGCGGGCCGAGGCGGAGCGGGAGCGGCGGCGCGAGGAGTACGCCGGGCTGCTGGAGTGGATGACCGAGCGGCTCGGCGGCGAGGTCAAGGAGGTGCGGCTGTCCTCCCGGCTGACGGTCTCGCCGGCCTGTGTCGTCTCGGACGCCGAGGACATGACGCCCGGCCTGCGCAGCATGTTCCGCGCCATGGGCCAGGAGGTGCCCGAGAGCAAGCGCATCCTGGAGATCAACCCCGGCCACCCGCTGATCACCGGCCTGCGCGGGGCGCACGCGGAGAACGCCTCCGCGCCGGGCCTGGAGGGCATGGCCGAACTCGTCCACGGCATGGCGCTGCTGGCCGAGGGCGGCATGCCCGGCGACCCGGCCCGCTTCACCCGGCTGATGGCCGAGCGCCTGGAGCGGTCCCTGTGACCGGCCGCTGACGACCTGGGCGCCGAGCTGCCGCTGACCAGCGAACCGGCCGGGGTGGGATACGGAACGGATTCCGCGGAGGTCTGAGTCCCGGCGAGTCCAGG
>NZ_JAJFAU010000179.1 GCF_022614595.1 Streptomyces sp. CNQ085
GGTCCGCGGGCCGTACCGGCGGGCGGCGGCCCGCGGGCCCGGGGCCGTCAGGCCCCCAGCGCGTCCGCCAGCGCGCCCAGCAGCCCCACCACCCCGGCGGGGCCGTCCACGACCAGGTCCGCCCGTTCGGCCAGCGCGGTGACCTCGTCGCTGCCGCTGCACAGCAGCACTCCGGGTACGCCCTCGCCGCGCAGCCGGTCCACCGCGTCGTAGGCGGCCAGATCGCCCAGGTCGTCACCACCGTAGAGGACCGAGGCGGCGCCCGTGTCGCGGAGGAACTCCGTGAGTGCCATGCCCTTGTCCATGCCCGGAGGCCGCAGCTCCAGCACCAGACGGCCGGGCTCCACGGCCAGCCCGTGCCGTACCGCCAGTCCGGCCAGGGGGTCGCGCAGCGCCTCGAAGGCGCCCTGCGGATCAGCGGCCCGGCGGGTGTGGACGGCCAGCGCACGGCCCTTGTCCTCGGTCCGGACGCCCCGCGGCGCCCCGGCCTCCTCCAGCAGGCCGGGCAGTTCTGCGCGTACGGCCTCCACGCCGGGGTGCGGCGGCGGAGTGCGGATCTCACCCGTGGCCGCGTCCCAGCGCTCGGCGCCGTAGGCCCCGAGCACCACCAGATGCTCCAGGCCCGGAGCCCCGGCGAAGCCGCCGTGGCTGGCGGCCGTGGCGGCCGGACGGCCGGTGACGATGACGACGGACCGCAGCAGTGGTGCCAGCCGGGCCAGGACGGGCACCGCGTCCGGGTGGGCGCGGGCGCTGTCGGGGTCGGGGACGATCGGGGCGATCGTCCCGTCGAAGTCGAGGGCGACCACGGCCCGCCCGGGGTCGGCCAGCAGCGCGGCCAGCCCGTCGCGTCCGGCGGGGGTGGTCGGTACGGGGAGTTGCTCCGGGAAGGGGGGTGAGGAGTGGCTGCCCATGCCTGGGACCATACCCGGCGGCCGTCTCCTCACCGCCCCCGGCGACCGTCCCGGCGACGCCCGTCGGCCGTACCGCTGCCGCGCCCCTACCGCAGTCCGCGCCGCTCGTCGCGCCGCCGGCGGAGCCGGTTGACCGTGACCGGATCACGGACCAGGGCACGCGGATCGTCGAGCAGGGCGTTGAGCACCTGGTAGTAGCGCGTGGGCGACATGCCCAGACGCTCGCGTATCTCACGCTCCTTGGCCCCGGGACTCGTCCAGCCCCGGCGCTCGACGGCGAGCACGGCCTCGTCCTCCTCGGACAGGCCGCCGGTGCCGTCGCCGCCGCTCGGCCGCTCGCTGCCGGTGCTCACCCCTCCAACCTACTGCCGCGCTCGGACACCGCATCCCGGCGGCCGGACGGCCCGCGCCGTACCGCGTATCGCTTCGACAACGGTGCTTCACTCTCCCGGGCCGGGGCTGCTATCCACGTGCGTGTACCCGCCCGCCGGGACTCACCGCCCGCCCCGCCACGAGGAGCCCCGCATGGCCGCCGCAGAGCAGTCCCGTACCGCTGCCGAGATCGCCACCCAGCCCGGCTGCTGGCGACGGGCGTCGAAGGCGGTGGAGTCCGGGGCCGCCGGGGCGCTGCCGCGCCCGGGCGAGCGGGTGGCGGTGACCGGCTGCGGCACCTCCTGGTTCATGGCCCAGTCCTACGCGGCGCTGCGCGAGGCCGCCGGGCAGGGCGAGACGGACGCCTTCGCGGCCTCGGAGTTCCCGGCCGGGCGCGCGTACGACCGAGTGGTGGCGATCACCCGTTCCGGCACCACCTCCGAGGTGCTCGGCCTCCTGGCCCGCCTGCGGGGCCGTGTGCCGACCACCGCCCTGACCGCCGACCCCGCCACGCCCGTGGCACGGACCGCCGACCACACCGCCGTCCTGGACTGGGCCGACGAGGAGTCGGTCGTCCAGACCCGCTTCGCCACCACGGCGCTGGCGCTGCTGCGCGCGGACCTGGAACGGCACGGCGCGCCGCCGGCCGGGGTGAAGCCGGTCGGGCAGGCGGCGGTCGACGCGGAGCTTGCCGTCGTCCAGCCGCTGCCCCCGGCCGCGCTGGACGCAGAGCAGTGGACCTTCCTGGGCCGCGGCTGGACGTACGGGCTGGCGCTGGAGGCCGCGCTGAAGATGCGCGAGGCGGCCGGCGTCTGGACGGAGGCGTACCCGGCGATGGAGTACCGCCACGGCCCCGTCGCGATCGCCCGCCCGGGCCGCACCGTCTGGCTGCTGGGCTCCCTGCCCGAGGGCCTGGCCGGCGACATCTCGCGGGCGGGCGGGGCGCTGCTGGCGGACTCCGACTGCCCGGGCACGGGCGAGCGGGCGCTGGACCCCATGGCCGACCTGATCCGGGCCCAGCGCCTGGCGGTCGCCCTGGCGGAGACCTCCGGCGCGGACCCGGACCGGCCGCGCAACCTCACGCGCAGCGTGGTCCTGGGCTGACGGCCCGCGCCGCCCGTGCCGTCCTCGTACAGCCGGGAACTGTACGTGTGGAAATCCCCGGAACCGGCTGACGCGGCGGGACGGCGCGAACACAGTGGGTACATGAAGGACCACCACGAGAAGTCACCCCACCACCTGACCATCCGCGTACGGGCCCAGGACGACCCCGTCTCCCGGGTCACCGAGCACGACACCGTCGAGGCGTCCGTGCGCTATCCGCAGGTCGTGATCCGGGGGCCCGTCTTCGGATTCGCCGAGCAGCGGCCCGAGGACGGGCCCCGCTGGCGGCTGCTGAGCGACATGCACAGCGGCTTCCCGCAGCACGCGCGGGACGGCCTCAACTCCCACCTGTGGTTCAAGGCCAGGGACGACGCCGGGGACCGGGCGCTGCGCCGCCGGCTGCTGGCCGCCGTCGCCCGGCTCGAGACCGAGCCGGTGGACGAGGTCTCGGTGGGCGACACCCGCTACCGCGTCGTACGCGGTGACGAGTTCGCCCGCATCGGTCCCGAAGGGCTGGAACCGCCCCGCCCCACCGACCCCGAGCCGCCGGGGCCGCTCTCCTGGGGTCTGGGGGACCGGTCGGTCTCGCGGACGAAGGGCTTCGTCATCGACCACGCCGCCGCCGTCGGCCTCATGACGGGCATCCAGCGGATCGAGCTGCTGTCGCTGGCCTACCGGGACGCGCGCTACCCGGAGGAGGTGCGCGCGGACTCCCTGCGCGCCCTCCACTCCCACCCCGGCGTGGTGCTCCTGCCCGCCGCCTTCGCCTTCGCCGAGGAGAGAGAGGACTTCTGGGAGCCGGTCTGCGTCTCCCTGCCCACCCCGCACGACGCCCGGCGGTCGATGGTCAACCACCTGAAGGAGATCCGGCCCCTGCTCTACGAAGTCCCCCCGGAGGAGGCCGAGGAGGACGTCCGGGCTGCCGACGCGTACGTGGCCGCGACCCCGCGCGGCAACGAACTGCGGGTGCGCGGCCAGTGCTTCCGGATCGTACGCGTCGAGCGGCTGGTCCGCGTCGGCCCCGACGGGCCCGAGACCTCCCGCCCCTCGGACTGGGACCCGGAGCCGCCGATGCGGCTCCACCCGGTGATGGACGAGTTCGGAAGCATCCTCCGCGACTGAGCCGTCTCACCCGCCGTCCCGCCCGGTCCCCGGCCGGACGGGACGGGGACCGGGGGAGACCTGACGCCCCCGGGGGTCTCCCTCCCGCGCGAGCGGGGGCACCGTGCGGCGCCCGGCCTGCCGCAGAGTGGACTAGACCTTTCGCGGGCGGCGGGTGAGACTGTCCCCGTGACTCCTCGGCATGACGAAACCGCGTATGTCGTCGCCCTCGACGTGGGCGGCACCGGACTGAAGGGCGCCCTCGTCGGGGCCGGCCGCACGCTGCTGCACCAGGCACGGCGGCCCACCGGGCGGGAGGACGGGCCGGACACCGTGGTGGAGAACGTGCTCGCGTTCGCCGGAGAGCTGCGGGCCGCCGGGGTCGCGCGGTACGGCGCCGAGCCCCTGGCCGCGGGGGTCGCCGTGCCGGGGATCGTCGACGACGCCACGGGGACGGCCGTCTACTCCACCAACCTCGGCTGGCGGGACCTGCCCCTGCGCGACCTGCTGGCCGCGCGGCTGGGCGGGACGCCCGTCGCCCTCGGGCACGACGTGCGCACCGGAGGGCTCGCCGAGGGGCGGATCGGAGCGGGAGCGGGAGTGGACCGCTTTCTGTTCACGGCACTGGGCACCGGCATCTCCGGGGCCGTCGGGATCGACGGCCGGGTGGAGCCCGGCGCGCACGGCGGCGCGGGCGAGATCGGCCACATCACCGTACGGCCCGGCGGGCCCGAGTGCGGCTGCGGGCGGCGCGGCTGCCTGGAGCTGTTCGCCTCCGCCGCCGCCGTGGGCCGGGCCTGGGCCGAGGCGTGCGGCGACCCGGAGGCGACGGCGGCCGGCGCCGCCCGGGCCGTGGAGGCGGGCGACCCGCGGGCCGCGGCCGTCTGGCACGACGCGGTCGACGCCCTCGCCGAGGGCCTGGTCATCGTGATCACCCTGCTGGATCCGCGGGTGCTGATCGTCGGCGGCGGGCTGGCTGAGGCGGGCGGGACGCTTCTGGCTCCACTGCGCGAGGCCGTACGCGCCAAGGTCACCTTCCAGCACGTCCCCACGATCGTTCCGGCGGCCCTCGGGGACACCGCCGGGTGCCTGGGCGCGGGGCTCCTCGCCTGGGACCTACTCTCCGCGGAGGTTGCGAGCCGATGACCGGTCCGAAGACGGCGCAGACGACGGGGGCGCGGCGCACCGTGCTGACGGGCGCCAGGGTGGTCCTTCCGGACGGCGTGGCCGAGGACGGCAGGGTGACGGTGGAGGGCTCGCGCGTCGCCGCCGACGTCCCCGGGGAGGCGGGCACGCTCGACCTGGCCGGCCACTGGATCGTGCCCGGCTTCGTCGACATGCACGTCCACGGCGGCGGCGGGGCGTCCTTCTCCGCGGGCTCGGCCGAGGAGGCACTGCGGGTGATCGCCACCCACCGCGCACACGGCACCACGACGATGGTCGCCTCCACCGTCACCGGCGCCCTGGACGAACTCTCCCGGCAGGCCGCCGTTCTGTCGGAGCTGGTGGAGCAGGGCGACCTGGCGGGCGTCCACTTCGAGGGACCGTTCATCGCCCGCGGCCGCTGCGGCGCCCACGACCCCGCTCTGCTGCGCGACCCCGACCCGGCCGACGTGCGCAAGCTGGTGGAGGCTGCGCGCGGCACGGCGCGGATGGTGACACTCGCTCCGGAGCTGCCCGGCGGTCCGGAGTCGGTGCGACTGCTGGCCGACAGCGGGGTGATCGCGGCCGTCGGCCACACCGACGCCTCCTACGAGGCCGTGCTGGAGGCCGTCGGGGCGGGCGCGACGGTCGCCACGCACCTGTTCAACGCGATGCCCGCGCTGCTGCACCGCGCCCCCGGCCCGGTAGCGGCGCTGCTGGAGGACGAGCGGGTCACCGTCGAGCTGATCAACGACGGCGTCCACCTGCACCCGGCCGTCCTGGAGCTGGCCTTCGCCCGTGCCGGGGCCGGCCGGGTCGCCTTCGTCACCGACGCCATGGGTGCGGCCGGGATGGGCGACGGCCTCTACCCGCTCGGCCCGCTTCAGGTGCGCGTCACCGACGGTGTCGCCCGGCTGGTGGAGGGCGGCTCGATCGCGGGCTCCACGCTCACCCTCGACGAGGCGCTGCGGCGCGCGGTGACGGTGGACGGCCTGCGGATCGAGGACGCGGTACGTGCCCTGGCGCTCAACCCGGCACGGCTGCTGGGGGTCGCCGACCGGGTGGGGTCGATCGAGCCCGGCAAGGACGCCGACCTGGTGGTGCTGGACGGCGGTTACCGGGTCGCGGGCGTCATGCGCCGGGGCGGGTGGGTGGTGCCCCCTCGCCTCCCGGACGCCGCCGAGCCCGCCGGGGTTGTACGCGGCGGTGCGACGGGCTGATTGCGTTACGGTCTCGTTCCCACATCGAGCACGGGCGGTCGCCTCCACCCTCTGTGCCGACCGGCTCCGCTTTGGCATGATCACTCGCACGGTCGGCGGCCCCGCGCCACCGTGGGCATGCCGAACGTTCACACTCGCCGGTGGGAGACGGAGTACCGGATGATCCTGACCGTCACGCTCAACGCGGCTTTGGACATCACCTACCGCGTCTCCCGTCTGGAACCCCGCGCCTCCCACCGGGTCCGGGAGGTCACCGAGCGGCCGGGTGGCAAGGGCCTGAACGTGGCTCGGGTCCTGGGCGCGCTGGGCCACGAGACGCTGGTGACCGGCTTCACCGGGGGTCCGAACGGCGACCGGCTGCGGACGCTGCTGTCGGAGGTGACGGAGGAGGGACCTGTCGGGGACGCGTTCGTCGCCGTCGGCGGGGACACCCGCCGCACCGTCACGGTCGTGGACGAGGCGTCCGGCGGCGCCACCGTGCTCGACGAGCCCGGACCGCACGTCACCACCGCCGAGTGGGAGCGCTTCCTGGACGTCTACGGCGGGCTGCTGCACGACACCACGGCCGTCGCCCTGTGCGGCAGCCTGCCGCCCGGGGTGCCCGTGGGCGCGTACGGGACGCTGGTGCGCGCCGCGCGTACCGCGGGCGTGCCCGTGCTGCTGGACACCAGCGGGGAGCCGTTGCTGCGCGGGCTGGCCGCCCGGCCGGACGTCGTCAAGCCCAACTCCCGGGAACTGGCCGGGGTAACGGGCACCACCGAGCCGTTGCGGGCCGCGCGGCTGGCGCAGCGGCGCGGGGCGCACTCCGTCGTCGCCTCGCTGGGTGAGGACGGGTTGCTGGGGCTCACCTCGGAGGGTGTCTGGCGCGTCGAGTCTCCCCGGCGGCTGACGGGCAACCCGACGGGAGCGGGGGACTCGGTGGTGGCCGCGCTGCTGTCCGGGCTCGTGGAGGGCCTGCCCTGGCCGGACCGGCTGGCCCGCGCCGCTGCCCTGTCGGCGGCGACCGTACGGGCCGGGACGGCGGGCGAGTTCGACCGGGAGCTGTACGAGAAGCTGCTGCCCGGGGTTCGGATCGACCAGCGGATGGCGGCCGTCTGACGGCCCGTCCGGCGTCCGGCCCGGACGGCGCGAGGTGACGGCCGGGTGACCGCGGCCGGGTGACCGCGCAGGACGGCACGGCGGGCACGGACGACGGATACCGGGAAGGGGGCGGGTGTGCCACTGGTCGGCAGCGGGGAACTCGTGGCGGACGCGCGGGCGTCCGGCCGGGGCGTCGCCGCGTTCAACGTCATCACCCTGGAGCACGCCGAGGCGATCGCGGCCGGCGCGGAGGCCGCCGGTATGCCCGCCGTCCTCCAGATATCCGAGAACGCCGTGCGCTTCCACGGCGGTCGGCTCGCGCCCGTCGCGGCCGCGGCGGCGGCCGTGGCGCGGGCCTCCGGCGCGCCTCTGGCGCTGCACCTGGACCATGTGGAGAGCCCCGAGCTGCTGCGCGCCGCCCCGGAGGCCGGGTTCGGCTCGGTGATGTTCGACGCCTCGGGACTGCCCTACGCCGCCAATGTGGCGGCCACGGCGGAGGCCGTGCGCTTCGGCCACGCGCACGGGATGTGGGTGGAGGCCGAGCTGGGCCGGATCGGCGGCAAGCCCGGCGACGGGGAGCGGGAGGGCGGGGAGCCGCATGAGGGGCGCGGCACGCTCGACGCGCACGCCCCCGGCGTACGCACCGATCCCGCCGAGGCGGCCGATTACACGGCCGCCACCGGGGTGGACGCCCTGGCCGTCGCGGTCGGCAGCTCCCATGCGATGACCGAGCGCACCGCCGTCCTCGACCACGCCCTCATCCGCGAACTGCGCGAGACCGTCCCCGTACCGCTGGTGCTGCACGGCTCCTCGGGCGTGCCGGACGGGGAACTGCGGCGGGCGGTCGTGGCCGGGATGACGAAGATCAACGTGGGGACGGCGCTGAACACCGCCTTCACCGGAGCCGTCCGCGCCTTCCTCACCGAGGACGGGCGGACCGTCGACCCCCGCGGATACCTGCTCCCGGCGCGGGAGGCGATGGCGCGGACGGTGACGGCCTTCCTGGAGGTGGTCAGCGGCTGACGCGACCGCGCCGCCGGCCCCCGCCACGGCGGCGTCAGCCGCGGACGTGGCCCTCCTTGAGCCAGACCCGGTCGAGGACGAACCCGCACTGGCTGCCCTCTTCGCAGGAGATCCTGACGGTGTTGGCGCCCTTGTCCAGGTCTATCCAGGCGAAGGTGCGCGTCCAGCCCTTCTCCCACTCGCCCTCGCCCGCCCTGGCGAAGTTCTTCATGTTCAGCCCGCCCTTGTGGGACGTGCCGTTGACGGCGAGCGCGGGGTTCGCGTCCTTGCCCGGCACCCCGTAGCCGACGAACAGCGTGTACTTGCCCTCCTCGGGGACCTCGAAGGTCCAGGTGGCCGAGGAGCCGGGCTTGTCGAGACCGGTGACGTACGCACCACTCCTGGACTCCGCCCCCTGGACGGCCTTGTCCGTGGTCGCGCTGCCGCCGAGCTGGAGGCTGGCCGCGTCCTCGGAGGGGAGGGGGCCCGGCTTCTCCTCCTTGTCCTTGTCGGCGTCCTTGTCCTGGTCCTCCCCGTCGTCCCCGGCGCCCTCGCCGGCACCGGCGGTGGCGGCCTGGACGCCGCTGTTCTGGTTGGCGTTCGCGCTGTCGTCGTCGCTGAAGAAGACGGCGGCGCCCACGCCGAGGACCACGGCGGCGACGACCGCCAGCGCGCCGACCAGCAGGCCGTTGTGGTTGCGGCCCCGCCCCCGGCCGGCGTGTCGCCGCTGACCGAGA
>NZ_JAJFAU010000180.1 GCF_022614595.1 Streptomyces sp. CNQ085
CCCGCGGCACCGGCCCCGCCGGCGACGGCCGGCCGCGGGAGCGCGCCTTACCGGCGGAACGCGGGCGGCGGCGTCCGGCCCGCACGGGGGCGGTGGCCGGGATGAACGCGAATCGCACACCGAGGGCCGTCGGGACGGTCTGGGGGCTGCTGATCCTCAACACGCTCGGCTCCGCCGGGGCGGAGACAGTCATCCCGCTGCCCCGCTCCCTCATCCAGATGGTCACCATGGGTGCGCTGGCCGCCGCGTTCGTGCTGGCGCTCGCGATCAACCCCCGGGTGCGTATCCGGCCGAACGCCTTCGTCTTCCTGCTCACCCTGCTGCTGGTGCCGAGCGTGGTCTCCAGCGCGGACCTGGGGGCCGGGGTCGGGGCGCTCTTCCGCTGTGCCCGGCTGACTCTCTTCGTCAGTACGCTGTGGCTGCTCAGTCGCTGGTGGGACGGGAGTCCCACGTTCGTCCGCCACCACATCCGGATGTACTGCGCGGTCCTCGGGTCGGTGGTCGCGGGCGCGGTCGTCTCGCCGGGCGCCGCCATGCCCGAGCTCTACGGCGGGCGGCTGGTCGGCGCTCTGTGGCCGCTCACCCCGCCGCAGATCGGGCAGTACGCCGCGGTGATCACGGGGCTGGCCGTGCTGCTCGCCCTGGGCCGCCGAACCGGCAGGGGCAGCGCGGCGGTCGTCATCGTGCCGGCGCTCGTCGTGCTCATGCTGACCCATACCCGGACGGCCACGCTCGGCCTGCTCGTCGGGCTGGCGTTGGCGGTCGGCTCGCTCACCCTGACCAGCACCGCCGCCCGCCGGTTCTTCACCTGGGTGGTGCTGTGCACCGCCGTGGCCGCGGTGGGGTTCGGTTCCGTGCTCCAGGCGTGGTTCCTGCGCGGGCAGAGCCAGGAGAACTTCACCAGCCTCACCGGACGGGCCAAGGTCTGGGACGCCCTGCTGGCGGCGCCCAGGACCGCGTCGGAGCAGCTGTTCGGCACGGGCCTGGGGGACAAGTCCTTCGGCGGGCTGCCGATCGACAACAGCTGGCTGGCCGTCTACCACGAGCAGGGTCTGACCGGTGTCGCCCTGGTGACGGCGGTCATCGTCGTACTGGGCGGCGTCGCGCTGCTGCGGCCGCCGTCGCTGTCGAGGGCCTGCGCGATCTTCCTGATCGGCTACTGCGCGATCGCGTCGTACACCGAGGCCGGACTGGGCGACGCCTCGCCGTACCTGCTGCATCTGGCCGTGGCCGCCTCACTGCTGACGCCGCCCGCCGCGACCGCCCCCTCCTCGACCGCCGAAGTCCCTCGACGACGCACTCCGGGATCGGCCCGGACATCGGAGGTGATCTGAGCATGCACGTCCTGGTGGTGCACAACCGCTACGCCTCGGCGCAGCCGAGCGGAGAGAACAAGGTCGTCGACCAGGAGGTGGAGCTGCTGCGCGGGGCCGGCCACCGGGTCGGGGTGTTCGAGCGGCGCAGCGACGACATCGCCGCCCGCTCCCTGCCGGCCAAGGCCGCTCTGCCGCTGCTGGTGCCGTGGAACCCGGCGGTCCGCGCGGAGCTCGCCGACCGGCTCCGCGCCGAGAGGCCGGACGTGGTGCACGTCCACAACGTCTTCCCGCTCCTGTCGCCGGCTGTGCTGGCCGCCTGCGCCGACGCCGGTGTGCCCGCCGTCGCCACGCTGCACAACTACACCCAGGTATGCCCGCCCGGCACACTGCAGCGGGACGGGCGGCCGTGCGCCGAGTGCGTCGGGACCACGCCGCTGCCCGCCGTCCGGCACGGCTGCTACCGGGGCTCCCGGCTGGCGACGGTCCCGCTCGCGGTCAGCCTGTCGGTCAACAGGCGGCGGTGGTGGTCGGGCGTGGAGCGGTTCTTCTGCATCTCCGCGGCGCAGCGCGACGTCCTGGTGCGGGCCGGCATGCCGCCCGGGCGGCTGGCGGTCAAGCACAACTTCGTGCCCGACCCCGGTCCCGGCGCCCGCCGGACGGGCGCCGGGGAGCATCTGCTCTATCTCGGCCGGCTCGCGGAGGCCAAGGGTGTGCGGCTGCTCATGGCCGCCTGGGAGGAACTCGCCGCCGGCGGCAGTGTGGGCGTACCGCTCGTGATCGCCGGCACGGGGCCGCTGGAGCGGGAGGTGGCCGCCTGGGCGGCGAGCCGGGACGACGTGCGCTACGCCGGCCTGTACGACACGGCGCAGTGCCGGCGGGCCATCGCGCGGTCGGTCGCCGTGGTGGCACCCTCCACCTGGCTGGAGGCGTTCGGCCTGGTGGTCGTGGAGGCGATGGCGGCGGGGGTCCCGGCCGTCGCCGCCGGTCACGGCGCCTTCGTCGAACTCGTCGAGGACGGGGTGACCGGGCTGCTGCACCGGCCGGGCGAGTCCGCCTCGCTCGCGTCCTGCCTGCGCCGGGTGACGGCCGGTCCGGCCCTGGGCCGGGAGATGGGCCGGGCGGCCCGGCTCCGCTACGAGCAGGGCTTCAGCCCGGCCGTCGGGCTGGAGCGCCTGGTGGATGGATACCGCACCGCGATCGCGGGTCGGTCCGGCGGCGGGGACGGCCCGCCGCCGGCAGAGAACGACAGCACTGGCTCGCGACGGGTGCGCCCGCGCGAGCGGGATGGGGGCAGTAGATGACACGATGCCGACTCTGCGGCTCGGCGGCGCTGGCGAGCGTGGTCGATCTCGGGGCGACTCCGCCGTGCGAGAGCTTCCTCGCCGCGGACGAATTGGACCGGCCGGAGCCGACCTACCCGCTGCACCTGCGGGTCTGCACCGACTGCTGGCTCGCGCAGATCCCTCCGCTGATCACGCCGGAGGAGACCTTCACGCAGTACGCGTACTTCTCCTCCTACTCGACCTCCTGGGTGGAGCACGCGCGCACCTTCGTCACCGGCGCCGTGCGGCGGCTGGGCCTCGGCAACGACTCCTTCGTGGTCGAGGTCGCGAGCAACGACGGGTACCTGCTGAGGCACCTGGTGGACCGCGGGATCCGCTGCCTGGGCATCGAGCCCTCGGTGAACGTCGGCGCCGCGGCGCGGGAGGCGGGCGTGCCCACCCTCACGGAGTTCCTGGACCCGGCCACCGGCTCGGCCGTCCGCTCCGAGCACGGCCCGGCGGACCTGGTGGTGGCCAACAACGTGTACGCGCACATCCCCGACGTGGTCGGGTTCACGCGAGGGCTGCGCGCCCTGGTCGCCGACGACGGCTGGGTCTCCGTCGAGGTGCAGCACCTGCTGACCCTGATCGAGGAGAACCAGTACGACACGATCTACCACGAGCACTTCCAGTACTACACGGTCGCGTCCGCGGCCCGGGCGCTGGCCAGCGGGGGGCTCGCGCTCGTGGATGTCGAGCTGCTGCCGACGCACGGCGGTTCCGTCCGGCTGTGGGCCCGGCCGGCCGAGGTGGCCGGCGAGCCGGGCCGGAAGGTGGCCGAGGTGCTGGACCGGGAGAAGGCCGCAGGGCTGCGGGAGCTGTCCGGGTACACCGAGTTCTCCGCCCGGGTGGCCAAGGTGCGCCGGGACCTGCTGCGGTTCCTCGTCGAAGCGGCCGAGCGCGGCGAGACGGTCGTCGGCTACGGCGCCCCGGGCAAGGGCAACACCCTGCTCAACCACTGCGGCGTCCGGCCCGACCTGCTCCCGTACACGGTCGACCGCAACCCCTACAAGCACGGCAGGTTCACCCCGGGCACCCGCATCCCGGTCCTGCCGCCCGAGCGGATAGCCGAGGACCGGCCGGACTACGTCCTCGTCCTCCCCTGGAACCTGCGGGAGGAGCTGGTCGAGCAGCTGTCCTTCGTGCACGACTGGGGCGGCCGGCTGGTCTTCCCCATACCGGAACTGAGCATTGTCGAGGTCAAGCGATGAAGGTCGTACTGTTCTGCGGCGGTTACGGGATGCGGATGCGCAACGGCACCGCGGACGACGTGCCCAAGCCGATGGCGATGGTCGGCCCGCGGCCGCTGATCTGGCACGTCATGCGCTACTACGCGCACTTCGGGCACACGGAGTTCATCCTGTGCCTCGGCTACGGGGCCCACCACATCAAGGACTTCTTCCTCAACTACGAGGAGACGACGTCCAACGACTTCGTGCTGCGCGGCGGACGCACCGAACTGCTGTCCACCGACATCTCCGACTGGACGATCACGTTCGCGCAGACCGGTATCGAGTCACCGATCGGGGAGCGGCTGCGCCGGGTGCGGCACCACCTGGACGGCGACGAGATGTTCCTGGCCAACTACGCCGACGTGCTCACCGACGCCCCGCTGCCGGAGATGATCGAGAAGTTCGCCCGGCGCGACGCGGGCGCGTCGATGATGGTGGTGCCGCCGCAGTCCTCCTTCCACTGCGTGGACCTGGGCGACGACGGCCTGGTGGGCGGCATCACCCCGGTGGGCGAACTGCCGCTGTGGGAGAACGGCGGCTACTTCGTACTCCGCCAGGAGATCTTCGACCACATCCCGGAGAACGGGGACCTGGTCGCCGACGGGTGCGCCCGGCTGGCCAAGCGCGGTCGGCTGGTGGCGCACCAGCACCGCGGCTTCTGGAAGCCGACCGACACCGTCAAGGAGCGGGCCGCGCTCGACGAGGCCTACGCCCGGGGCGACCGGCCGTGGGCCGTGTGGGAGCAGGGCGGCACGGGGGTGGGCGCGTGATCCGGCTCGGCGCCGGACGCCCGGAGCGGATCGCCGCGGTGGGCGCGCACTGCGACGACATCGCCATCGGCGCCGGCGGCACCCTGCTGACGCTGTGCCTCGCGCGGCCGGGCGTCCGTGTCGACGCGCTGGTGCTCTCCGGTGGCGGCGGCGAGCGGGAGGAGGAGGAGCGGGCCGCGCTCACCGCCTTCTGCCCCGGCGCCGACCTGCGGCTGACCGTGCTCAAGCTGCCGGACGGCCGGATGCCGGCGCACTGGGAGGAGGCCAAGGCCGCGGTCGAGGAGCTGCGTGGGCGGACCGAACCGGATCTCGTGCTGGCCCCGCGCGCCGAGGACGCGCACCAGGACCACCGCGGCCTGGCGCTGCTGGTACCCACCGCGTTCCGCGACCACCTCGTACTCGGCTACGAGATCGTCAAGTGGGACGGCGACCTCGGCCGTCCGACCGCGTACCAGCCGCTGTCGCCCCGGATCGCCGAACAGAAGGTGCGGCTGCTGCAGGAGCACTACCCCTCGCAGCGGCACCGGCCCTGGTACGACCGGGAGGCGTTCCTCGGCCTCGCGCGAATCCGCGGCATCGAATGCCACGAACGCTACGCCGAGGCGTTCGCCGTCACCAAAATCACTCTCGACCTGGGGGAATGAACCTTGCGCGTACTGCTGACCGGACACCAGGGCTATCTGGGGACCGTGATGGCCCCGGTCCTCGCGGCCGCGGGACACGAGGTCGTCGGGCTGGACTCCGGCCTGTTCGCCGACTGCGTGCTGGGCCCGCCGCCCGCCGACCCGCCGGGGCAGAGGGTGGACCTGCGTGACGTCACGGCCGAACACGTGGCCGGGGTGGACGCCGTGATCCACCTGGCCGCCCTGTCCAACGACCCGCTGGGCGCCCTGGCGCCGGAGCTCACCTACGACATCAACCACCACGCGTCCGTGCGGCTGGCCCGGCTGGCCCGCGACGCCGGAGTGCGGCGCTTCCTGTACGCCTCGACCTGCTCGGTCTACGGCGCCGCCGGCGGCGGCGCGCCGGCGGACCTGGTGACCGAGGACGCCCCGCTGCGCCCGGTGACGCCGTACGCGGAGTCCAAGGTGCGGGTGGAGGACGACCTGCACGAGCTGGCCGACGGCGACTTCAGCCCGGTGTACATGCGCAACGCCACCGCCTTCGGCCACTCGCCACGGCTGCGCGCCGACATCGTGCTGAACAACCTGGTGGGCCACGCGCTGCTGTCCGGCGAGGTGCTGGTGCTCTCCGACGGCACCCCCTGGCGCCCGCTGGTGCACGCCGCCGACATCGCACGGGCCTTCGCCGCCGCGCTGACCGCGCCGCGGGAGTCGGTGCACGACCGGGCGTTCAACATCGGCAGCGAGACCAACAACGTCACGGTCGCGGAGATCGCCGGACAGGTCGCCGAGGCGGTGCCCGGCTCGCGGGTGGTGATCACCGGGGAGACCGGCGCCGATCCGCGCTCCTACCGGGTGGACTTCTCCCGGTTCCGCGCCGCGGTACCCGGTTTCGAGTGCGAGTGGACGGTGAAGCGGGGCGCACTCGAACTCGTCGACGCCTACCGGAAGTACGGACTGACCCGGGAGTCCTTCGAACAGCGCTTCACCCGGCTGGCCGTACTGCGCGCGGCATCCGGCGCCGGCACCGTCGACGACACCCTGCGGTGGCGCCGGTGACCGCGGCCGGGGAGGAGATGTACGCGCTGGTGGAGCGGTTGTACCCGCTGTGCCGGAGCATCACCGGCGACGGTGTGCGCACCACCTTGGAGATCGTCGGCGAGTACGTCCCGCTGCGGGTGCACGAGGTGCCGACCGGGACGCGGGTGCTGGACTGGACGGTGCCGCAGGAGTGGAACATCCGGGACGCCTACATCGCCGACGGCACCGGCAACCGGGTCGTCGACTTCGCCGCGTCCAGCCTGCACGTGCTCGGCTACAGCGTGCCGGTGGCGGCGACCATGCCGCTGGCCGAGCTGCGCGCACACCTGCACACCCTGCCGGACCACCCGTCCTGGGTGCCGTACCGCACCAGTTACTACAAGCCGGACTGGGGGTTCTGCCTGGCCCAGGAGACCCTGGACGCGATGCCGGAGGGCGAGTACGAGGTGCGCATCGACTCCACGCTCGCCGACGGCCACCTCACCTACGCCGAGCACGTGGTCCCCGGGCAGGTCCCCGACGAGGTGATCGTCTCCTGCCACGTGTGCCACCCCTCGCTGGCCAACGACAACCTGGCCGGCGTCGCGGTGGCCACGTTCCTGGCCCGGGCGCTGGCGGAGCACATGCCGTACTACACCTACCGGTTCCTGTTCGCGCCCGGCACCATCGGGGCGATCACCTGGCTGGCCCGCAACGCGGAGCGGGTGGAACGGGTCAGGCACGGCCTGGTGCTGGCCTGCGCCGGCGACCCGGGGCCGCTGACGTACAAGCGGAGCAGACGCGGCGACGCGGAGATCGACCGGGTGATGGGACACGTGCTGGCCGCATCCGAACGACCGCACCGCGTCGTCGAGTTCACTCCGTACGGCTACGACGAGCGGCAGTTCTGCTCGCCCGGTTTCGATCTCGGTGTGGGCTCGCTCAGCCGGACCCCGTACGCCGGCTACCCCGAGTACCACACCTCGGCGGACGACCTGGACTTCGTCTCCCCCCGGGCGATGGCCGACACCCTCGCCCTGTGCCGCGAGGCGTTCGCCGTGCTGGACCGCAACCGTCGGTACGTCAACCTCAGCCCCCACGGCGAGCCGCAGCTGGGCCGACGCGGGCTCTACGACTCGCTCGGCGGCCGCAGCGATGCCAAGCAGGCCCAGATGGCCATGCTCTGGGTGCTCAGCCTCTCCGACGGCGAGCACAGTCTGCTGGACGTCTCCGAGCGGTCCGGACTGCCGTTCGACACCGTCGCCGCCGCGGCCGACGCCCTGCACGGCGCCGGGCTGGTCAAGGAGTGACGCCGATGACCACCGAGGAGGAGGCCTCCCCGGGCGCGGCCGCCCGGCGGACCGCCAGGCGGGCCGTCGCCGGGCGGCTGTCCTGGGGACTGGCCGACCAGGCGGCCTCCAGCATGACCAACTTCGCGGTGGGCATCTATGTGGCGCGCTCGCTGGGGCTCACCGCCTTCGGTGTGTTCAGCCTGGCCTGGGTGACCTACGGCGTGGTACTCAACGTCTCCCGCGGGCTGGCCACCGACCCGCTCGTGGTGCGCTTCAGCGGCGTGCCGGACACCTCCTGGCGTGGGGCGGTGGCCCGCGCCTCGGGCACCGCGCTCGGCACCGGCGCCGCCATCGGCGCGGTGTGCCTGGCGGCCGGCCTCGGTTTCGGGGGCCCGGTGGGGCCCGCGTTCGTCTGCCTCGGCGTCGTGCTGCCGGGGCTGCTGCTGCAGGACGCCTGGCGGTACTCGTTCTTCGCCGCCGGCGCCGGGCGGAAGGCGTTCGCCAACGACCTCGTGTGGGGCGCCGCGCTCGTCCCGGCCATGGTGGTGGCGGCCCGTGTGGACAGCGTGGCGGCCTTCGTCCTCGCCTGGGGCGGGTCCGCCGCGGTGGCCGCGGTGTACGGCTGCTTCCAGTCCGGCATCCGGCCGCGGCCCGCCGGGGCACGGCGGTGGCTCCGCGAGCACCGCGATCTCGGTTACCGGTACCTGGCCGAGAACGTCAGCAACAGCGGTGCGAGCCAGTTGCGGGCGTACGGACTCGGCGCGATCGCCGGGGTCGGCGCGGTGGGCGTGATCCGGGGCGCCGAGCTGCTGCTCGGTCCGTTCCTCGCCGTGTTGATGGGGCTGTCGCTGGTCACCGTCGCGGAGGCGGCGCGGGTGCTGCGGCGGGCCCCGCACCGGCTCGGCCCGTTCTGCCTGCTGCTGGGCGGTGGGCAGGCCGCCGCCGCGCTGCTCTGGGGCGGGGCGCTGCTGCTGGTGCCGGACCGGGCCGGCGAGGTGGTGCTCGGCGGCGTCTGGCCCGCCGCCTCGGAGATCATCGTGCCGGTCACGATCGGCGTGGCGGGCGCCGGCCTCGGCACCGGCGCGGCGGCCGGGC
>NZ_JAJFAU010000019.1:0-27607 GCF_022614595.1 Streptomyces sp. CNQ085
CCTTCTTCCCGGGCCCTTCGTCCGTCAACCCCCGCGGCACGGCGGACGGGCGTTCCGGGCGGGCCGCCCGCCTAACGGAGCACTATGCAGCCGCGCCGCTCCAGTTCCCCCGCCGGGCCCGGATCCCGCGGCGCCCGCGCGGACGTATCCGCGTGTCCGGTCGACCGGTGACACGCGGTGCCACGCCGACGGGACAATGGCTGGATGAGCAGCACACCGCTTCCCCCGCCCGTCCCCCGGAAGGCCCCGGCGTCCCGAACGCCCCCGGTGACCTTGGAGTCCCTCGCCCCACGCCTGCCCTCCCCTCTGGTCGAGGCCGAGGACGAACGCTTCTCGCACCACGGGGTCCGGCTGCTGCTCAAGCGCGACGACCTGGTCCACCCGGACCTCGTCGGCAACAAGTGGCGCAAGCTCGCGCCCAACCTGCGCGCCGCCGCGCGAACCGGCGAACGCACGCTGCTGACGTTCGGCGGGGCCTACTCCAACCATCTGCGCGCCACGGCCGCCGCCGGGCGCCTGCTGGGTCTGTCGACGATCGGGGTCGTGCGGGGCGAGGAACTCGCCGGCCGGCCCCTCAACGACTCCCTGGCCCGCTGCGCCGCCGATGGCATGCGGTTGCACTTCGTGACGCGGGCGGACTACCGCCGCAGGAACGACCCGGAGTGGACGGCCACGCTGCGCGACCACTTCGGCCCGTTCCGCCTCATACCGGAGGGCGGCAGCAACGCCGAGGCCGTGCGGGGCGCCGCGGAACTGGGCCGTGAGCTGCGCGGCGCGGCGGACGTGGTGGCCGTCGCCTGCGGTACGGGCGGCACCCTCGCCGGGCTTGCCGCGGGTCTCGCCCACGGGCAGCGCGCGATCGGCTTCGCCGCCCTGCGGGGCGGCTTCCTCGCCGGGGAGGTGGAGCGGCTCCAGCGCGCCGCCTTCGGCGGGCGCCGCGGTACCTGGAGGGTGGAGGACCGCTTCCACTGCGGCGGTTTCGCCCGCACCACCGGCGCGCTGGAGTCCTTCGCCCGGGGGTTCGCCGCCCGGCACGAGCTGCCGGATCTGGACCGCGTGTACGTCGCCAAGATGCTGTACGGCCTGGCGGCCCTGGCCGGCGAGGGTGCCTTCCCCTGGGGGACGACGGTGGCCGCCGTGGTCACCGGCTAGCCTCCCCCCTCCCCGCACGATCCGGCAGGGAACCGCCGGCCGAACTCGCGCGCGTCCGCGCCGGGCGGGGTTACGAACGCTCCCGGTGATGGGTACTGAACTGGAGCGGGTCCCTGCCCGGCTTCCGCGCGGGCCACCCGGCGAGCCCGCTCACGGGGGCGCCGGACCCTCGCGACCGGACGCGCGCCGGAGGAGTTCGGGGCGCCGGGAACAACCGGCGGCCCCCAAGCGCTGTGAACGCAGCGTGACCGGAAAGGAATTGGGCATCGCAGACCTCTAGCCACGCAAAGTGCCCATGTGTTTACTATGGGTGACGAGCGCAGGAAGGGTGCCCCTTTCGGTCCGGGCGACAGCATGCCCCGGATCACGATAGCGTCGCAGTCGAACGATCTGCCTCGCCCGTGCGTTGACCTGTTGCCCCGTTACGGCAGGGTCGTCGGACGGGCGTACACGGCAGTCACCAGCTCGTGTCACCTTGGAGGTGAGGGTGTCCCAGATCGCAGGCGAGCCCGGGACGCAGGACTTCGTCGAGGTCCGGCTGCCCGCCGCGGGTGCCTACCTTTCGGTTCTGCGTACCGCCACCGCCGGTCTCGCGGCCCGCTTGGACTTCACCCTCGACGAGATCGAGGATCTGCGCATCGCCGTCGACGAGGCGTGCGCCATCCTGCTCCAGCAAGCGGTCCCCGGCAGTGTGCTGAGCTGTGTCTTCAACCTCGTCGGGGACTCTCTGTGGGTGACGGTCTCGGCACCCACCACGGACGGCCGCGCCCCCGAGCGCGACACCTTCGCCTGGACGGTGCTCTCCGCCCTGGCGGGCGAGGTCGACTCGGCCGTGGCCGAGGACCGCACGGTCAGCATCAGCCTGCACAAGAAGCGCGGCGCCGGCCCAGGGGCGCCGTGACCGGCACACACGGGCCGGTACGGGACAAGGGGGTCGGTGTGAACGACCTGGAGAGCGAAACGCGGACGGGCCGCCACGACAAGGCGGCGGGCCCGGTCATCCCCGAGCAGCACGCCCGGCCCCATCCGGTCGAGCCTGATCAGCGGGCGGAGCGGGCGGATGCCATGGAGGACCGGCAACACGACATGCACGAGGACGAAGGGGCCGGCGGGAAGGTCGCCTATGTGCACCACCAGCCGAATCCCCAGGACCGCAGTGGCGCACGGGACCTGTTCGTCAGGCTGCGCGGCCTCCCGGCGGACTCCCCGGAGCGCGCCGAGCTGCGCGACTCGCTGGTACGGATGCACCTGCCGCTGGTGGAGCATCTGGCGCGGCGTTTCCGCAACCGCGGTGAGCCGCTGGACGACCTGACACAGGTCGCCACGATCGGCCTGATCAAGTCGGTGGACCGCTTCGACCCGGAGCGCGGCGTGGAGTTCTCCACCTACGCCACCCCCACGGTCGTCGGTGAGATCAAGCGGCACTTCCGCGACAAGGGCTGGGCGGTGCGGGTGCCCCGCCGGCTCCAGGAGCTGCGGCTGTCGCTGACCACGGCCACCGCCGAGCTGTCCCAGCAGCACGGCCGCGCCCCGACCGTCCACGAACTGGCCGAGCGCCTGTCGATCTCCGAGGAGGAGGTACTGGAGGGCCTGGAGTCGGCGAACGCCTACAGCACTCTCTCCCTTGACGTCCCGGACACCGACGACGAGTCCCCGGCCGTCGCGGACACCCTGGGCGCGGAGGACGACGCCCTGGAGGGCGTGGAGTACCGGGAGTCGCTCAAACCGCTGCTGGAGGAGCTGCCGCCGCGCGAGAAGAAGATCCTGCTGCTGCGCTTCTTCGGCAACATGACCCAGTCGCAGATCGCCCAGGAGGTCGGCATCTCCCAGATGCACGTATCGCGGCTGCTGGCCCGCACCCTGGCCCAACTGCGTGACCGGCTGCTGATCGAGGAGTAGCCGGGGAGCCGGCCGGAAGCGGCGAGGAGCCCGGGCTCCTCCGGCAGGGCGCGTGCCGGTCCGGTCAGGCGTCCCGGGATTCGCGCGGGGCGATGCCCAGCGCCCCGGCCGCCGTCGGGCTCATCAGGCAGCCGAGCACGGCCAGCGCGGTGAGCGCGATGAGAGTTCCGGCCGCGAGCCACGCGCCGCCGTTCTGGGCCATCTGCCAGCCCACCGGAAGCGCCATCAGCTGGACGATCACCGCCGGTCCGCGACTCCACCGGCGCCGCAGCCACAGCCCGCGCGCGGCGGCCAGCGGCAGCACGGCCAGCGTCAGCACGGTCGCGGCTCCGGTGAGGGCCTGCACCGTGTCGTCGGCCCGGCTGCCGGTCAGCAGCAGGACCAGCATGGTCACCCCCAGGCCGGCGACCACCACTGCCTGGGCCGCCACCACGGCGGCCGCGGCGGTGATCCGTCCGGGCCGGGGAGCGTCGGGTGTGCGGGGGGAGTCGGCGGAGGATGCGTCCGTGGTCACGTCGCCAGGGTAGCGGGGCCTGCCGGAACACCGCCCGGACCGGGCCGCCCGTCTCAGCCGCGAACGGCTGGGTACGCTGCACACCATGCGCGCGCTCCTCGTGGTCAACCCGGCAGCCACCACCACCAGTGCCCGCACCCGAGACGTCCTCATCCACGCCCTGGCGAGCGACCTCAAGCTGGAGGTCGCCACCACCGAGTACCGGGGGCACGCGCGCGATCTGGGGCGGCAGGCGGTCCAGCGCGGGGAGATCGAGCTGGTCATCGTGCTCGGGGGTGACGGCACGGTCAACGAGGTCGTCAACGGGCTGCTGCACGACGGCCCCGCTCCCGACGCCCTTCCCCGCCTCTCGGTCGTGCCGGGCGGTTCGACCAACGTCTTCGCCCGCGCCCTGGGGCTGCCCAACGACGCGGTGGAGGCCACGGGCGCGCTGCTGGACGCGCTGAACTCCGGCGGTGAACGCACGGTGGGCCTGGGCCTGGCCGCCGGTACGCCGGGGACGGACGACGCGGAGGTGCCGCCCCGGTGGTTCACCTTCTGCGCGGGCCTCGGCTTCGACGCGGGCGTGGTGGGCCGGGTCGAACAGAAGCGCGAGGGTGGCAGGCGCTCGACGCACGCCCTCTACGTGCGGCAGGTGGTGCGGCAGTTCCTGGGCGACCCCTACCGCCGCCACGGGACGATCACCCTGCGGCGGCCCGGCGAGGAGCCGGTGGAGGAGCTGGCGCTGTCCATAGTCTGCAACACCGCGCCCTGGACCTACCTGGGCAACCGCCCGGTGTACGCGGCCCCCCGCGCCTCCTTCGACACCGCCCTCGACGTGCTCGGACTGACCCGGCTCACCCCCTCCGCCGTGACCCGCCACGGCACCCAGCTGCTGGCCTCCTCGCCCGAGCGCGGTCCGCGCGGCAAGCACGTCGTCTCACTTCACGACCTCACCGACTTCACCTTGGAATCACAGGTGCCATTGCCGTTTCAGATGGACGGTGACCACCTGGGGCTGCGTACGAGCGTCACGTTCACAGGCGTACGCCGTGCACTGCGTGTGATTGTGTAAGTGGATATGGTGAAAGTCCTTTCACTCGAACGTTTAGACCAGGTTCCACCCCCTGGAAGTACGGCTGTGACCTAGTTGACACCAAGGAATCAAAAAAAACTTTCCGGAAGGGGTTGTATCCGCAGCCGAGGTTTGCGAGTCTCTTCATGGCGATCGGGACGGTCGACGCCGACCCCCTTGAGAGCCCCGAATCCACCCCCTCATCCCTCGGGACACTCCCGGTGAAGCCGGGCGCCGACCCTTCCCTTGCGGGGAGATTCGTGAAAGCGTTCACATTCACAAGCGATTACCGCAACGCGTAGGAGATGGAGCAGCCATGGACTGGCGTCACAACGCCGTTTGCCGCGAGGAAGACCCCGAGCTCTTCTTCCCGATCGGCAACACCGGTCCTGCGCTGCTGCAGATCGAGGAAGCCAAGGCCGTCTGCCGCCGCTGCCCCGTGATGGAGCAGTGCCTGCAGTGGGCCCTGGAGTCCGGCCAGGACTCCGGTGTCTGGGGTGGCCTCAGTGAGGACGAGCGCCGCGCGATGAAGCGCCGCGCCGCCCGCAACCGGGCACGCAAGGCCACTGCCTGACGCCCACCCCGCCACCTGCTGCCCCCGAGCCGCAGCGCGCAGTACCCACAGTGCGCACCGCAACGACGGCACTGAGCCCCGGACCGTACTCAACGGTCCGGGGCTCAGTGCCGTACGGATGCTGTGCGGGTACGGGACTCGGTCTCGTACCCGCACCGGTCGCCGGGGTCAGCGCCTCTCCGGCTCCACGGGGATGTCCAGGACCACCCGTGTACCGCCGCCGGAAGCCGGGAGCATGTCGAAGCCTCCCTCCAGCTCCCCCTCCACCAGCGTCCGCACGATCTGCAGTCCCAGGTTCCCCGCGGTGCGCACGTCGAAGTCCCGCGGCAGACCGCGCCCGTCGTCCTGCACCGTGACCAGCAGTCGCCCCTCCCCGCGGCCGGCGACCGCGCCGCGGACGGCCGTGACCTCGACGGTGCCCCGCTCCCCCGGCCGGAAACCATGCTCCAGGGCGTTCTGCAGCACCTCCGTGAGCACCATGGACAGCGGGGTGGCCACCTCGGCCGCCAGTACGCCGAAGCGGCCCGTACGCCGCCCGGTGACCATGCCCGGGGAGATCTCGGCGACCATCGCCAGCACCCGGTCGGCTATCTCGTCGAACTCCACCCGCTCGTCCAGCGTCTGGGAGAGCGTCTCGTGGACGATCGCGATCGAACCGACCCGGCGGACGGCCTCCTCCAGCGCCTCCCGTGCGGTGCCGCCGGTGCCCGCGCCGATCCGCCGGGCCTGGAGCCTCAGCAGGGCGGCGACGGTCTGGAGGTTGTTCTTCACCCGGTGGTGGATCTCCCGGATGGTGGCGTCCTTGGTGATCAGCTCCCGCTCCCTGCGGCGCAGTTCGGTGACGTCGCGCAGCAGGATGAGCGAACCGATCCGCACCCCCTTGGGCTTGAGCGGGATGGCCCGCAGCTGCACGACGCAGCCGTTGCCCTCGATCTCGGTCTCGCGCGGCGCCCAGCCGCTGGCGAGCTTGACCAGCGACTCGTCCACCGGGCCGCGGGAGGGCGCCAGTTCGGCGGTGGCCTGGCCCAGGTGCAGCCCGACCAGGTCGGCGGCCAGGCCCAGCCGGTGGTAGGCGGAGAGCGCGTTGGGGCTGGCGTACTGGACGACGCCGTCGGCGCCGAGCCGGATCAGTCCGTCGCCGACCCGCGGGGAGGCGTCCATGTCGACCTGCTGATCGGGGAAGGGAAACGATCCTGCCGCGATCATCTGGGCCAGGTCCGAGGCGCTCTGCAGATAGGTCAGCTCCAGCCGGCTGGGTGTGCGCACCGTCAGCAGGTTGGTGTTGCGGGCGATGACGCCAAGGACGCGGCCCGCGCGGCGCACGGGGATGGACTCCACCCGCACCGGCACCTCCTCGCGCCATTCGGGGTCGCCCTCCCGGACGATCCTGCCCTCGTCCAGGGCGGCGTCCAGCAGCGGCCGGCGCCCCCTGGGCACGAGGTGGCCGACCATGTCGTCCTGGTAGGAGGTGGGGCCGGTGTTGGGGCGCATCTGCGCCACGGAGACGTAGCGCGTGCCGTCCCTGGTCGGGACCCACAGCACCAGGTCGGCGAAGGAGAGGTCGGACAGCAGCTGCCACTCGGAGACCAGCAGGTGCAGCCACTCCAGGTCGGAGTCGCCGAGGGCGGTGTGCTGGTGTACGAGGTCGTTCATGGAGGGCACGGTGTGAGCCTAACCGGCGACGGATCCTGTCGTACGTCTGTGCATACGCGCCGTCGTGCGCAAGAATTGACGGCAGCCGCCACCGGCGAACCGCTGGTGCCTTCAAGGCGTGGACACGGGTCTGTGGCCCGGTCCACAATGGCGACGGACTTCCGCCCTCCCCGCACAGGAGGGCGGAGCGAGACCGGGCGCTCTCTGCCCTGACTGCGCCGGGTCTCCGATCGCTCCGGGCTGCGGTGCCGGACGGGTTGAGGGTCCCGTCCCGGCGCCGCGGCCCGCGGGTGTTCCAGGGCCCTTCGGGGAGCTCCCGCCACAGGCCGCCCACAGCCCACGTCCCACCGCACCGTGTACGGAAGACGAACACGCCGACGGCCGGGCCCGCGGAGTCGGGGGAGGCGCGGGCCCGGTCGTCCCGGGGAGTGGCCGGCGGAGTTCAGCCGCCGGTTCCCCGGCCCGCGACGACCTCCGCGGCCGCCCGTCCGCAGACGCGGGCGGCGCCGTGGGTCGCGATGTGGAGCGCCCCGGAGGGCGGCGCCTGGGGCAGGCCCATCTCGACCACGACGGTGTCCGGCCGGGCGGCGAGCAGGGCGTCCAGCGCGTCTGTCATCCAGGGGTGCCGGTGGACGTCGCGCACGACCGCGACGATCCTGCGGCCGGCCGCCTCCTCCAGCACCTGTGCTACCGGTCCGCCCTGCCCCGCCCGTTCGGCCCGCTCGCGGCCCCAGGAGCCGGTCGTGGTGCCCGGGAGCAGTTCCGCCAGTTCGGCGGCGAGCCCCCAGGGGGTCTCGTCGCCGACGGCGATGTTGGCCACGGGGGTGAAGGCGGCGACGTACGGCGGCCCGGTCAGGGGGGTGTGGTCCTGCCGGACGGTGATCCTCAGCGCGCGGCGGGCGGCCTCCAGGCCGACCTGGGGATCGGAGGGCTCCGCCTCCCCGGTGAGGACGGACGTCCCGGCGGCCCAGCGGGCCAGGGAGCGGACCCGGTCGGCGGCGTCGGCGAGCCGCTCCTCGGGCAGTTCGCCCTCGACCACGGCGCGCACCAGGGCGTCGCGCAGGCACAGCACGGTCTCCTCGTCGGCCAGGCCTCCGCCGACGCAGAGGGCGTCCGCGCCCGCGGCGACGGCCAGCACGCTTCCGCGCTCGATGCCGTAAGTCCCCGCGATGGCCCGCATCTCCATGCCGTCCGTGACGATCAGGCCCTCGAAGCCGAGTCCGCCCTCGCTCCGGGGCGCGCGCAGCAGGCCGGTCAGGGCGGCCGGGCTGAGCGTCCCCGGGAGCACCGGGTCCAGGGCGGGCAGCAGGATGTGCGCGCTCATCACGCACTTGCTGCCCGCGGCGACCGCCGCCCGGAACGGGACGAGCTCGCGCTCCGCGAGGGTGGCCAGGTCGGCGTCGATGCGAGGCAGGGCGTGGTGGGAGTCCACGCTGGTGTCGCCGTGCCCGGGGAAGTGCTTGGTGCAGGCGGCGACCCCGGCGGACTGCAGCCCCTCGACCCAGGCGGCGGTGTGCCGGGCCACCAGGTCCGGCGTGGAGCCGAAGGATCGGACGCCGATGACCGGGTTGTCCGGGTTGGAGTTGACGTCGGCCGAGGGCGCCCAGTTGAGGTTGACCCCGCACTCGGCGAGCCCGCGCCCCAGTTCGCGGGCGACGGCGCGGGTCAGTGCGGTGTCGTCGACCGTGCCCAGGGCGTGGTTGCCCGGGAAGGACGATCCCTTGCGCGCCTCCAGGCGGGTGACGTCGCCGCCCTCCTCGTCGATGGCCACCAGCACGTCGGGGCGGACACCGCGCAGCTGGGCGGTGAGCGCGGCCAGCTGCGCGGGGGATGTGATGTTGCGGCCGAACAGGCCCACCGCGGCGAGTCCCTCGTCCAGCCGCCGCAGCAGCCAGTCGGGCGCGGTGGTGCCGGTGAAGCCGGGCTGGAGCACGGTCAGGGCGTTGCGGACCAGGGTGCCGGTGGTGCCGGTGAGAGTCGTCATGGGAGTGGCGTCATCCCTTCACTGCGCCGGAGGTGAGCCCAGCCGCCATCTTCTTCTGGACGATCATGAAGAAGGTCACGACGGGGATGGAGATGAGGACGGAGGCGGCCATCAGCGCGCCGTAGTCCGTGCCGCGGTCGGTGGTGAAGTTCATCAGCCACACGTTGAGCGTGTACTTCTCGTTGTCCTGCAGGAGGATGTACGCGAACAGGTACTCGTTCCAGGCGGTGATGAGGGCGAAGATGGACGCCGCGGCCAGCCCCGGGGCGACCAGCGGGAAGATGACCCGCCAGAACGCGCCCATCCGGGTGCAGCCGTCCACCATCGCGGACTCCTCCAGCTCCTTGGGCACGTTGATCACGAAGCCGCGGACCATCCAGGTGGTGAAGGGCAGCACGGACACCAGGTAGACGATGATCACGCCCCAGTACTCGTTGAGCGCGCCCATGTTGTTGAGCTGGATGTAGATGGGGATGAGCATCGCCGTGGGCGGCAGCAGCTGCACCAGGATGAGGATCGTCATGAACGGCTTGCGGCCGTAGAAGTCGAAACGCCCGATGGCGAAGGCGGCGATGGTCCCGATCAGCATGGCGCCGGCGACCGAGGTGACGCAGATGATCAGGCTGCTCTGGATCGCGGTCCAGAAGTTCGGGGCCTCGGTGGCTCGGACGAAGTTGTCGACGGTGAACGAGCTGGGCCACAGCGTCTGGTCGTAGCTGCGGATCTCGTGGTTCGGCCGGAAGGCGCTGACGAGAAGCCAGTAGACCGGGAAGGCCATCACCGCGAAGATCCCCAGCCCCACCAGGTCGTAGGCCAGGCGGTGCTTCTTGCGGTCGGGGCGCAGCTCGTGGACGCCTGTACCGCTGGTGGCGGCCTCGGGTGCCTTGGCGGGCGCGGTGGAGGTTACGGAGGTGCTCACTCGACCTCTCCTGTCTTCATGAGCTGACGCAGGTAGTACACGGCCACACCGGAGAGCAGCAGCACGGTGATGAGGGCGATGGCGGTGCCCTGGCTGAACGAGGCGCTGTCGAACGCCTTGCTGAACGAGTACAGGCCCAGCAGCTCGTACTCGGGTTCCGGCTTGTTGCCGCGCATCAGGAAGATCTGGCCGAAGACGTTGAAGTCCCAGATCACCGAGAGGGTGGCCACCATCTGGAAGACCGGCTTGATCACCGGGAAGGTGACGTTGCGGAAGACCCCGATCACTCCGGCGCCGTCGAGCTGCGCGGCCTCCTCCAGTTCCCTGGGCACCTGGGTGAGCGCGGCGTAGAGGGTGACCACCACGAACGGGATCGCTCCCCAGACCACCACCGCACCGATGACGGTGAATCCCTGCCAGGGGTTGAGGAACCAGTTGTGGCCCTGGAAGTCCAGACCGGGGATCTTGCTCAGCACGCTGTTGACCACGCCGTAGTCGGAGTCGGAGAGCCACCGGAAGATCGAGGTCGCCACCAGCAGTGGCATCGACCAGGCCGCGATCAGGGCGCCGGTGAGCAGCAGCCGTACCCAGGTGGACAGCCGCTGCATCAGCAGGGCGGTCAGCAGCCCCAGCCCCATGGTCGCCACCACACAGACGACCATGAAGAGCACGGTACGGAAGGCGACCCACCAGAACTCCGGGTCGCCCAGGATGTTGGTGAACTGCTCGAACCCCACCCACGGCGGAGTGGTGCCGCCCCACAGGTGCGCGCGGCGCATGTCCTGGAAGGACATGATCACGGTCTCGACCAGCGGGTAGCCGAAGACCGCGCCGATCGCCACGATCGCCGGGGCGATCAGCAGGTACGGCAGCTTGGGGCGCGGTTTCCGGCTGGGGCGCACTCCGCCCCCTGACGGCCCGGGGGCGGCCTTGCCCGGCTTCTGCGGCGGGGCCGCCGGCGGGTCGGCGGCTTTGGTGTCGGCGGCGGTCACGGTGCTGGCCTTCCGTTCGTTCTCTTCACCGAAGGGGCGCGGCAGGCGGGAGCCGTGAATCGCGGCTCCCGCCTGCCGCAGGGACGGCCGGGGGTGCGGGCCCCGGCCGCGGCTCAGACCTCGTTGTTGATCAGCTTGTCGATCTCCTCGTCGGCCTTCTTGGTGGCGTCGGCCACCGAGGTGCCCTTGAGGACGTCCAGCAGCATGTTCTCCAGCACGTTCTGGCTCTCGATCGCGGTCCAGCCGGGGGCGATCGGGGTGAACCAGGCGTCCGGCACCGCGTTGGCGATCGGAGCGGTCTCCGGCTTCTCCTTCAGCGGCTCGAGCTGCTTGGTGTTGTTCGGCAGGATGTTCTTGGAGGCCAGGACCTCCATCGACTTCTCACTGGTGAACAGCGAGATCCACTCCTCGGCGAGGTCCTTCGCCTCCGACTTCTGGATCACCGCGAGGTCGGAGCCGCCGATGAAGGACGGCAGGGCCTCGCCGTTCGGGCCGGGCATGCCGGCGGTGGCGATCCTGCCCTCCAGCTCGGGATTGCCGTTCTCGCCCCCGAAGACGGAGCCGGCCTCCCAGCCGTTGCCGTAGATCAGGGCGGCCTTCTTGTTCGCCATGACGTTGGCGTGGTCCTGCTCGTCCTTGGTCCGGTCGCCGTTGTTGTACTCGTTGACCAGGCCGATGAAGTGCTCGATGCCCTTGCGCGCCTCGGGGGTGCTCAGGGTGGCCTTCCACTCGCCCTTGCCCTCGTCGTACTCGGCGATCTGGCCGCCGTACGCGGCGACGTAGGACATGGCGGCGTACCAGTAGCGGCCGGGCAGGTAGAGGGGGGAGAAGGCCTTGTCGTCGCCGTACTCCTCCGCGACCTCGTCCAGCGCCTTCTTCAGCTCGTCCTCGGTCCGCGGAAGCTCCTCGGTGCCCGCGCCCTTGTCGAACATCTCCTGGTTGAAGATCGCGACGCGCGCTCCGGCGTAGTAGGGAACGCAGTAGAGCTTGCCCTCGAAGGAACAGGTGTCCTTCAGTCCCTGGATCCAGGTGTCGGAGTTGTCGTACTTCTCCGGGTCGATCTCGCCGAGGGCCCCGTTGAGGATGTAGGTCATGGTCTCGGTGTTGCCGAGCTCGACCACGTCCGGGAACTTGTCGCCGCCCAGCGCGGTGTCGAGCTTCTTGGCCTTGTCGCCCCACTGCTGGTACTGGACCTTGACCTCGACCTTGGGGTACTTCTTCTTGAACTGGGCGTTGACGTCCTTGACCAGCTCGGGCCAGGTGCTCTGGGCATCGTTCATCAGCCAGACGGTGAGCGTCTCGTCGCGCTCTCCGGGAGCCTTGGAGGAGGTGTCCCCGCCGTCCCCGCCGCAGGCGACGAGGCCGGTCATCATCGCCGCGGCACCGATCGCCGCTACGAGCTTGTGCTTCACGTGCTTCTCCTTCGGGATGGCAGAAGTCCCCCCCGCCCGCCGTCCGAGATCTCCGCTCCCGCCGGATGGCCGCGTCTGCCGTACCGTGCGTGGCGGGCGCCGGGATGCGTCGACATGCGACGAGTACGGCCCGTGGGGCTGGGCTGGCCTATAGTGGTTTAGACCAGTGCCCGCAGCTTGGCCTAGACCTATATCGCTGTCAACGGTGTACAAAGCTCGCGGTCACATCCGTTACCGGACCGACATCTGAGCCGGGACGCCCCCGGGGACGGCGGCCGTGCCACGATGTGATCCGCTACGTACGGAGGAAGCCGGTGACGGCACTGGAGAAGTCACGACACGAGCCGGGAAGGCGCGCGATGCAGAGCGACGGGGTCACGAACAGCGCCGTCGGGCGCACCGCGCGCGTGCCCAAGTACTACCGGCTCAAGCGCCATCTGCTGGAGATGACCGAGACGATGCCCCCGGGCACCCCGGTCCCCCCGGAGCGCACGCTCGCCGGCGAGTTCGACACCTCCCGCACCACCGTGCGCCAGGCACTCCAGGAACTGGTCGTCGAAGGGCGGCTGGAGCGCATCCAGGGCAAGGGCACCTTCGTGGCCAAGCCCAAGGTCGCCCAGGCGCTCCAGCTCACCTCCTACACCGAGGACATGCGGGCCCAGGGCCTGGAACCCGCCTCCCAGCTGCTGGACATCGGCTACGTCACCGCCGACGACCGGCTCGCCGGACTGCTGGACATCTCCTCCGGGGACCGCGTCCTGCGCATCGAGCGGCTGAGGCTGGCCAGCGGCGAGCCGATGGCCATCGAGACCACGCATCTGTCGCAGAAGCGCTTCCCCGCCCTGCGCCGCAGCCTGGTGAAGTACTCCTCCCTCTACACGGCCCTGGCCGAGGTGTACGACATCCACCTCGCCGAGGCGGAGGAGACCATCGAGACCTCACTGGCCACCCCGCGCGAGGCGGGCCTGCTGGGCACGGACGTCGGCCTGCCGATGCTGATGCTCTCCCGGCACTCGCGCGACACCGAGGGCGAGCCGGTGGAGTGGGTGCGCTCGGTCTACCGCGGCGACCGGTACAAGTTCGTCGCCCGGCTCCAGCGGCCCGGCCGGGGGCGGTGAGCGGGCGCCCGGCCGCCGGCCCGCCGATCCCTCTTCCGCGCCCGTGCGCCCCGCCGGCGGAAAGCCGCTGCGCCACCACGGCCGGGACGCCGCATGACGACCGTCATGGACATCACCTTCAGGGCCGCCCGTACGAGTTCGAGGCCGTCGGTGAGCTGACGGCCGGGGTGTGTCCCGGGGACGGTCTGCTGGACTTCGGCGCCCAGGACCCGTACCTCGCCGTGCCGCGCGACGCCCGGCACCGGGCCGAGGTTCCGCACTCCGCCCGAGGACTCCTGCGACACAACATCTAGGGGCGCTCACACGTCCGGGCCTCGTGGGTTGGGCCGGCGAACGACCACCCCGGCACGGCGCTGCTGCGCACCCTGACCGACCTCGCCGTCGATCTGCCCGCCACCGACCCCGGCCGGGTCGCGCTGGTACTGACGCTGTACCGGCACATCAACTCACCCGAGGCGCGGCTGTACCTGTCACGGCGGCTGTTCGAGGAGGCCGTGCACGTCCGGTTCTACCTGACCCTGCTGGACACCTACCCGCCCGACCCGGCCGAGCGCGCCGCCGCCTTCGCCGCGGTGGAGAACATCGACTCCATCCGGGAGAAGGCACGGTTCTGCTTCCGCTGGGTGGCCGCCCTCGAAGGAGGGAAGGGGGTGGAGTCGATCGACCGCCAGGAGAGCCAGGCCGACCGCCGCCGCTTCCTGCTGAACCTGATCCGCTTCGCGGCGTGCGTCGAGGGCCTGCCCGGGATGAACACCGAGTCGATGCGCGAGTACCTGCGCTGCGTGGCGGACCAGCGGCTGGTCCGGCTGGGCTTCCCCGCCCGCTACGGCGCGTCGAACCCGTTCTCCTTCATGGAGTTGCAGAACGTCCAGGAGCTGACCAACTTCTTCGAGCGCCGCGCCTCGGCCTACCAGGTCGCGGTGGAGGGATCGCTCTCCTTCGACGACGACTTCTGATCCTCCTTCCCCCGAGAGGCGTGTGCCCCGTAACCCCGCACGGGGTTACGGGGCACACGCCGTTCCGGACCGGCTCCGTTCCGGACGGGCGCCGCGGTCAGATCCCGCAGCTGGATGCCGACCAGAAGCGGCTGGAGCGGTGGTCGACGTGGGTGTGGTCGTTGTGGCCGGGGTAGCCCGGGCCGAGGATGCCCCGGAAGCCGTGGTGGCGGGCCTGCTGCGCCATCCTGCACAGGGTGTGCGAGCCGGCGCCGAGGTCGACGCCGTCACCGTAGAGGTGGCGGCTGTTGGAGGAGCCGCCCACCGCGCTGTTGCAGGAGTAGGAGCGGAAGCCGCTGGTCACCCGGATCGGCGCGTCGCCCAGGGCATGACGCATCGCCTCCAGCTTCCACATCGAGATCAGGGCGTTGCGCTTGGCCGTGGCCGCGCTCACCGCGCCCCCGCTCCACGTGGAGTTGCACCTGTTCAGCTCGGAGTAGGAGAAGTGGGCCGGGGTGCAGTCGGCGTCCTGGAGGGCGTAGATCCTGCTGAAGGTCTGCGGACCGGCCACACCGTCGGCCGACAGCCCGTACGCGGCCTGGAAACGCTTGACGGCCGCGGCCGTGGCCGGGCCGTAGGAGCCGTCGATGGCGAGCACGTTGCCGTAGCCGGGGTAACCGGAGACGCGGACCTGGAGTTCGGCGACATCGGAGCCGGACATGCCCTGGGAGAGGGTGCGGTTCCAGGTGTAGCACGTGTCGGCCTGGGCGGTGCCCGCGGTGGTGACCGCGCCGACCAGCGATGCTGCCGCGACCATGACAACACCGAGGATGAGACGGATGATGCCTCTGAGCATGGTGCCTCCGTGTCGGAACAGTGGGGCCTCCGAGGGTGGCGGAGGGGGTCTACCCGCGTCAACACGCCTTCGGAAACGCCAGTGGGCGGGCCACTGGAGGCCCGCCCACCGTCACACGCCGTTCACCGCGGCCCCACCGGCCCGCGGCGCCGCTCAGTCGTTGGGCACCGTCTCGTAGCGCGGGGTTTTCTCGGCCATCTGCCGCAGGACGTCCTTGCGTTCGCGCTTGGAGAGGCGGTCGATGTAGAGGCGGCCGTAGAGATGGTCCGTCTCGTGCTGGAGGCAGCGCGCGAAGTACCCGGTGCCCCGCACCGTGATCGGCCTGCCCTCGGCGTCCTGTCCGCGCACGACGGCATAGTCGGGGCGCGCGAGCGAGGCGTAAGCGCCCGGCACCGACAGGCAGCCCTCGCCCGAGTCGTCCAGCGCCCGGCGCTCGGCGGGCAGTTCCTCCAGCACCGGGTTGCAGACGACGCCCACGTGCCGCACGCCCTCGTCGTCCGGGCAGTCGTAGACGAAGACCTTCAGGTCGACCCCGATCTGGTTGGCGGCCAGGCCGACGCCCTCCGCCGCGCGCTGACTGGCGAACATGTCGTCGACCAGCCTGGCCAGTTCGCCGTCGAACCCGGTGACGTCGCGGCACTCCCTGTGCAGTACCGGATTGCCGACGACGGTGATCGGACGGGCGGTGCCGCGCTCGCGGTGGATCCGCTCGCGCTCCTCGCAGTCCTCCGTGTCGACGACGAACCCCTCGTCGTCCACCCGCTGCCCGGTCTCGTGCTCCGCCATCTTCGCCGTACGCCTTCCTCGGTGCTCCACCACGACCCGTACAGGGTACGGGCAGACCCCCGGCTCCGTACGCGGCCGGTCTCAGCCGACCTCCTCCAGGTCCCGCCACTCACGGGTGTCCGGGCTGTCGGCGACCCAGCCGTCGAGCAGCCCGCGCACCAGGGAGGCCGGGGCCGCCAGGCCGCACTCGCGCTCGGGCACCCACAGCTCTCCCGACGTCATGTGCCCCAGCGGCCCCGGATGCCCGGGCACGCTGTGGTCGTGCGGATCGTGCCGGGGGGCGCCCTCGCCCTCGTCGCTGGGCATCCGGCTCTCCGAGCAGGACCGGCACAGCAGCCGCACCGACGAGGACCAGTCCTCGGCCGCGAAACCCGCGTCCGCCGCCAGCAGTTCCAGCGCGTCCCGGTCCGCCTCGGTCGCCGCCTCCAGCAGAACCACCCAGGTGGGCACCGGCGAGGGCGCCCAGAGTTCTATCTCGTCGAAGACCGGGTAGGCGTGGCCCGCGGCCGTGGTCCGCTCACCGTGCGGTACCCCGTCGTGCAGCACCACCTCGCCCCAGCGGCGCCCGGAGGACGGCAGCGGGATGTTCTGCACCTCGACGCGGGCCGGATCCAGCCGCCGTCCCCACACCACCTCGGCCTCGCCCTCCGGCGACAGGCGCACCGCGGCGCTGCCCAGCCCCATGCCGGCCGGCGGGCCGGCGTGGAGCCGGGCAGCGCCGTCGGCGCGGTCGGACGAGGGGATCTCCGGTACCCGCAGGCCGTACGCCTGCCAGGCACGCCGGGCCAGGGCCCAGTCCTGCAGCGCGGTGGCCGCGATGCCCACGTTCCACCAGTCGGGAGTCCCGGCCGACCGGTCCAGGAGGGCGACGGCGCGCAGTCCGGCGGCGCGCGCCTGCTCCCAGTCGTGCCGGAACTTGTGCAGCAGCGCGAGGTTGAACCAGGACTCCGACAGCCACGGCTCCAGGTCGGCGGCACGGGTCAGCAGCGTGCCGGCGTCCTCGTAGCGCCCGTCACCGATGAGCGTGAACGCGCGGTCGGTGACCACCCGCCAGTCGGCGGAGGGCCGGTGCCTTGTCTTGCCGAAGATCTTCACGATGTTCCCGCCTGACTCCCGCCTGCTGCTCCCGACCGTCCTCGCGGCCGTTGTCCCGCGGTCCCCGCCGCGGTGTCCGTGCCGCGGTCTTCTCCCAGCCGCGGTTCCCGGTTCGCATCCAACCATGCCCACCCGGATGCGCGCTCATTACCCGTCGGCTGTGGGGGTATCGAGCGGTTCGGGGCCCGGGGAGCACGGCCGGGACGGCGGCGCGGGGAAGCTCACGGTCGTCCGCGCCACGGCAGGCGGCAGCCGAGCGGGTTAACACGTTCGGGTGGTGTGGTGGGTACGGGACGAGGTGGTGCGCAGGGCGCGGAGCCCGCGGCCGTCAGGGCTGTTCCCCGCCGGCCTCGCCCGGGCCCCCGAGGGGAGCGGTGCGGGACCGGCCCGCCCCGGGCTCCACCACGGGCTGCTCGGGCACGGCCCGCCCGGCACGGATCAGTTCGATGCGGCCCATGACCTTGGAGCGCAGGTCGCCGGGCACCTCGTCATGGCCGCAGCACCGCTTGACCAGTTTCTTCACGGCCTGTTCCAGACCGTACTTCTCCAGGCAGGGCGAGCACTCCTGGAAGTGCTCCCTGAACTTCGTCAGATCGCCGTCGGGCATCTCACGGTCCAGGTACTCGTACAGGTGGTCCAGGACCTCAGCGCAGTCCGTCTCGTGCGGCTCTCCGCAACTCATGAGCCCGAGCCTTTCCGGTCGTACGACTCCTCGGGCGCGGTGGTGCCGTCCGCGCCCGCCGGGACCATGCCGCGCTCGCGGGCGTAGTCCTCCAGCATGCCGCGCAACTGCCGGCGACCGCGGTGCAGGCGGGACATCACCGTGCCGATGGGTGTACCCATGATGTCCGCGATCTCCTTGTACGCAAACCCCTCGACGTCCGCGAGGTAGACCGCGATCCGGAACTCCTCGGGGATCGCCTGGAGCGCCTCCTTCACGTCCGAGTCGGGCAGCCGGTCCAGCGCCTGCGACTCGGCCGAGCGCAGCCCGGTCGACATGTGCGACTCGGCACGCGCGAGCTGCCAGTCCTCGATCTCCTCGGCCGCACTGCGCTGCGGTTCGCGCTGCTTCTTGCGGTACGAGTTGATGAAGGTGTTGGTGAGGATGCGGTACAGCCACGCCTTGAGGTTGGTGCCCTCGCGGAACTGGTGGAAGGACGCGTACGCCTTGGCGTACGTCTCCTGCACCAGGTCCTCGGCGTCCGCGGGGTTGCGCGTCATGCGCAGCGCGGCGGAGTACATCTGGTCCAGGAAGGCCAGGGCGTCCCGTTCGAAGCGCGCGTTCCGTTCGGCGTCCGTCTCCACGGGCTCCCTGGGCGCAGCGTCGTCGGTCGCGGCGACCGGACCCACCTCCTCCGATGCGGCTTCGAGTCCGTTGCCGGACCCATTCGAACCGGAGAATAGACGACGGTCCGCCTCCTCCGCCGATTGGAGTGGGGCGTCCTCCACGGGTCCGGCGAGCCTCAGTGTCGCCCAGTCCACCTGGGCGGCTGTGACACGAGTACCCACAGGGCGGGACGGGCATGCGATCGAACCCATGTCGGGTGGACTCCCTCTCCTCGCGCGTGCGTGCGGTCCGTACGTGTACTGCGACGGTTTCAACACGCACGCGCGCGGGATCATTCCCGTGCCAGCCACTCGCGCACCGCGCCGGTGATCACGTCGAGCGCCTCCTCCTGGCCGGGCGCCCCCCGCTTCGGCACGGCGAAACCGTGGTCGCCTCCGGGCACCTCGACGACCTCCGTGTCCTCGGGGAACTCGCCGGGCCGCCCGAAGGGATCACGCCCGCCCTGGACGACCAGGGTCCGCACCCCCGCCCCCGTGAGCTCGCCGGCCCGGGACCGCTCCGGCTTCCCCGGCGGGTGCAGGGGGAAGGCGAGCGCGAGCACGGCGCGCGCACCGAGTTCGGCGGCGGTCCGGCATGCCACACGCGCCCCGGCGCTGCGCCCCCCGGAGACGACCGGCAGCCCTGCCCCCTCCAGGGCGGGCCATACCGCCCGCCACCCCTCGTCCAGCTTCCCGGGAGCGGGCGCCAGCCTCTTCCCCGCCACCCGCCAGGGCTGCTCGACCAGGGCGACCGAGACGCCGTGCGCGGGCAGCACGTCCGCCAGGGCCCGCAGGTCCCGCGCCTCGACACCGCCTCCGGCTCCGTGCCCGAGCGCGAGGAGCAGGCGCGGCCGGACGGCGCGGCGCCAGGTGATCCGGGCCGGACCGGCCGGGGTGGCGATCTCCTCGGTGGTGCCGGTGCCGTCGGTACCGGTGCTGTCGTCGCTCACCGGCTCAGAACAGCGTCCCGGCCTCGGGCGCGTCAAGCTCCTCCAGCAGCCCGGGCCCGTTGTTGCGCACGTTGCTGACCTCGCCGCGCACCGGGTAGGCCCGCATCGCCCCGGCCGGCGGCGGGACCAGCAGTCCGCGCACCTCCTCCGCGTCGGTGCGGGCCGGGTCCAGCCAGGCGTCCCAGCGGTCGGGGGTGAGCACCAGCGGCATCCTGGGATGGATGTCGGCGAGGGAGCGCGGTCCGTCCCCGCCGGCGCCCGCGAACGGCTCGCTCTGCGCCTCGGTGGTGATCACCGTGCAGGTGGACCACCAGGCCTGCGAGTGATCCTCGGGCAGTGTCCTGTCCCGCCAGAACTCGTAGAGCCCGGCCATCGCCATCACCGACCCGTCCGCGGGGGTCACGAAGTACGGCTGCTTGCGCGGCCGCTTGCGCCTGCCCTTCTCCTCCTCCTGCCGCTCGGCCGTCCCGGTGACCCACTCGTAGTACCCGTCGGCGGGCAGCAGGCAGCGCCGGGCGGCGAAGGGGCGGCGGTAGGAGGGCTTCTCGTGCACCGTCTCTGCCCGCGCGTTGATCATCTTGACGCCCACGTCCGGGGACTTCGCCCAGGAGGGCACCAGCCCCCAGCGCAGCGTCCTGAGCTGGCGCACGGGGCGGGGGTCGCCGCTGTCCTTCACCGGCCGGTCCAGCACCGCGTACACCTGCTTGGTCGGGGCCACGTTCCAGTCGGGCGCCGGCTCCTCGGCCGGGTCCCGCTTCTCCACTCCGAAGAGCCCGGCCAGTTCACCGGCCGATCGGCTCGCCGCATACCGTCCGCACATGTCCGCCACCCTGCCACGTCCGTGCGGCCCGCGGCACCGGGAACGGCCGCACGGACTCCGGGCGGGGGCCGTACGAGGGCCGTGGCACACTGCGGAGCACACCGCCTCGGGGGTGGGACGTACCGCGGGGAAGAGGAGGGGGCGGCCGGGCATGAGCATGGACACCGACGGCATCGCCGAGGTCTGGGACCGCGTCGTCGGGACGCAGCCCGACCCGTCGTTCGCGGTCGTGGCGGCCACCGGGCTGGCGGCCCTGGCCGTCGTCGCCGTACGGGGACCGTGGCGGGTGGCGCGGAACGCGGTGACCATCGCCCACGAGGGCGGGCACGGAATCGTGGCGCTGCTGACCGGGCGGCGGCTGGAGGGCATACGCCTGCACTCCGACACCTCCGGGCTGACCGTCTCCCGGGGGCGGCCGAGCGGCGTCGGGATGGTGCTGACGGCCGCCGCCGGGTACACCGCGCCGTCGCTGCTCGGTCTGGCGGGGGCCTGGCTGCTGGGCGCCGGACACGTCACCGCGCTGCTGTGGAGTGCCACGGCGCTGCTGCTGGCGATGCTGGTGATGGTGCGCAACGCCTACGGTGTGCTCACCGTCGTCCTCGCCGGCGGAGCCTTCTTCCTGATGTCATGGTTCGCCGGGACCGAGGTGCAGGCGGCGTTCGCGTACGGGGTGGTGTGGTTCCTGCTGCTGGGCGGCGTGCGGCCCGTCTTCGAACTCCAGGGCAAGCGGCGCCGGGGCGAGGCCCCGGACTCCGACGCCGACCAGCTCGCGCGGCTGACGAACGCGCCCGCGCCGCTGTGGCTGCTGCTCTTCCACGCCGTGGCGCTGTGCTCGCTGACCGGTGGCGGGCGGTGGCTGCTGGGGCTCTGAGGCCCCGCTCCGGGCCCCTCGTCCGCGCCTCCCGCCCGGTCTTCCCCGTGTCCTGCCGGGATTCCCGTCCCGCCGGAGCCACTAAAGTTGGCCCCATGACCGACCACACCACTGTCTGGCCTGCGCCGCTCGCGGCCGGCGCCGTCGACGCGACCGTCACCGTGCCCGGATCGAAGTCGGTCACCAACCGCGGTCTGGTGCTCGCAGCCCTGGCCTCCGAGCCCGGATGGCTGCGCCGCCCGCTGCGTTCGCGCGACACCCTGCTGATGGCCGAGGGATTGCGGGCCATGGGGGTGGGCATCGAGGAGACGGTGTCCTCCAGTTCCGCGCCCGTCGCGGGCGGTTTTGCCGCTTCCGAAGCCGGCGGCGAGGCCTGGCGCGTCATCCCCGCGGGGCTGCACGGCCCCGCCACCGTGGACGTCGGCAACGCCGGCACCGTGATGCGCTTCCTGCCTCCGGTGGCTTCCCTGTCCGACGGCCCGGTCCACTTCGACGGCGACAGGCGTTCCCATGAGCGCCCCCTCCACGGCGTGATCGACGCGCTGCGCGCGCTGGGCGCCCGCGTCGACGACGGCGGGCGCGGCTCGCTGCCGATGACCGTGCACGGCGGCGGCTCCCTGACCGGCGGCACGGTGGAGATCGACGCCTCCTCGTCCTCCCAGTTCGTCAGCGCACTGCTGCTGTCCGGCGCCCGCTTCAACCAGGGTGTGGAGGTCCGCCACACCGGCGGCCCGCTGCCGTCCATGCCGCACATCCGGATGACGGTGGAGATGCTGCGCGCCGCGGGCGCCCGGGTGGACACCCCCGAGTCCGGGGGCGAGCCGAACGTCTGGCGGGTCACGGCCGGCGCGCTGCTCGGCCGCGACCTGGTCGTCGAGCCCGATCTGTCCAACGCCCAGCCCTTCCTCGCCGCCGCGCTGGTCACCGGTGGCCGGGTGACCGTCCCGGACTGGCCGGCGCACACCACCCAGCCCGGTGACGCGCTGCGTGAGATCTTCACCGAGATGGGCGGGCGCTGCGAGCTGGACGAACACGGCCTGACCCTCACCGGCAGCGGCCGGGTCCACGGCATCGACGTGGACCTGAGCGAGGTGGGCGAGCTGACCCCCGGCATCGCCGCGGTCGCGGCGCTGGCCGACTCCGAGTCGCGGCTGCGCGGCGTGGCGCATCTGCGGCTGCACGAGACCGACCGGCTGGCCGCGCTCACCAAGGAGATCAACGGCCTCGGCGGCGATGTCACCGAGACCGCGGACGGGCTGGTCATCCGCCCGCGTCCGCTGCGCGGCGGGGTCTTCCACACCTACGAGGACCACCGGCTGGCCACGGCGGGCGCGGTGCTCGGCCTGGTCGTCGAGGGTATGGAGGTGGAGAACGTCGCGACGACCGCCAAGACCCTGCCGGACTTCCCCGAGCTGTGGAGCGCCATGCTCGAAGGTGACGGGGGCAGAGGGTAGGGCGGACCGGCCATGCGCCGCTACGGCAAGCACACCGACGAGGACGACATCCGGATCCGTCCCGGCCGCCGGGGCAGCCGCCCGCGCACCAGCATCCGGCCCAAGCACGAGGACGCCGCCCCCGGCTTCGTCCTGACCGTCGACCGGGGCCGGATCACCTGCCTGGTGGACGGCCGCACGGTCACCGCCATGAAGGCCCGCGAGCTGGGCCGCAAGGGCGTCGTGGTGGGCGACCGGGTGGCGGTCGTCGGCGACCTGTCGGGGGCCAGGGACACCCTGGCGCGGATCGTCCGGGCCGAGGAGCGCTCCTCGGTGCTGCGGCGCACCGCCGACGACAACGACCCCTACGAGCGGGTGGTCGTCGCCAACGCCGACCAGCTCGCCGTCGTCACCGCCCTGGCCGACCCCGAGCCCCGCCCCCGGCTGATCGACCGCTGCCTGGTGGCCGCCTACGACGCGGGCCTGGAGCCGCTGCTGGTCCTCACCAAGTCGGACCTGGCGCCGCCCGACACGCTGCTGGAGACGTACGCCCCGCTGGGGGTCCGGCATGTGGTGACCGACCGCGACGAGCTGGCCGACGGCGCCGCCGCCGACCGGGTGCGCGAGTTCCTGTGGGGCCGGAGCACCGCTTTCGTGGGCCACTCCGGGGTCGGCAAGACCACTTTGGTCAACGCGCTCGTCCCGCCCGACCGCAGGCGGGCGACGGGCCACGTCAACGCGGTCACCGGGCGCGGCCGGCACACCACGACCTCGGCCCTGGCGCTGCCGCTGCCCGGCGAGGTCTCCTTCCCGCCGGTGCCGGAGGGCGGCTGGGTGATCGACACCCCGGGCGTGCGGTCCTTCGGCCTGAACCACATCGACCCGTCCCGGGTGATCCACGCCTTCCCGGATCTGGAGCCGGGCACCGACGGCTGTCCGCGCGCCTGCGGGCACGACGAGCCGGACTGCGCGCTGGACTCCTGGGTCGCCGGCGGCCACGCGGACCCCGCCCGGCTGTTCTCCCTGCGACGCCTGCTGGCCACACGGGAACGCCGGGAGGGCGACTGACCCCCGCCCGCGGGGGTCAGCCGAGCAGCGCCTGCGGCCACCTGGGTGACATGGGCGCCCGCGGCCTCCTCGGTCGCCTCGGGCGGGCCGTCGCAGGGGGCGACGACGTAGGACAGCGCCGGCCGCAGGCCCACCTCGCAGGTGTGGCGCAGCGCGGCGGGGCCGTGCGCGCCGTCGCGGGCGGCTCTCCCCTCGGGCACACCAGCGCGGCGGCGGCAGCCGGGAGTCCCAGCAGCCGGTGAGCGCGCCGCGCACCAGCGGATCGCGGTGAGCGGCACTCAGCCATCGACGCGACCGCCGCGGCGCATCCCGCGACGGGGATGTCGGCCGGGTGGGCGGCCGGCCCGGTGAGAACCCCCGGCAGAGGGCATCGTCGAGGTCATCAATGCCTCCCCCGGACGCGACGGATCGCGCAAAGAATCGGTGTGGTGACGGAGGGTGTCAAGACGCCTCGCGTCACCTCACCGCCGCGGGTGTACGGCCGCGCGCCCGGTTGGCCACTCCCGTGTGGCCGGCCGGCCGCGCCGCTGGATACTGTTCGTCCATGCCCGACTACCACGATGACCTGCGTCTCGCCCACGTGCTGGCCGACACCGCCGACGCCACGACGATGGAGCGGTTCAAGGCCCTCGACCTCAAGGTCGAGACCAAACCCGACATGACGCCGGTGAGCGAGGCCGACAAGGCGGCCGAGGAGCTGATCCGCACCTCCCTGCGGCGGGCGCGGCCGCGCGACGCGGTGCTGGGCGAGGAGTTCGGCGGCGAGGGGCGCGGGCCGCGCCGCTGGGTCGTCGATCCCATCGACGGCACCAAGAACTACGTGCGCGGCGTCCCGGTCTGGGCCACGCTGATCGCGCTGATGGAGCGGACCGAGGAGGGCGACCGCCCGGTGGTCGGCGTGGTATCGGCTCCGGCCCTCAACCGGCGCTGGTGGGCGGCGCTGGGCGGCGGCGCGTACACCGGCCGCAGCCTGACCTCCGCGACCCGGCTGTCGGTCTCGCGGGTGGCCCGGGTGCAGGACGCCTCGTTCGCGTTCTCCTCGCTCGGCGGCTGGGAAGAGCGCGGCAGGCTCGGCGGCTTCCTCGACCTGACCCGGGACTGCTGGCGCACCCGCGGCTACGGCGACTTCTGGCCGTACATGATGGTCGCCGAAGGGTCGGTGGACATCTGCGCGGAGCCGGAGCTGTCGTTGTGGGACATGGCGGCGAACGCGATCGTCGTGCGGGAGGCGGGCGGTACCTTCACCGGCCTGGACGGGCGCGAGGGCCCGCACAGCGGGAACGCGGCGGCTTCCAACGGACTGCTCCACGAGGACCTGCTCGCCTACATCGGCGACTGAGCGCACCGCCGGGTTGCGGTCAACCGGCCTTCACCTGCCCCTTGTTGCGCCTCCATCGGTATGTGAACATGAGAATCCGCCCGCTTGTGAGCCTGTGAATCCCTTCTCCGGCCGGGATTCACCGAGGAGACGGGTGGCACCAACTGCCATGGCCACCCTCGTCCGTGACGCCATGAGCACAGTGGTTCTCACCATCGGCCCCGCCCACACCCTCCGCCGGGCCGCCCGGCTGATGCCCGCCCGGCGGGTCGGCGCGGCCGTCGCCCCCGCCCCCGATGCCGGCGGCGTCGGAATCCTCGCCGAACGCGACATCCTCGACTCCGTGGGAGCCGGACAGGACCCCGACCGGGAGCCCGCACACCTGCACACCACCACCGACGTGGTCTTCGCCGCCCCCGGCTGGACCCTGGAGGACGCCGTACGGGCCATGGCCCGCGGCGGGTTCCGCCATCTGTTTCTGCTCGATGACCGGGAACCGGTGGGGGTGGTCTCGGCGCGCGACATCATCCGCTGCTGGTCACCGGTGCGCCGGGAAGCGCCCGCCGCGCCCGTCGGCACCGCTGCCGCCTGAGACCGGCCGCCCCGGACGCGTCCCCGTGGGCCCGCCCAGCGGCGCGCCGGAGGGACCGGAGCCCACTGGCGTCCGGTCCCTCCGGGTTCGTACGGCGAGGAGTCGCCGGATCAGCCGCGCAGGGCCTTGACCGCGGCCTCCAGCCTCCTGCCGTAGTCCTCGTCGGCCTGGCGGAAGTTCTCGACGGCCCGCTTGACGATGTCGTCGCGCGAGACCTTCGCGATGAAGCCGGCCAGGTTGTCGATCAGACGCCCCTTCTCCTCCTCCGTCATCAGGCGGTAGAGGTTGCCCGCCTGGACGAAGTCGTTGTCCTCGGCGTGCGAGGGGGCGGGGACGTCACCGGTGGTCCCGGCGACCGGGACCGGCTGCCACGGTGCGCGGCCGGTCTCGTTCGGGCCGCCGAAGCTGTTGGGCTCGTAGTTCTTCGCCCCGCCGTGGCGGCCGTCGTACATGAAGCCGTCGCGGCCGTGGCTGCGGGCCTCGGTGGCGTGCGGGCGGTTCACCGGCAGGTGGTCGGCGTTGATGCCCACCCGGTAGCGGTGCGCGTCGCCGTAGGCGAACAGCCGGCCCTGGAGCATCTTGTCCGGGGAGGGACCGATGCCCGGCACGAAGTGGTGCGGGGAGAAGATCGACTGCTCGACCTCGGCGAAGACGTTCTGCGGGTTGCGGTTCAGCTCAAGCTTGCCGATCTCGATGACCGGGTAGTCCGCGTGCGGCCAGACCTTGGTCAGGTCGAACGGGTTGAAGCGGTAGTCCGCCGCCTCGGCCGCCGGCATGATCTGGACGCCGACGGTCCAGCTCGGGAAGTCGCCGCGCTCGATGGACTCGCGCAGGTCGCGCTGGTGGCTGTCGGGGTCCTTGCCCGCCAGGAGGTCGGCCTCGTCCTGGGTGAGGCACTTGATGCCCTGGTCGGTCTTGAAGTGGTACTTGACCCAGAAGACCTCGCCCGCCTCGTTGCTCCACTGGAAGGTGTGCGAGCCGAAGCCGTCCATGTGGCGGTACGAGGCCGGGATGCCCCGGTCGCCGAAGAGCCAGGTCACCTGGTGGGTGGACTCCGGGCTCAGACCCCAGAAGTCCCAGACGTTGTCGGCCTCCTGGGAGCCGGTGTACGGGTCGCGCTTCTGGGTGTGGATGAAGTCGGGGAACTTGATGGCGTCCTTGATGAAGAACACCGGGGTGTTGTTTCCGACGAGGTCGTAGTTGCCCTCCTCGGTGTAGAACTTCACCGCGAAGCCGCGCGGGTCGCGCACCGCGTCGGCCGCACCCAGGTTGCCGGCGACGGTCGAGAAGCGCAGGAAGACCTCGGTCTCCTTGCCGATCTCGGAGAGGAACTTCGCCCGGGTGTACTTCGTCACGTCGGCGGTGACGGTGAAGGTGCCGTAGGCGCCCGCACCGCGGGCGTGGACGACCCGCTCGGGTATGCGCTCGCGGTTGAAGTGGGCGAGCTTCTCCAGCAGGAGCTGGTCCTGGACCAGGACCGGGCCGCCCGAACCGGCGGTCTCGCTGTTCTGGTTGTCCGCGACGGGAGCACCGGCCTCCGTGGTCAGCGGCCCGGTGTTCTCGATCTGGGCAGTCACATGCGCCTCCTGAATCTGTTCTGTCCCCTTGGCTTGAGCCGAACGCGATCCTACATTGGACATTGTCTAAGTCAAGAAGACGATTAAGACCGTACACGATCCGGCCATGGACACGCGCTGCTAAGGTGGAAACATGAGTGACCTGCTACAACGTCTCCGGGATCGCGGCTGGCGGCTGACCGCCCAGCGGCGAGTGGTCGCCGAGGTCCTCGACGGTGAGCATGTCCACTACACCGCCGACGAGGTGCACGCGCGCGCGACCGAGAAGCTGCCGGAGATCTCCCGCGCCACCGTCTACAACACCCTCGGCGAACTGGTCTCGATCGGCGAGGTGATCGAGGTCAGCACGGACGGCCGCGCCAAGCGGTACGACCCGAACGCGCACCACTCCCACCAGCACCTGGTGTGCTCGCGATGCGGTGTGATCCGTGACGTCCGCCCCTCCGGTGACCCGCTCGCGCTGCTCCCCGAGGGGGAGCGCTACGGATTCACCCTGGACGAGGCGACGGTCACCTACCGGGGGCTGTGCCCCTCCTGCGCCTCCGCCTGACTCCTCCGCCCGACACGTCCGGAATCCTTCGGCGGGGCCGTACGCTCCCGCGGGCAGCCGGCGCCGAACCGCGCCGCACGTGCGACCTCCCACAACGGCACTCGTACGGCACTTGACGGATGCGGGCGGACAGTCGAAAACGCCCCGAGAACTCTGTCC
>NZ_JAJFAU010000019.1:27617-47015 GCF_022614595.1 Streptomyces sp. CNQ085
GCCCGGATCCTTTGCCAGGATCCGGGCACCGGCCCATAAGTAGCGGGGACAGGATTTGAACCTGCGACCTCTGGGTTATGAGCCCAGCGAGCTACCGAGCTGCTCCACCCCGCGTCGTTGTGTTCACAACCTTAACCCACCGAGACGATCAACGCAAACAACGGGAGCCCTCCCCCTGTAGTCCCTGTAGTCCCTGTAGTCCCTGTAGTCCCTGTAGTCCACGCGCCCCGTCCCCTCGCACCGCCGCGCGCCTCAGGCCGTCAACTCCTCGTGAAGGGCCTCGCACAGCCGCGCGGCGCGCTCGGCGACCTCCGGCGGGCCCAGCTCGACCGCGCGGGCGCACCAGTGGCGGCCGGCGGCCAGCTCACCGCGCCGGGCGTCCAGCAGCGCCAGACGCAGGGCGGCCCGGCCGTGGCCCGCCTCGGCCGCACGCGTCCACCACAGGGCGGCCTCCGGCTCGCTGCCCTCGCGGGCCAGCAGCAGGCCGAGGTTGAAGGCCCCGTTGCTGCTGCCCGCCTCCGCCGCGACCCGGTACCAGTGCGCGGCCCGGACCACATCGCCGCGCGCCGCCGCGCACATGCCCAGCCGGACCTGCGCACGCCGGTGCCCCTGCTCGGCGGCCCGCTCGTACCACTCCTCGTACTCGGCAGGCGGTCCGTGGGCGTCCAGGGCGTCGGCCGTCGGGGCCTGGCGCTCCAGCAGCGCCGCCAGCCGGAAGGCGCCCTCCACACTGCCGCCGCCCGCCGCACGGCGCAGATGCCGCTCCGCGGTGTGGGCGTCGCCCTCGCGCAGCAGCGCGATGCCCACCTGGAGCGCCGCCTCGGTGTGTCCGGCCGCGGCCGCCTGCTCGTACCACCGGCGCGCGGCGTCCTCCTCGCCGCGGCCCGCGTACAGGATGCCGAGGTTGAACGCGGCGTCCACGCTGCCGGCCTCGGCCGCCTTGGAGAACCACGGCTCCGCGCCGGCCGCGTCACCGCGCTGGAGCAGCAGCACGGCCAGCGCGTTGGCCGCCTCGCGGTGCCCGGCGTAGGCGGCACGGCGGTACCACTGCTCGGCCTGGGCGGTACGGCCCTCGGCGGCGCACAACAGCGCGAGGTTGAAGGCGCCGTTGGTGTCGCCCGCGTCCAGCGCGACGCGGTACCAGCGCTCCGCGGTCTGCCGCTCGCCCCGCTCGGCGTGCAGCGCTCCCAGGGCGTTGGCCGCGCTGCCGTCGCCGTCCTGCGCCGCGCGGCCCCACCACTCGGCGGCGCTGTCGGTGTCGCCCGCGTCGCTCAGCAGAAAGCCCAGGGCGCGAGCGGCGCGCGCCTCCCCGTCCTTGGCCGCCGTCAGGTACCAGCGGGCCGCCTCCTGCAGCTCGCCGCGCTCCTCCAGGAGCGCGCCCAGGCGCAGCGCGGCACGCCGGTGGCCGCGCGCCGCGGCCTGGCGGTACCACTGCTCGGCCTCGGTGCCCCCCTCCTGACGGCGCGCCAGGGTCCGGGCGATGCGGTAGGCCGCCTCCCGGTGGCCGCGCTCGGCGGCGGTCCGGTACCACTTCTCGGCCCCGCCCTCGCCCCGGTGCTCCAGCAGGTCGGCGAGGGCGTACGCGCCGAGGGTGTGGCCGGACTCGGCGGACTGCCGCAGCCAGTGCCCGGCCGCCGCCTCGTCGCCGCGCTCGCGGTGGTGGCGGCCCAGGGAGTGGGCGGCGGCCGCCGAACCGGCGACGGCCGCGACCCGCCACCAGCCCGCGGCCTCCTCGGCCTGGCCGAGCTGGTGGAGCAGGACGCCCAGGTTGTTCGCGGCGGCTCGGTCGCCGGCGGCGGTGGCGGCGCGCAGGTATGGCTCGGCGCCCTCCAGGTCCCCCCGGCGCAGCAACCGGGCGCCGAGCGCGCTGATGGCGTTCGTGTCGCGGTGATCCCGGAGGTTCGTGCGGCTCACGCCGCCCCCCGTGCCCTCATCTCTCGCCTTGTCCCCCATGAGGCCCATCGTCGCACCACCCGCAACCCGCGTACATCCGGTATACCGCCGCCAAGGAAGTCACTTCAGCGTTTTGTCGACTTCCCGATACGGCTACCATCCAAACGCAAAGCGCTACCGTGTGCCTCTTCTGTCACATGCCCAGCACACGGAAAAGGACCCGGAGTCAGTGACTCCGGGTCCTTCTCTTCAGTAGCGGGGACAGGATTTGAACCTGCGACCTCTGGGTTATGAGCCCAGCGAGCTACCGAGCTGCTCCACCCCGCGCCGTTGTGTTCACAACCTTACCACGGCGCGGAGAGAGCCCGCTCACCACCGATTCACTCTTCCTTGCGTCCCTCGTCGTTGCCGTCGTCGGGGTTCTTGCCGTCGGATCCGCCCGCGCCGTCGCCGCCTGCCGACTCCTGCGCGTCGGCGGCCCGCTCGAGCGCCTCCTCCAGATCCCGCTGGGCCTGGCCGTAGGCGTCCCAGTCCTGCTCGCCCAGCGCCTCCTGGCCCGCCTCGAACGCCTCCTGGGCGTCCTGGAGGGCATCCTGCACCGTCGGGTCCTCCGAACCGTCCGCGGGCGGCGGCGTGGTCTCCTCCTCACCCGGAGGCGGCTCCTCACCCTCCGTCGGCGGTTCCTCGGCACCCTCGACCCCGAAGACGGCGTTCAGCGCCTCGCCGAGGGTGTTCTCGAAGGCGGTCTCCTCGCCGTAGGTCACCAGCACCTTGCGCAGCAGCGGGTAGTTGGTGCCCGCGCCGCGGACGTAGACCGGCTCGACGTAGAGCAGACCGCCCTCCAGCGGCACCGTGAGCAGGTTGCCGTACTCGACCTCCGAGTCACCGCGCCTGAGGATGTTGATCTCGTTGGCGATGTCGGTGTCGGAGTTGAACCGGCTCTGCACCTGCTGCGGGCCGGACACCGTGGTGTTGGAGGGCAGCTTCAGGATCCGGATGGTCCCGTAGTCGTCGCTGCGGGCGTCGGCGTTCACCGCCATGAAGGCGCCGAGCGTCTCACGGCCGCTGGGGTTGAAGGTCGTGGTCAGGGAGAAGGTCTGCTCCTCCTGGTCCGGCATCTTCATGCTCAGGTAGTAAGGCGGGACCGCGTTGCCCTCCTGCGTGGTCGGGTCGTCCGGCACCTGCCAGCGCTCACTGCCGCTGTAGAACTGGCTCGCGCTGGTGACGTGGTAGCGCGTCAGCAGCTCACGCTGGACCTTGAACAGATCCTGCGGGTAGCGGAAGTGGTCCATCAGCTCGTCGCCGATCTCGCTCTTCGGCTCGACCGTGCCGGGAAATGCCTTCGTCCAGGTCTTCAGCACCGGGTCCTGTTCGTCCCACTCATAGAGCCTCACCTCGCCCGAGTAGGCGTCCACGGTGGCCTTGACCGAGTTGCGGATGTAGTTGACCCGGTTCTGCTGGGCGATGACCGCGCGCTGGCCGTCGGTCAGCGCGTCGGCGGTGGTCTCGCCCAGGGTGGTGCGGGACGAGTAGGGGTACTGGTTGGTCGTGGTGTAGGCGTCCACGATCCACTGGATGCGGTCCCCCACCACCGCCGGGTACGGGTCGCCGTCGATGGTCAGCCAGGGGGCCACCGCCTCGACGCGCTCCTTGGGCGTGCGGTTGTAGAGGACTCGCGAGCCCTCGCCGATCGCGCCCGAGTAGAGGATCTGCGGTTCGTTGAAGGTCACCGCGTACGCCGCGCGGTTGGCGATGTTGCCCAGGCTGACCCCGCTGTCGCCCTCGTAGCTGTAGGTCTTCTCCTCGCTGCCGGCGATGTAGTCCAGTTCCTGCTGCGGGCCGCCGACGATGGAGTACTGCGTGGTCTTCTCGCCGTAGTAGACCCGCGGCTCGTAGCCGTCCTCGGCCAGTTCGCCCTCCGGCGGGAGGTTCTTCTCGATGAAGGCCGGCGCCCCGGTCGAGGCCACCTCGGTGCCCTTGCCCGCGACCATGCCGAAGCCGTGGGTGTACTTGAAGTGGTCGTTGATCCAGTTGCGCTCGGTGATGCCGTTGATGTTGATCTCGCGCAGGCCGACGACGGTGTCCTGCTCCTCGCCGTCCTCGGTGCTGTACCGGTCCACGTCCAGGGTGGCCGGGAACTGGTAGTAGCTGCGGACCTGCTGGAGCTGCTGGAAGCTGGGCGAGACGACGTTCGGGTCGAGCAGCCGGATGCTGGCGGTGGTGTTCGCCGCCTCGCGCAGCTCCTCGTTGCTCGCCTCGCTCTCCCCCGAGTAGTCCGAGACCTTGGAGTCGTCGATGTCGTAGGCGTCGCGGGTGGCGTCGATGTTCTTCTTGATGTACGGCGCCTCCTTGGCCTGCTCGTTCGGCTGGACCTGGAACTTCTGCACGATCGCCGGGTAGAGGCCGCCGATCAGGATCGCCGAGAGAACCATCAGGCCGAAACCGATCACCGGGAGCTGCCAGGTGCGCCGCCACAGGGCGGCGAAGAAGAGCACCGCGCAGATCGCGGCGATGAAGAACAGGATCGTCTTGGCCGGGAGATAGGCGTTGGCGTCGACGTACCGCAGGCCCGTCCAGTTGTCCGTCGCCTTGAAGTCGCCGGACTTCACCGCCAGGCCGTAGCGGTCGAGCCAGTACGCCACCGCCTTGAGCGCCACGAAGACGCCCAGCAGCACCGAGAGGTGGCCGGTGGCCTGGGACGTCGCGCGGGCGCCCGGGGTGGTCAGCCGCAGCCCGCCGTAGAGGTAGTGCACCAGCGCGGCGGCCAGCAGGGAGAGCACCGCGGCCGCGAAACCGACGCTCAGCAGGAAGCGGTACCAGGGCAGGTCGAACGCGTAGAAGGCCACGTCCTTGCCGAACTGCGGGTCGGCGGTGCCGAACGGGACGGCGTTCACCCACATCAGCCAGGTGCGCCACTGGCCGGCCGCCGATGCTCCGGCGATCAGCCCCACCAGCGCGGTGGCCCCGAGGAGCACCCACTTCTTGTACGGGGCGATGCCCATCCGGTAGCGGTCCAGGTTCTGCTGCTCCAGCGACATCGCGCTCAGCGGGGGCCGCAGGCGGTGTGCCAGCCAGATGTTGAAGCCGACGGCCGCGGCCATCAGCAGACCGAAGACGGCGAACATGCCGATCTTGGTCCACAGGGTGGTGGTGAAGACGGTGGTGTATCGGACCGAGCGGTACCACAGCCAGTCGGTCCAGAACCCCGCGAACATGACGAAGAGCATGGCCAGCACGGCCAGCGCGCCCACCGTCATGAGCAGGGTCTTGGCGCGCCGGGAGGGCCTGCCGACACTGATCCGTGGTCCTGAGGGCCCGCCCGGGCCCCGGTCCGGCATCTGGAAAGCCAAGGTGCGCACCTCGAGAATCGCAGCGGATGGGACTGGCCCCGAATGCTAGGGCCCCACCCATGCAACTTACTGAACCTTTACCCGGTTCCCGTTCCCGGGGGGTTCAGCGGCACGATATGAGGATGAACAACCTTCCAATCGACGGCACACCTCTGGCCGCGGGCCCGCTGACACGGGCCGTGCTGGAGATCGACGAGTACGCCGCGGGGCTGGGCTGGGACCAGCCCGCCCGGCTGTTCGCCCTGGTCGACACCGACCGGCTGCGCACCGAGGAACCCGCCCTGGCCGAGCAGCTCGGGCTGGGCGTCGGGGAGCACCGGGGCGGCGAGGCCCCCGCCCCGGCCCCTCTCACCCCGGTGGAACAGGACGAGCTGCCCGCCGGAGTCCCCCTGGACGAGTTCCTCGGCACCATCGCCTGGCCCGACGCGGTCTCCGGATGCGCCATGACGGTGGAGCGGCTGATGCTGCCGCCCTCCGCGGAGGCATCCGTCCCCGAGAGCCTCCAGGAGGAGGGCGCCGAGGAGCGGCTGGCCCGCTGGGTGGCCGAGCACCCCGAGCGCCAGGAGGTCCGGATGACCGTGGCGGTGCTGCGCGACGGCGCCCGGGAGTCGGCGCTGCGGCTGCGCGAGAAGGACTCGCCGACCGAGGTGCTGACCGGCCCGGATCTGGTGCCCGGGCTCGCCGAGGCGCTGGCCGCCACCTTCGGCGACTGACGGCCGTACCGCGGCGGGGCCACGCCCGCGGACGGGAGGGGAGGGGAGGGGAGGGGTCAGCCTGCCGCGCACCGCGGCAGGCCGGCCGTCTTCCCCCCCCTGATGGCCTCCAGAGCCTCCAGGGCGTCGTCGATCGTGCCGACCCTCACCAGGGTCAGGCTCTCGGGGGCGTCGCGGGCGGCGGTGGCGCAGTTGTCCTCGGGGGTGAGGAAGTACTCGGCGCCCTTGTCCCGGGCGGCGATGGTCTTCATCTCCACACCGCCGATCGGGCCGACCCGCCCCTCGCCGTCGATGGTCCCCGTACCGGCCACGAACTCGCCACCGGTGAGGTCGCCGGGGGTGAGCTTGTCCATGATGCCGAGAGCGAACATCAGCCCGGCACTGGGACCTCCGACATCGGCCAGTTCGATGTCTATCTCGAACGGGAAGGTGTGGTCGAGCCCCGCCCGGATCCCGACCACGGCCCGTCCGTCGTCGGCCCTCTCGGTGGTGACGGTGACCTCCCGGGAGACGGTGGGCTGCTCGCCGGCCTTCTCGGCCGCCTTCACGGCCTTCGCCGGGACGACGGTGAAGACCACCTTCTGGCCGGGCTCGTGCTCGGTCACCAGCTCGGCGACGTCGCCCGGCTCCTCCACGGCCTCGCCGTCCACGGCGGTGATCACGTCCCCGGCGTGCAGCCTGTCCTCGGCCGGCCCGCCCCTGACCACGGAGGAGACGACCACCCGCTCGCCGACCGGGACGTCCAGCTCCCGCAGGGCCGCGACCTTGGCGCTCTCCAGCGACTGGGTGAACTCCTCGGCGTTCTCCTCGCGCACCTCCTCGGCCGACCTGTCGTCGGGATAGAGGGTGTCGTGCGGGACGACGGCGCTGTCATCGGCCAGCCAGCCGTGGACGGCCTCCACCAGGTTCATCCGGTAGTCGGCGCCGGTGACGCGGACGGTGGTCATGTTCAGGTGTCCGGACGGCTCGTAGGTCTTCCTGCCCTTGATGCTCAGCACCGGCTCGCCGTCGTGCTCGCCGAGCGTGTTGACGGTGGGGCCCGGTGACATCTCCGCGTACGGCACCCTGATGAGGACGGCGGCGCAGAGCACGGCTATGAGCAGCAGGGTCGAGGTGAGCATCGTCGCGGTCCGGCGTGGCATGGCACGACAGTACGGGAATCGCGCGTCAGTCGGCGGCGGGGGCCCGTCCGTCCGGGGCCGTGCGGGAGACGGCGGGACCCCCGCGGCCGTCCTGTTCCGTCCCGCGGCCGTGGGGGCGTTCCATGGCGGCGCGGAAGGCCTCGTATCCCGCGACCCCGTCGGCGTCCCCGAAACCGCTGGGTTTCCGCGAGGCCCACACGGACCACACGGCCGCCCCGACCGCGGCGACGAACGGAATCAGCAACCAGGCGAGTGCCGCCACAGTGACCTCCCGATCCTCGAGTGCGCCGGAGATACGGCCTATGAGCAGACTAGATCCCGGTTGAGTCAACCGTTCCGGCAGGGGTGCCCTTCCGCAACTCCACGCCCCGCAGGACGCCCGCTCCCCGGCCCCGCGGGGACCGTTCCCGGCAGGCGCCGCCGCGTGCCCCGCGCGGCCGCGGCACATCCGCCCGGGAGACCCGGCCCGCGGGTTTCGGCCGCTCCTACACCCCCACCCACTCCTCGGTGCCGTCCGTGAAGGTCTGGTGCTTCCAGATCGGCACCCGGTGCTTCAGGTCGTCGATCAGACGGCGACACGCCTCGAACGCCTCGGCGCGGTGCGCGCAGGAGACGGCGACGACCACGGCGAGATCGCCCACCGCCAGGTCCCCCACCCGGTGGACCGCGGCGAGCGCCCGTACGGGGAAGCCTGCCGCGACTTCCTCGGCGACCCTGCGGAGTTCGGCCTCGGCCGTGGGGTGGCAGGAGTAGCCGAGCCTGGTCACCCCCGCGCCCCCATCGTGGTCGCGCACGGTGCCCGCGAACAGCGCGGTGCCGCCCGCCGAGGCGTCGCCGACTGCCGTGAGGACCTCGTCCACGGAGAGCGGGGTGTCGCGGATCGCCAGCAGGCGGATCGGGTCGGGCGCCGCCCGCTCCCCGGGGTGGTCGTACGTCTGTGCCATGGGGTCATGGTGCCGTACGGGCGCGGGGGCGCCGGGGGCGGCCCGCCGACGCGCCGGCGCCGCTTTCCGGCGTCAGATCCGGCGGCGGGCCTTGCGGGCACGCCGGACCAGGGCCGCGGTGCCCACCAGGGCGACGGTGGCGCCCGCGGCTCCGAGGGTGGTGGCGTCCTTGCGGCCCAGGCGGCGGCCCGCGACCGCGTGGCGCCCCGCCGCCTCCTCCAACAGCGCGGCCAGCACCTCCTCGTTGGTCCATTTCGGCCGCCAGCCCGCCTCGTGCAGCCGGGAACCGCTGACCACCCAGGGATGCATGGTGTACGCCAGGTCGCCGGCCGGGGAGGGTGTCAGCCCCAGGCGGTGGAGCCGGGAGGCGGCGCCGAGCGCGACGGCGGAGGGCAGCTCCATGCGACGGACACCGGACAGTTCCTCGACCTCCTCCTGCTCCAGCCAGCCGTCGCAGCCAACCGCGAGCTCGCCCTCCGCCTTCTCCAGCGCCGCGTACTCCAGGGCTCCGGCCAGGTCCTCGACGTGGCAGAACTGCCAGCAGGGCCGGGAGCCGGCCACGACCAGCAGGCGGGGGGACTCGAAGTAGCGGGTCAGTGCGGTGTCGGTGCCGCCGACCAGGACGGCGGGGCGCACGACCGTGACGTTCAGCCCCGGGTGCGCGCGGGGGGCGCGGCGGGCGAGCCGTTCGATCTCCAGCAGGTCGCCCACCCCGGTGGCATCGGCGGTCGCCCGCAGCTCGGCGTCCTCGGCCAGCGGCACGTCGTTGTCGGGCAGGGCCCCGTAGACCATCGCCGAGGTGCACAGCACCACCCGGCGCACGCCCGCCGCGGCGGCCGCGGTCAGCACAGTCTGGGTACCGCGCACGTTGTAGGCGGTGCGGGCGGCGGGGTCGGTCTCCAGATCCAGGTCGAGCGCGAGGTGGACCACGGTGTCCACCGGCTCGCCGTCACCGCGCAGCCGGTCGGCGATGGTCGGATCCCGCACGTCCAGGACGTGCCACTGCGCGCCGTCCACCGCGCCGCGGCGCTCGTCGAGCGCGATGACCCGCCCCACCTCGGGGGAGGCCACCAGCCGCTCGGTGAGCAGCGCGCCGACCCCCGATCCGGCGCCGGTGACCGCGACGACGGGCCCTGCGGCTCCGTTACGCGGACCGCGAACGTTTGGCTCCTGGGAACTCACCCGGTGTCTCCCGCGGTTGTCTCTGGGTACGACGTGCGCAGGCTCCATCCTGCACGAGAGGTGTCTAGGCTGGACGTAGAGCCCGCCACATCGCGCACCATCCCACCGACGTCCCAGCGTCCCATCCACCAGAGCCGAGGAACCCCGTGAGTGACATCCCATTCGGATTCGGCATGCCGCCCGAGGAGCCCGAGGAGGGCGACGACGGACGGAAGAAGGGCGACCAGGGCGACCAGGGCGACCCGCGGAACCCGTTCGGGTTCGGCGGCGCGGGCGGCGCCGACAACCCGCTCGCGGCGATGTTCGGATCGCTGGGCGGCGGCCCCGGCGGATTCGACCCGAACGACCTGGGCGCCGCGTTCCAGCGGCTCGGCCAGATGCTCAGCTACGAGGGCGGGCCGGTCAACTGGGACATGGCCAAGGACATCGCCCGTCAGACCGTCGCCGCGGGGACCCCGGACGGCGCCAAGGACTCAAGCGTCGGCCCGCGGGAGCGGAAGGCGGTGGAGGAGGCCGTACGCCTGGCCGACCTGTGGCTGGACGGCGTGACCTCGCTGCCCTCCGGCTCCGGTTCGGCCCTCGCCTGGAGCCGCGCCGAGTGGGTGGAGTCCACCCTCCCGGTGTGGAAGGACCTGGTGGACCCGGTCGCCGAGCGGGTCGGGGCGGCCATGGGCGACGTCCTCCCCGAGGAGATGCAGGCCATGGCCGGCCCGCTGCTGGGGATGATGCGCTCCATGGGCGGCGCGATGTTCGGCACCCAGATCGGACACGCGCTGGGCGTGCTGGCCGGCGAGGTGGTCGGCTCCACCGACATCGGTCTGCCGCTGGGGCCCGGGGGCCGGGCGGCGCTGCTGCCGGCCAATATCTCGGCCTTCGGCGAGGGCCTGGGCGTGCCCCTGGAGGAGGTGCGGCTCTACCTGGCACTTCGCGAGGCGGCGCACCAGCGGCTGTTCGCCCACGTCCCGTGGCTGCGCTCGCATCTGTTCGGCGCGGTGGAGGGATACGCGCGCGGGATCAAGGTGGACACGGCCAAACTGGAGGATGTCGTCGGCCAGCTCGACCCGTCCCGCCCGGAGGAGCTGCAGGAGGCACTGCAGCAGGGCATGTTCCAGCCCGAGGACACCCCCGAGCAGAAGGCGGCCCTGGCCCGGCTGGAGACCGCGCTGGCACTGGTCGAGGGCTGGGTCGACGCGGTGGTCCACGCCGCAGCCGAGCCCCATCTGCCGTCCGCCTCCGCCCTGCGCGAGACGCTGCGCCGCCGCCGCGCCGGCGGCGGACCGGCCGAGCAGACGTTCGCCACGCTGATCGGGCTGGAGCTGCGGCCCCGGCGGCTGCGCGACGCCTCCCGGCTGTGGGCCTCGCTCACCGACGCCCGCGGGGTGGACGGCCGCGACGGGCTGTGGGCGCACCCGGACATGCTGCCGACCGCCGAGGACCTCGACGACCCGGACGGTTTCGTCCACCGCGAGCAGCTGGACTTCTCCGAGTTGGAGGGGCTGCTGGAGAAGGAGTCCGGTACGGAGGGCGGCGCGGAGGGCGGACCCGGTCCGGCCCCGGACGGCGAGGACCGGCGCGGAGACGGCGAGGACGGCCCCGGGGACGAGCGCGGCGGCGCCCGGTGAGCCTGCGCGAGGACGCGGCGCGGACGCTCGGGCAGTGGTCGGCGCCGGACGGCGCGCAGGAGGCGCTGCGTCTGGCGTACCGCGATCATCTGGCCACCCGCCCGGACGGCGTGTGGCGGTCCTGCGCGGACGGGCACATCACGGCGAGCGCCCTGGTGGTGGACCCCCGCCGCGGACGCGTGCTGCTGACGCACCACCGCAGGCTGCGGATGTGGCTCCAGACGGGCGGGCACTGCGAGCCCGGCGACACCGCCCTCGCCGGAGCCGCCCTGCGGGAGGCCGTCGAGGAGTCGGGCATCGACGGGCTCGCCCTGCTGCCGGGCGGGCCCGTCCGCCTCGACCGGCACATCACGCCGTGTGCCTGGCACCTGGACGTGCAGTACGCCGCCCTGGCGCCCGAGGGTGCGGTGGAGGCGGTGAGCGAGGAGTCGCTGGAGCTGTGCTGGTTCGGCTGGGACGAGGTGGCGGATGTCGCCGACGACTCCGTCGTACGGCTGGCGGACCGCACTCGCGCACTGCTGTGACACCGGAGCGCGCGGGCGGCCTCCGGGAGAGGGCCCGCGCGCTCCGCGCCTTCCGGCCGGTCAGTTGGTCCAGATGTTGCCCTGGTTCTGGCCGCGTGCGAAGCCGGGCGCCGGTCCGGCGGGCGGCGCGAAACCGGGCACCGCCCGCGGCGCCGCTGCGGGGGCGGGCGCGGACTCCTCTTCCAGGACCTCGCCGCCGAAGTGTTTCAGCAGCGCCTCCAGCCCCCGTCGAACCCCTGGCCGACCGCCGCGAAGCGCCAGACGTCCTTGAGACAGAAGTCTCCGAGCATCACGGCCCGCTCGGTGGTGAACTCCGAGCCGTCGAACGGATAGCGCGGCCTCCTCGTCGCCCGCGACGATCCGCAGATAGCCGGGGTCGGTCCGGGACATCTGGCCGTCGCCGTCGATCGTGGCGGTGAAGGACAGCTTGTGGATGTTCGCCGGAATGCGGTCCAGCGTCACCCTGAAGGATTCGGTGTCGCCCGCCTGGGCGCCCAGCAGCCGGATCGCTCCCTCCGGCGACTCGGGCTGGTTGAAGAAGATGAGGTAACGGTCGTCCGACAACCGCTCATCAGCGTCGAGGCCGAAGCAGCTGATGTCGAATGACAGCCCCGGTGCGGAGGTCCGCACACCCACGTACAGATCCGTTCCGGCTGTCAGATCGCTGATCCCGGCCTTGTGGCCCCGTTGGAACTCCCTGGCCATGCGTAACGACCGCCCCCCATCCGAAGCGGTGAATCGCGTTGCGCCAGGCTAACCGGTGCCCTCCGGGGCTCACTCGCGCCCGTCACGGGGAACGTTCGGCAGCCTGCCCGCGGCGATCACGCCCTCAAGGAATCCCCGGGCCCTCTCCGTGCGCGGATAGGTCTCCAACAGCCGCCAGAAATCCGGGCCGTGCCCCGGGACCAGCAGATGGGCGAGTTCGTGCAGGAGGACGTAGTCCAGGACGTACTCCGGCATCCCCTGCAGACGGTGGGAGAGGCGGATGCTGCCCTCGGCGGGGGTGCACGATCCCCATCTGGTGTTCTGGTTGGTGACCCAGCGCACGGTGGACGGGCGGGCACGTCCGAGCAGGTGCTGCTCGGACAGCCGCAGCGCGCGGGCGGCCAGCTCCCCGTCGTCGAGCGTCCTCCTGCTCTCCTGGGCGGCCAGCTTGTCGAGCATGACGCCGACCCAGCGCCGCTCCTCCTCCTTCGACATCCGGGCCGGGATGAGGACGACGGTACGGCCGCCTTCCCGGTAGGCGGAGACCGTGCGGCGGCGGCGTGCGCTGCGGCGGACCTCGACCTCGTCCGGCTGCGGCGCCGTGCCGCGCGGGCCGGGGCCCGGTTTCTCGACGCTGTTCAGCGGGTCTGCGGGCATGCCACGACGTTACCCGCCGGGGTCGGCGGAAGTCCCGTCCCCGGGTCGCTCGCGGGGACGCACGCCTGTGTGCGAGCCGGTGGCGCGCCTCCGGACATCTCGCGCCCCCGATGTGACGAACGCCACATCCTGTGGACAACTCTCCGCGACGGCCACGGCGAAGGACGCAGGCTGGGGCCGTCCGGTCCTCTTCCGGCGCCGGGTGCGCCGGGAGCGGTTCAGCAGTGGTCCAGGGGGTTGCCGTGCATCCGATGATCAAACCCGCGCTCCGGCGTGCCTGGCGGGACCGGAACACCGTGCGGTACGGGGTGGCGCCCACCCACTCGGTGCTGCTGGGTCCGGTGGACACCGCGACCGGCGGTTTCCTGGATCTCCTCGACGGCACCCGCAGCCTTCCCCAGCTCAGACAGGCCGCCGAGGTGATGGGGCTCGGGGCGGACGCGGCCGATCGGCTGGTGGCACGGCTGACGGCCGCGGGGCTGCTGGACGATGCCACGGCCCACCGGCGGGCCGCGGCCCGGGTGGACGACCGGCTCCGTCCGGACCTGGGGTCGCTCTCGGTGCTCCGTCCCGAGCCGGGCGGCGGGGTGCGCCGGCTGGCCGCCCGGGCGGCGGCCCGAGTACAGGTGCGCGGTGCGGGACGGGTCGGAGCGACGGTGGCAGCACTGCTGTCGGCGGCCGGGGTGGGGCAGGTGGACGTGGTGGACGGAGGCTGCGTGGCGCCGTGGGACACCGCGCCCGGAGGCATCGACCCCGACCAGGCCGGTGAGCGACGGGCCTCGGCCGCGGGCCGGGCGGTAAGGCGGGCGGCCGCCGGGGCACGCTCTGGTGGTGGTCGTCCCACGCGACGGCCTGTCCGCCTACGCGCCGGACCCCGCCTCGGCCGAGGAGCTGGTCCGGGCCGGGCAGCCGCATCTGTACGCCGGTGTCGTCGAGGCCACCGGCTTCGTGGGGCCGCTGGTACTGCCGGGTGCGTCGGCCTGCGCGGAGTGCCTGATGCTCGGATGCGCGGAGCGGGAACCCACCTGGCCGCTGGTGGTGGCACAGTGGAGGTCGGCACGGCGGTCGGCGGTGCCGGCCTGTGATGTGGCACTGGCGACCGTGGTGGCGGGGGCCACCGCCTCCTGTGCGCTGAGCTTCCTGGACGGGGACGAGAGCTGCGTCACGGACTCGCGGCAGCACTGGGTGCTGCCGCGGCTGCGCGCCGAGTGCGAGCCGGTACCGCCTCGTCCGGAGTGTCCGTGCGGTGCGGCTTCCGGTCACGGCGGACGCCCGCTCTCGGAGGAGGGGGCCCGGCGGTCCACAATGGCCACATGACCGCTGTCCTCGGCGCTGCCGCCTGGTCGTGCTGTCGGGAAGTTGGAGGGGCACATGTCGGATCTTCCGCGTAAGGCCGTCACCCGTACCGCCAAGCTGGCCGCGCTGCCGCTGGGGATGGCGGGGCGCGCGACCTGGGGGCTGGGCAAGCGGATCGGCGGGTACTCCGCCGATCTGGTCGGGCAGGAGCTGCAGCAGCGCACCGCCGAGCAGCTCTTCAAGGTCCTCGGGGAGCTGAAGGGAGGTGCCATGAAGTTCGGCCAGGCGCTGTCGGTCTTCGAGTCGGCACTCCCGGAGGAGGTGGCCGGCCCCTACCGCGCGGCGCTGACCAAGCTCCAGGAGGCGGCACCGCCGATGCCGGCGACCTCGGTGCACGCTGCGCTGGCCGAGCGCATGGGCGAGGACTGGCGCGAGCTGTTCGAGGAGTTCGAGGACAGGCCCTCGGCCGCCGCCTCGATCGGGCAGGTGCACCGCGGGATCTGGCACGACGGCCGCCCGGTGGCCGTGAAGGTGCAGTACCCCGGCGCCGGTGAAGCGCTGCTGTCGGATCTGAACCAGCTGGGGCGCTTCGTCCGGCTGCTGGGACCGCTCATTCCGGGCGTGGACATCAAGCCGTTGGTCTCGGAGATGCGTGACCGGCTCAGCGAGGAGCTGGACTACGAACTGGAAGCGCGGGCGCAGCGGACGTACGCGGAGGAGTTCGCCGACGATCCGGACGTGCGGGTCCCGGACGTGGTGTACCAGTGCGACCAGGTACTGGTCACCGAGTGGCTGGAGGGTGTGCCGCTGGCCGACGTGATCAGGGACGGCAGCCGCGAGGAGCGGGACCGGGCCGGGCAGTTGCTGGCGCGTTTCCTCTTCTCCGGCACGGCCCGCACCGGTCTGCTGCACGCCGATCCGCACCCGGGGAACTTCCGGCTGCTCACCGGCGACGCTCCCGACGGGCCGCCCGAGCGGTGGCGGCTGGGGGTGATGGACTTCGGCACGGTCGACCGGCTGCCGGAGGGGCTGCCGCCGACGATCGGCGTCGCGCTGCGGATGGCGCTCGACGGCGATGCGGAAGCGGTCCACGAGCTGTTGTGCGACGAGGGGTTCATCAAGCCGTCCGTCGAGCTGGACCCGGATGCGGTGCTGGATTACCTCCTGCCGATCATCGAACCGGCACAGGTGGAGGAGTTCGTCTTCTCCCGGGACTGGATGCGGGAGCAGGCCGCGCGGGTCGCCGATCCGCGCTCCCCCGCCTATCAGCTGGGCAAGCAGCTCAACCTGCCGCCCTCCTATCTGCTGATCCACCGGGTGACGCTCAGCACGATCGGTGTGCTGTGCCAGCTCGGCGCGCAGGTGCGCATGCACGAGGAAATGGAGGCGTGGGTGCCCGGTTTCCCGCCCGAGGACGAGGAGGGGCACGCCGACGGTACCGGGGAGGAGGCGGAAGTGGCGGAGACCTCCGCCTGATGGCCTCCGGCGGCCGGGGTTCTCCACGGACCGCCCGGAAGAGCACGGGAGCCGGGGCCCCGACGTGCCCCGGCTCCCGCCGTGTGGATCATCCGTGCGTGTCATCGTCTCGTGCCGCCGTGCTCTGCTTCCGGCTGTCCGCCCGACCCCGGTCCGCGCCCCGGTCCGCTCGGCGGGTCGGCGGACGGGAGCGGTTCACCGGCTCCGGCAGCAGCCGGAACCGGTGGGCCGTCACTGCATGACGGCCAGGGCCAGCGCGCGGCGGGCCCGCATGGAGGCCCGTTCGGCACGGCGCTGCATTCGGCGGGCGGTGATCACCCGGTAGCCGGGCCGTTCCAGCTCGGCCTCCCTCATACGTTCACTCATATGAGCACGGGCCATGGCTTCTGGGATGAGTTGCATGTCACGGGTCCTGTTCTGGGGTGAGGCGGTGGCGTCGGGCTGTGTGCTTGCGTGGTTGTCGGTGTTGAGCGTCATCGCGGATTCCGGCTTCGGGAAGGGACGCAGCGCGGGACCGTGCGTCGCGGGGTGATCGATCGTGCCGACGGTGTTCATGCCGTGACCGGGTTCTTGCGGGGACGGCCGCGCGGCCGCTTGCGGGGGACGACCACCCCCTGGACGAACAGCTCGCCGCCCCAGACCCCCCAGGGCTCACGGCGGTCCTCCGCACCGGCGAGGCAGGCCTCGCGCAGCGGGCAGGTCCGGCAGAGCGACTTGGCGTACTCCACGTCGGCCGGCGATTCGGCGAAGAAGACCTCCGGGTCGTAGCTGCGGCAGGGCACGGCCACACCGAGACGCTCGATGGCGTCGTCGAGCTCGGTGAGCGTGGTGAGCGGGGTCAAGGAGTCCTCCGTGGAATCGGACGTTCGGATCGGGTCGGGCTGTACGGACGGGGCGTGCGTCTGGATGTGCACGGCGGTGGATTCCTCGTCTGTGTGTCGTCTCTTCGACCCGGCTGGTGGCCGGGGCGTTCGGGGAAAACAGAAGGGCCGCGGATCCCGGTGTGGGTTCCGCGGCCCTGGAAGGTGCCGACCTGATCGTGCCGATCAGGCTGGATCTCTCCAGGGTTCGAGCCCACGGAAGGCCCACATCGTGTGGTGCTTGGCCTGCTCCCGTCCGTTGCCGGCACCGTTGGCCGCGCCGGTAAAGGCACAGGCATCGGCCTGTGCCGCCGCCACTACCGCGGGTGCCTGGGCCGGTCGCTCGCCGGCCCGCTCATGAATCGGCAGAGCCGAGAGGGAGGCCGGGCACGCGGTCGCGACGCCGAGGACACGGATGCCGGACAGACGGGAGCCGAGCAGGCTGGAGGCGAGGACCTCGCGACCGGTCTGTTCCGCCGTGATCATGGTGATCGTGCTGGTCATCGGGGCTCGCCTCCTCTCGGCGCCTGGGGGACCGACTGGGTGTGTCAATCCGGATGTCAGGAGTTCAGTACAGCATGGATCCGGTGAGCCAGCGGGCCCCTCCTCATCCACGTCCGGAAGGCTATGAGGGTTTGCACGGCCCGCGCAAACTATTTTCCGGGCGGGTTCGTAACATCCTCTGTGACAGATTCCGGAACCTCTTCGTCCGTTTGTTCGCCGGACGGTTCCCCGGGGTCCGCCCCGATCTCCTCACCCGCGCAGAGTGCCAGCACATCGGCGCCGAACCTCTGGAGTTTGCGCCCGCCCACACCGGGGATCCGCGCCAGCTCCGCCTCGCTGTCGGGCAGGGCCTCGGCGACCGCCATGAGGGTCTTGTCGGTGAAGACGCAGTAGGCGGGCTGTCCGAGCTGCCGTGCCTGCGCCGAGCGCCACTCCCGCAGCCGCTCGTACAGCTCCTCGTCGAGGTCGGAGGGGCAGCCCTCGCAGCGCATCAGCTTGATCTCGCCCGCGTCGGTGAGGGTGCGCCCGCACACCCGGCACCGCACCGGACCGCGCCGCCCGCGCGACCGTCCGCCGCCGCGCTCCACCCCGCCGGCGCCGCCCGCGCGGCCGCCGCCCGAGGAGGAACCGGGACGCAGCCCCCCCAGGAAACGGCTCGGCCGACGTCCGCCCCGGCCGCCCGGCGAGCGTGACAGCGCCCAGGAAAGGGAGAGGTGGCACCTGGCCCGGGTGACGCCCACGTAGAGCAGCCGACGCTCCTCCTCCACCTGCTCGTCGGTCTTCGCGTAGCTGATCGGCAGCGTCCCGTCCGTCAGCCCGACCAGGAAGACCGCGTCCCACTCCAGGCCCTTGGCGGAGTGCAGCGAGGCGAGGGTGACGCCCTCGACGGTGGGGGCGTGCTGGGCGTTCGCCCGCTCGTCCAGCTCGGCCACGAGATCGGAGAGCGTCGCCTGCGGACGGGCGCGCGCGAAATCCTCGGCCAGCCGTGCCAGGGCCGCCAGGGACTCCCAGCGGTCGCGCACCGCGCCCGATCCGGCCGGGGGCCGCGGCGTCCAGCCGGTGCCCCCGAGCACCGCCCGCACCTGGGAGGGGAGGTCCACGGCGTCGGCCAGCAGCGGCTCGTTGTCCCCGGCGCGCGCCGCGCCGCGCAGGGCGACACCGGCCTCGCGCACCTCGGGCCGCTCGAAGAACCGCTCGGCGCCGCGCAGCTGGTAGGGCACTCCCGCGTCCGCCAGGGCCTGTTCGTAGACCTCGGACTGGGCGTTGACGCGGTAGAGCACCGCGACCTCGCTCGCGGGGACTCCGGCGTCCAGCAGCTCCCTGATGCGGCGGGCGACGCCCTCGGCCTCGGCGGGTTCGTCCGGGTACTCGGTGTAGACGGGCTCGGGCCCGGCCTCGCGCTGGGAGACCAGCTCCAGCCGGTGCTCCGCGGCCCGGCCCCGGGCCTGGGCCAGCAGCCCGTTGGCCAGGTGCACCACCTGCGGCGTGGAGCGGTAGTCACGCACCAGCTTCACCACCGTGGCCCCGGGGTGCCGGGTGCGGAAGTCGAGCAGGTGGTCGGGGGTGGCCCCGGTGAAGGAGTAGATCGTCTGGCTGGCGTCGCCGACGACGCAGACGCTCTCCCGCCCCCCCAGCCACAGTTCCAGCAGCCGCTGCTGCAGAGGGCTGACATCCTGGTACTCGTCCACCACGAAGTGCTGGTACTGCCGCCGCACGGTGTCGGCGATCTCCGGCCGCTCCTGGAGGATGCCGACCATGAGCAGCAGCACGTCCTCGAAGTCGATGACCGAGCGCTCGCGCTTGAGCTGCTCGTAGAGCCCGTAGATCCGGCCGATCTCGGCCGGATCGCGCGGGGCCTCTCGGGAGGACTTCGCCACCGCGGCCGGATAGTCCTCCGGAACGCTCTGGGTCACCTTGGCCCACTCGATCTCGCCCGTCACATCGCGCAGTTCGTTGCGGTCGAGCCGGATGCGGCAGCGTGCGGCGGCCTCGGCGACGAGCTGGACCTTGCGCTCCAGCAGACGCGGCAGCTCGCCGCCGATCGCCTTCGGCCAGAAGAACTGCAGCTGGCGCAGGGCCGCGGAGTGGAAGGTGCGGGCCTGCACACCGCCGGCCCCGAGCTGACGCAGTCGCCCGCGCATCTCGCCCGCCGCGCGGTTGGTGAAGGTGACGGCCAGCACGCTCGCGGGCGGAAGCACCCCCGCCTGCACCCCGTACGCGATCCGGTGCGTGATCGCACGCGTCTTGCCCGTACCGGCCCCCGCCAGCACGCACACCGGGCCGTGCAGCGCCGTCGCCACCTCGCGCTGCTCGGGATCGAGCCCTTCGAGCACCGCGTCGGGCGAATCGGGGACGCGCGGGAAGAGGGAGGAGGGGGTTACTGCTGTCACCCCGCCATGCTGCCAGGTCGGCCGTGGGGCCGGTAACCGCCGTCCACAGGCCGCGGGAACTCGTAGCAGGAACTCCCCGCGGGGGGGGGGGGGGGGGGGGGGGGGGGGGGGGGGGGGGGGGGGGGGGGGGGGGGGGGGGG
>NZ_JAJFAU010000019.1:47025-47411 GCF_022614595.1 Streptomyces sp. CNQ085
TCCGGGCGCCCGGACGGGACGCCGGGAATGGGCCCGGCCGGTTGAACGTTCCACCGATGTCAGTACGCCGACATGCCGAGACGAGGAGCACGAGAACCCATGGCGGGAACGGTCACGATGTACAGCACCACCTGGTGCGGCTACTGCCGTCGGCTCAAGGGCCAGATGGACCGCGAGGGAATCGCGTACACCGAGGTCAACATCGAGCACGATCCGGAGGCCGCGGCCTTCGTCGAGAAGGTCAACGACGGCAACCAGCTGGTCCCGACCGTGCTCTTCCCCGACGGCTCGGCCCTGCCCAATCCATCGATCGCGACGGTGAAGGCCGTTCTGGGAGCCTGACGCGCCCTCGGCCACCGGCCGTCCGCCGCGGCCCGGGGCCGGGC
>NZ_JAJFAU010000181.1:0-1271 GCF_022614595.1 Streptomyces sp. CNQ085
GAAGCCATCGTGCGCAAGGTGCTCATCGCCAATCGCGGTGAAATCGCTGTCCGGGTCGCCCGGGCCTGCCGGGACGCCGGGATCGCGAGTGTGGCCGTCTACGCCGACCCGGACCGGGACGCGCTCCACGTGCGGGTGGCGGACGAGGCCTTCGCGCTCGGCGGTGACACTCCCGCCGCCAGCTACCTGGACATGGACAAGGTACTCAAGGCCGCGGCCGACTCCGGCGCGGACGCGGTCCACCCCGGCTACGGCTTCCTGTCGGAGAACGCCGAGTTCGCCCAGGCCGTCATCGACGCCGGGCTGACCTGGATCGGTCCGCCTCCGCAGGCCATCCGCGACCTGGGCGACAAGGTCGCCGCCCGCCACATCGCCCAGCGCGCCGGCGCCCCCCTGGTGGCCGGCACCCCCGACCCGGTGAGCGGCGCGGACGAGGTCGTCGCCTTCGCCAAGGAGCACGGCCTGCCGATCGCCATCAAGGCCGCCTTCGGCGGCGGCGGGCGCGGTCTGAAGGTCGCCCGCACCCTTGAGGAGGTCCCCGAGCTGTACGACTCCGCGGTGCGCGAGGCGGTGGCCGCCTTCGGCCGCGGCGAGTGCTTCGTGGAGCGCTACCTGGACCGGCCCCGGCACGTGGAGACCCAGTGCCTGGCCGACACCCACGGCAACGTGGTGGTCGTCTCCACCCGCGACTGCTCCCTGCAGCGCCGCCACCAGAAACTGGTCGAGGAGGCCCCCGCGCCGTTCCTGACGGCCGGGCAGAACGCCGAGCTGTACCGCGCCTCCAAGGCCATCCTGAAGGAGGCCGGCTACGTCGGCGCCGGCACCTGCGAGTTCCTCGTCGGCCAGGACGGCACCATCTCCTTCCTGGAGGTCAACACCCGCCTGCAGGTCGAGCACCCGGTCACCGAGGAGGTCACCGGCATCGACCTGGTCCGCGAGATGTTCCGCGTCGCCGACGGCGAACCGCTCGGCTACGACGACCCGCCGGTGCGCGGCCACTCCTTCGAGTTCCGCGTCAACGGCGAGGACCCCGGCCGGAACTTCCTGCCCGCCCCCGGCACCGTGACGAGGTTCGACCCGCCCACCGGCCCGGGCGTGCGCCTGGACGCCGGCGTGGAGTCCGGCAGTGTGATCGGCCCGGCCTGGGACTCGCTGCTGGCCAAGCTGGTCGTCACCGGCGCCACCCGGGCCCAGGCCCTGCAGCGCGCCGCCCGGGCGCTGGCGGAGTTCACCGTCGAGGGCATGGCCACCGCCATCCCCTTCCACCGCAC
>NZ_JAJFAU010000181.1:1368-8614 GCF_022614595.1 Streptomyces sp. CNQ085
TGGGACTCGCTGCTGGCCAAGCTGGTCGTCACCGGCGCCACCCGGGCCCAGGCCCTGCAGCGCGCCGCCCGGGCGCTGGCGGAGTTCACCGTCGAGGGCATGGCCACCGCCATCCCCTTCCACCGCACGGTGGTCGCCGACCCGGCCTTCGCCCCCGAGGTCAACGGGCGGCCCGCCGACCCGTTCACCGTCCACACACGGTGGATCGAGACCGAGTTCGTCAACGACATCAAGCCCTTCGCCGCGCCCGGCGCGGACGCCGAGGACGACGAGCCCGGCCGCGAGACGGTGGTCGTCGAGGTCGGCGGCAAGCGCCTGGAGGTCTCCCTGCCCGCCTCGCTGGGCATGTCCCTGGCCCGCACCGCCGCGGCCGGCGGCGCCCGCCCCAAACGCCGCGCGGCCAGGAAGTCCGGCCCGGCCGCCTCCGGTGACGCGCTGGCCTCCCCCATGCAGGGCACCATCGTCAAGGTCGCCGTCGAGGAGGGCCAGACCGTCGCCGAGGGCGAGCTCGTCGTGGTGCTGGAGGCGATGAAGATGGAGCAGCCCATCAACGCCCACCGCGCCGGCACCGTCAAGGGCCTGAACGCCGCCGTCGGCGCCGGGGTCAGCGCCGGCGCCGTCATCTGCGAGATCAAGGACTGATTTCCTTCCTCGGAAATAACCTGCAGAATCGTGACCGGGTCTGACGTTTTCCTGACATTGGATCTGTTGAAACCGGGCGACCCGTTCAGGATACTCATTTTTGGATTTCCCCAGGCCGCCGCGCTCTCCCGAGTCGGTCATGAAGAGAGGAAACGCATGCACAGTACGTTGATCGTGGCCAGGATGGATCCCGGATCGATTCTCCAGGTCGCCGAACTTTTTGCCGATTTCGATGCCACTGAAATGCCCCATCGCATGGGCACGCGACGGCGTCAGCTTTTCGAATACCGTGGTCTGTACTTCCACCTTCAGGATTCCGATGAGGACAACGGCGGCAAGCTGATCCAGGAAGCGCGGAACGATGAGCGTTTCGTCCGGATCAGCGATGACCTGAAGCCGTACATCGAGGCGTACGATCCCAAGACGTGGCGCTCGCCGGCCGATGCGATGGCCAGGCGCTTCTACAGTTGGCGGGCGTCGGCGTGACCGGTCGGCGAGTGGTCATCACCGGCATCGAGGTCCTCGCCCCGGGAGGCGTCGGGACGAAGAACTTCTGGAGCCTCTTGAGCGAGGGCCGTACCGCGACACGCGGGATCACCTTCTTCGACCCCAGTCCCTTCCGCTCCCGAGTCGCCGTGGAGATCGACTTCGATCCCGAGGAGTACGGCCTGAGCCCTCAGGAGATTCGGCGAATGGACCGGGCTGTGCAGTTGGCCGTGGTCGCGGCCCGCGGATCCGTCGCCGACAGTCGCATTGATCTGGACACCTACGACCCGTACCGGGTCGGTGTCACCATTGGCAGCGCCGTGGGCGCCACCATGGGACTCGACGAGGAGTACAGGGTCGTCAGCGATGGAGGCCGGCTCGACCTCGTCGACCACGACTACGCGGCCCCGCACCTGTACAACTACCTGGTCCCCAGCTCCTTCGCCGCCGAAGTGGCCTGGGCAGTCGGCGCGCAGGGCCCGAGCACCGTGGTGTCCACGGGTTGCACCTCCGGCATCGACTCGGTCGGGCACGCCGTGGACCTGATCCGGGAAGGTTCCGCCGATGTCATGATCACCGGTTCCTCCGACGCCCCCATCTCACCCATCACGATGGCGTGCTTCGACGCGATCAAGGCGACCACGCCCCGGCACGACGAACCCGAGCGTGCCTCCCGCCCCTTCGACGGGACCCGCAACGGTTTCGTCCTCGGCGAGGGAGCCGCCGTCTTCACCCTGGAGGAGCTGGAGAGCGCGAGGAAGCGCGGTGCGTACATCTATGCCGAGATCGCCGGCTACGCGACGCGTTCCAACGCTTACCACATGACCGGCCTGCGCCCCGACGGGGCGGAGATGGCCGAGGCGATCAGGTTGGCGCTCGACGAGGCGCGGTTGGATCCGACCGAGATCGACTACATCAATGCGCACGGCTCGGGCACCAAGCAGAACGACCGCCACGAAACCGCGGCCTTCAAACGAAGCCTGGGCGGCCACGCGTATCGGACCCCGGTGAGTTCCATCAAGTCGATGGTCGGGCACTCCCTCGGGGCCATCGGCTCCATCGAGATCGCCGCTTCCGCGCTCGCCATGGAGAACAACGTGGTGCCACCGACAGCGAATCTGCACACCCCGGATCCGGAGTGCGACCTGGACTACGTTCCGCTGGTCGCGCGTGAACACCGCACCGACACGGTCCTGACCGTCGGCAGCGGCTTCGGCGGATTCCAGAGCGCCATGGTGTTGACGCGTCCCGGAAGGAGCGGGGCATGACGACCTCCGCGGTGGTCACCGGCCTGGGTATCGCTGCCCCCAACGGCCTGGGTGCACAGGACTTCTGGGCTTCGGTGCGTAATGGGAAGACCTGTATCGGTCGGATCACGCGCTTCGATCCCTCTTCCTATCCGGCGACGCTGGCTGGGGAAGTGCCCGGCTTCGTCGCCGAGGACCTCCTGCCCAGCCGGCTGCTTCCGCAGACTGACCGGATGACGCAGATGGCGCTCGTCGCCGCTGACTGGGCGCTGACGGACGCCGGAGTGGACCCCAAGGATCTGCCGGAGTTCGGCATGGGCGTGGTCACGGCTGGTTCGTCGGGCGGTTTCGAGTTCGGCCAGGGCGAACTGCAGAAGCTGTGGAGCCAGGGCAGCCAGTACGTCAGCGCGTACCAGTCCTTCGCGTGGTTCTATGCCGTCAACAGCGGTCAGATATCGATTCGTAACGGCATGAAGGGCCCCAGCGGAGTGGTCGTCAGCGACCAGGCGGGCGGCCTCGACGCGATCGCGCACGCCCGCAGACAGATCCGCAAGGGAACGAACATGGTCGTCTCCGGCGCCATCGACGCCTCGATCTGTCCCTGGGGCTGGGTCGCCCAGCTGGCTGGCGGCCGGCTCAGCACCAGAGATGAGCCCTCGCGGGCCTATCTGCCCTTCGACGCCAAAGCTAACGGGCATGTCCCCGGCGAGGGCGGCGCGATCCTGATTATGGAGTCCGCTGATGAGGCTCGGGCGCGCGGTGCGCGGATCTACGGAGAGGTCTCCGGATACGGCGCGACGTTCGACGCGAAACCCGGCAGCGGGCGCGAACCCGGACTCCGCAAGGCCATGGAGCTGGCCCTGGCCGACGCTGGCGCGGAACCCGGCGACATCGACCTGGTCTTCGCGGACGCCGCGGCCGTGCCGGAATTGGACCGGATCGAGGCCGAGGCCATCACCGCGCTGTTCGGGCCCCGCGGCGTACCGGTCACCGCCCCCAAGACGATGACGGGCCGGCTGTACTCCGGAGCCGCTCCCCTCGACGTGGCCGCCGCGCTGCTCGCCATCGGAGAGGGGCTGATCCCGCCCACCGCCAACGTCGATCTCTCCGACGAGTACGACATCGACCTGGTCGGTTCCCAGCCCCGTACCGCCGAGGTGCGCACGGTCATGGTGATCGCCCGCGGTCACGGTGGTTTCAACTCCGTCACAGTGGTCCGCGGGGCCGACTGACCGTTCTGAATCGGTGCCCGCCGACCGCCTCCCTGAAGGCGGCGAGGGCGCCCATAAGAAGTACGCGTTGCTCACACACAGAGAGGAACTCGCGTGGCCACACACGAATTCACCATCGACGACCTCCGGCGCATCCTCCTCGAGGGCGCGGGAGCGGAAGAGGACGTGGACCTCGACGGCGACATCCTCGACGTGCCGTTCGAGGCGCTGGGCTACGAGTCGCTGGCGTTGCTCGAGACCGGCAGCCGCATCGAGCGCGAGTACGGCATCACCCTCGACGAGGACGCCCTGGGCGTCGCAGGTACCCCGCGTGTCCTCATCGCCGCCGTCAACCTGCAGTTCGTGTCCGCTTGATCGGCGATGACCCAGGGCCGGACGAACGGATCCGTTCGGTTCGATGCCCATCCACAGCACCACTTACCTGGAGAAGAGGACATGCCGCAACAGGACAAGCGGGTCGCCCTGATCACGGGAGCGACCAGCGGGATCGGCCTCGCCGTCACTCGACTCCTGGCCGCCCGGGGGAATCGGGTATTCATCGGCGCCCGTAGCGCCGAGGGTGTCGCCAACACGGTCAAGGAACTGCGCGAGGAGGGTTTCGAAGTCGACGGAACCGTCCTTGACGTCCGTTCCGACGATGACGTCAAGGCCTTCGTCCAGAGGGCCGTCGACAGGTTCGGCACGGTCGACATCCTGGTCAACAACGCGGGCCGGTCGGGCGGCGGCGTCACCGCCGACATCCCCGACGAACTGTGGCACGACGTCATCGACACCAACCTCAACAGCGTCTTCCGGATGACTCGTGAGGTGCTGACGACCGGCGGCATGCGCGACAAGAGCCGCGGCCGGATCATCAACATCGCCTCCACCGCCGGCAAACAGGGCGTCGTCCTCGGTGCCCCTTACTCGGCATCGAAGCACGGCGTCGTCGGCTTCACCAAGGCGCTGGGCAACGAACTGGCCCCGACCGGCGTAACCGTCAACGCGGTCTGCCCCGGATACGTCGAGACCCCCATGGCCCAGCGCGTCCGGGCCGGATACGCGGCCGCCTACGACACGACCGAGGAAGCCATCCTCAAGAAGTTCCAGTCCAAGATTCCGCTCGGTCGGTACTCCACACCAGAGGAGGTCGCCGGCCTGGTCGGCTACCTGATCTCCGACACCGCTGCCTCCATCACCGCGCAGGCCATGAACGTCTGTGGCGGCCTGGGCAACTTCTGAAGCCTCCGCGTTCCGACATCCGAGGAGAACGAGTATGCCGCAGCAGAGCCTGCGTGAGGTGAAGCACGAGATCACGATCTCGGCTCCGGCCGCCGACGTCTACCGGCTGATCGCCGAGGTGGAGAACTGGCCTCGCGTCTTCCCGCCGACCATCCACGTGGACCACGTCGAGCGGGACGGGAACGAGGAACGCATCAGAATCTGGGCCACCGCCAACGAGACGGCCAAGAACTGGACGTCGCGCCGCATCCTCGACCCCGAGGCGATGAGTATCACCTTTCGCCAGGAAGTGCCGGCCCCGCCGGTCGCGGCCATGGGCGGTACCTGGATCATCGAGCCCCTGTCGGAGGCGGAGGCCCGTGTTCACCTGCTGCACGACTACCGGGCGATCGACGACGACGCGGACAGCCTGGCCTGGATCGACGAGGCCGTTGACCGCAATTCGCGCACCGAACTCGCGGCGCTGAAGACGAACGTGGAGACCGCCCGCGCCACCGAGAAGGTGACTTTCTCCTTCGAGGACACCGTGCAGATCAACGGCTCGGCCAAGGACGTCTACGACTTCATCAACGAGGCCGACCTCTGGGGGAAGCGGCTGCCGCACGTGGCCACGGTCCGGCTCGAAGAACTCTCCCCGGGGCTGCAGATCCTGGAGATGGACACCCGCGCCAAGGACGGTTCCACACACACCACCAAGTCCTGTCGCGTGTGTCTGCCGACCCACAAGATCGCGTACAAGCAGGTCACGCTCCCTGCGCTGATGACCCTGCACACCGGCTACTGGACCTTTGTGGAGAACGGGGACGGCGTCGCCGCGTCCTCGCAGCACACCGTTGTCCTGAACACGGACAACATCGCCAGTGTCCTGGGCGAGGACGCGACGGTCGAAGACGCCCGCGACTACGTCCGGACGGCTCTCAGCACCAACAGCCGGGCCACCCTCGGCCACGCCAAGGAGTACGCGGAGGGTAACCGCTGACGGTGGCATCCTCCGGCACAAGACCGGTCCGGCCACGGGCCGTGCGGGGGCGGACAGCGCCCCGGCCGGCCCGTGGCCTTCCGCCCATTCCGCGGGGCGGACGTTCCCCGCCGAAGTGGAACTCGTGTTCCCCCATGAGAGGTGACCGCCCATGACGCGGCTCGATGCCGCGCCCGGCCCGCTCGGCAGACCTCCCCGCATCGGTCCGCTGCGGGCGACGGGGTCTGCCACGCGTGCGAAGGGCGAGTTCACACCCGTCGGTGGCCCTGCACCGCCGGGGCTTCCGCCCGGTACGGTGCTCGGTGCCGAGCCGGGGGAGTTGCAGATCTGGACACTGCGCGGACCGGTCACCGAACCACCGCCCGCAGCGATCGGCGAACTCGACGACCGTGAGCGGGAGCGCGCCAACGCGTTCGTACGCCCACAGGGCCGCCTCACGTACCTCTCCGCGCACATAGCGCTGCGCCGCATCCTCGCCCTCCACCTGGGCATCGCTCCCGCGCAGGTGTCACTTGGACGCGCTCCCTGCCCGTGCTGCGGCGCGCCGCACGGCCGGCCGGTGGTGACCGGTACCGAGTCCTCGCCGCACTTCTCCCTGTCGCACAGCCGGGGGCTCGTCGCCATCGCGGTGGCCGCAGTGCCGGTGGGAGTCGACGTGCAGGGCGTTCCGTCCGCTGATGTCGCTCGACTGTGCGTGCGGAAGCTGCACGTGCGGGAGCGAGAGGAATTGGCCGGCCTGTCACGGGAGGAACTGCCGATCGCCTTCGCGCGTCTGTGGACGCGGAAAGAGGCATACCTCAAGGGACTCGGTACCGGGCTGGGCCGTGGACTCGCCGCCGACTACCTCGGTGACGCCGAGGGCGAGGAGGAGCCGGACAGGCCGGACGAATGGCTGGTCCGCAACCTACCATGCGAATCCGGTCACGTCGCCGCGGTCGCCCTGCTCACCGCACACGGTCACCGCGCCGTGCTCCGGACCGTGCCGGCGGATCGCTTGTACAGGGACGACATCACGGCACTCGCCGTCGACACGAGCCACGAAGACCGTGTGCCGCTGCTGGTACCGCGGCGACGACACACGGTGACACGAGCAGAAGAGGACGCCAGGAGGAAGGGACGGGAACCGTCATGCCGAGCACCGCATCCTCACCGGTAGCCGCCGAACGTTTGGGAGAACTGCACGCGCTGAAGGAACTGGTCAGGAAAGGAGCGGACCCCAAGGCGACGAAACGTCAGCACGCCAGAGGCAAGCTGACCGCTCAGGAACGGATCGAGCTCCTCCTCGACAAGGGGAGCTTCACCCAGGTCGAAGGCCTGCGCCGGCACCGGGCGACCGGGTTCGGCCTGGAGGACCGCAGGCCGTACACGGACGGTGTGATCACCGGCTGGGGGACGGTGGAGGGCCGCACCGTCTTCGTCTACGCCCATGACTTCCGGAT
>NZ_JAJFAU010000182.1 GCF_022614595.1 Streptomyces sp. CNQ085
GCCACCGGCCGCCCACCGCCGCCGGCACCACGGCGGCGGCGGCCGCGAGGGGCCCCGCCAGCGACAGGAGGTCGGGCGGCAGGGCGCGGAGCGGGCGCGCGGAGGCGCAGCGCCGGACCAGCACCACCCATGTCGAGGCCAGGGCACTGCGGGAGGGGTCATACCCTCCGTGGAGCTCGGCCCACCGGGCCAGGGCGGCGTCGCGGCCAAGCGCTCCGGCGGGCCCCGCCAGCGCCCTCCCGCGGCCGCGGGGGCGCTTCTTCGTGGCCGTGGGCGCTCCGGAGCCCGCCCGGGGGGCCGCCTCACCGGCCGGGCGATGGCCCGGCGCCCGGCTCCCCGGGGAGGGGCGGAGCACCGCGAGGAGGGATTCCGCGCGGCTGTCCAGGCAGAGCATCAGCTGGTAGCCGACGAGCAGGACCGCGTGCAGCAGGTACAGCCACAGTCCCAGTGCCACGGTGACCCCGGGGACGACGAGTCCGCCGAACGGCAGGCTCCAGTCGACCGGGATGGCCAGGAACACCACGAAACCGCCGAGGAAACCGCACAGGAACGCACCCGTCGCGAACGCGGCCGGGACCGCCGCCCGGGGGGCGGCGGCGCCGACGCCGACGAACCGGAAGACCAGGAGGACCTCCGTGGAGAGCAGGATCCACGCCAGGTGGAAGGCCAGGAAGGCGGACAGGGCGTAGTGCCGGGCGCCGGATTCGGCCAGCCGGGCCAGCGGCGGGCCGGCGTACAGGGCGATGCCCGTGAGAAGCGGGGCCACCGCCAGTGCGGGCGCCAGTCCCAGCCTGCCCCGCCAGCCGGTGAACGTGTCGTCCTGTGCCGCCATCGGGGACAGCTGCAGGAAGCCCCGGCGCAGCCCTTCCCCGTACACGCTGGCGGGCACCAGCGTGAGGGCGAGAGCCGGCCAGGACAACCGGACCGCGGCCTCGGCCAGGGTCCGCAGTCCTGTCTGCACTCCGTGCCCGTGGGGAAGAGCGTCCGCGATCTGCGCCACGGCCTGCCGGGTGCCGTCCGCACCGATCGCGAAGGCACACAGCCGGAGCAGGAGCAGTGCCAGGGAGACGGCGGAGACCATTCCGAAGAAGGAGATCCCCGCCGCCACCAGGGCCACCTGCCTGCCGTGCAGACCGCCGCGCACCTCGCGGACGAGCATGCGCAGCGCACCCCGCCTCGTGTGCGCAGCACCAGTCGGCACCGGTCACTCCTCCGCATGTCCTATGGGGCATATGTGCGCTTTGTGGTGACGATACAGTCGTCGTCCGCGGGCTTCACCCGGTCGACCGAGTCGTGCGCCTGGGCACGCAGGGCGTCCAGATCGACACCGACCAGACGCCCGGCCCACTTGCGGACGCGGCCCGCGACCCAGACCGAGGTGATGTTGCCTCGGTCGGCGCCCGGCACGAGGGTCCCGACCGGGTCGTGCGGCGGCATGGTGTCGAGGTCCTCGGCCCCGACGACGAGGTCGGCCTGCTTCCCCCGGTGTGATGGACCCGGTGACGCCGTCGAGCCGGAGCGTCCGGGCACCGGACAGCATCGCGAAGTCCAGGACGTCGCGTGTGGTGATGCGGGTGGTGGCGCGTGCGGGCTCGTCGCCGGTGCCGTGGGCGGCATGGGCGGCGCGCATGCGCTGGACGGCCAGCAGGGTGCGCATCCGCGTGAACATGTCCGACGCGAGCGACACGGTGACGCCCGTGTCGCGCATCGCGGACCACGCGTCGGCGGCGGCGCCGATGCCCGGTACTCGAGCTTGCCGCCGCGGGTGGCCGCGTTGCGCCGCGGCTCCCGGGATGCCATCGAGGGTGCCCGGCCCAGCTGCTGGGCTGTCTCCCGTACTCCGGCGCCCCTCACGCGCAACAGGGCGATCTCCTCGCGTTCGGCGAACGAGAGACAGCGGCCCGAGACGGCAAGATCGATCTGCGGCATCCCGCCGGCATGCCGGAACCACCGTGTGCCCACCGCCGGCGCAGCCCCGACGGCGACAGCCGCATCGTCACTGGTCAGTCCCTTGGCTGTCTCACACCAGAACAGTCGCTCAACCTCCCGCCGCGTCGAGGGCCGCCCCGGCGACTTCATCGGCGACCGCCCCGTCAACTCCGTCATCCAACCCGCTGGCCGTCCCACAACACACCTCTCTGATCAGGAGTGTTGCGACGACCGGTTGAACCTGGGCGGTACACCGGCGCCGGCGTCGGCCAGTCCATGAGCGCGGTCGGCAGCTCGGCGGACGACGCGCTCGCCGAGTCCTTCAACGCGACGTTCAAGCGAGAGACCCTCCAGGGTCGCAGGCACTGGTCCAGCGAGCGCGAGGCCCGTCTCGACGCGTTCCGCCGGCTGCACCGCTACAACACCCGACGCCGCCACTCCCGCCTCGGGCACCGCAGCCCCACCGCCTACGAGAACACCTTCCGAACGGCATCAACCACGCTGAACGCCAGCCGCATAACCCCTGTCCAGGGTTCGGGGTCAAGACCCGGTCGCCGCGCACACCCCCACCTTGCCGGAGAACTTCGCGTAACCCACCGCCTGGAAGGCCGACATCTCCTCGTGCCGGGACTGGGCGAACTTCGGCCTGTTCTCCGGCCGGCCCCACGCGGCCAGCAGACCGTTGATGCCCTCTCCCGCGTAGCCGAAGACGTGATCAACCCCCCATTCGCGCAACCGCTGCAGGACGTAGTGGGCCACCTTCATGTTCGCAACTCGTCTCTCCGTTCCCTGTGTCGCGGAAGTCCCGGGCCGCCACTCCTGTCCGTAGACATGGGCCACCGCCCTGGCAACCGTGGCGCCCGGGCGGAAACCTCGGCCCGCCCCCTCTCCCGGATTCGGGACCGTTCCGCGAGTGTGGGGAGGGTGTCCTGATCCCGCCTCTTGCCGCATTGGCATGTCATCGTCATTCTGGGCGACACGGCGGTTTCTACCCGCATAGACAAGAGGCCGCCCGCGTCCGCGTACCGATCCTCATGCATCCACCCCGCCGCATCCGCAGGAGACCCGCATGACCAGACACCGGTTCAGAACCACAGTCGTGTGCGCCGCCTTCCTCGCCCTCGGTCTCGGCACCGTCCAGGAAGCAGCCTCGGCCCCCGCCCCGCCCGAGACCCCGCGCGGCTCCGGGAGCGTCACCGCGATCGAGGAGGACGCCGCCCGTTCACTGGCATCCTCCCTCTCCGACCCCGCCTGGCGGGCCCGGGTCGAGACGGCGGCCCTCGCCTCGGACGAGGTCGGTCTCGGCGAGCTCACGGGGAAGGCCTCCTCACCTGCCGCGCGGGACCTCGAATCGGCGGTCGGCGATGCCGAACGAGCCCTCGTCGAGGCCAAGGGCCTCGGCCCCCAGACCGACCCCCTGCTGCACCTCCGCCTCGCCGACGAGTCGATGCGCAGGGCACTGAAGGCCGGGGCCGAGCCCCTGGTGGCGGCCGCCCCCGCCGACGACGGCGCCACCACGGTCACCGCCTACGACAGCACGGGCCGCTCACACACACTGGACGCACACCGGCTCCCCGAGCGTCCCGTCTACGTGGTCGGCGTCGACGCCGAGCGGGCCGTCGCCGCGGGCATGGCCGTCCTGCGCGAGGAACTCGCCCGGCACGGCCTCCCCACGACCGCCCCGGTGAACTCCGCGAGCACCGCGAGCGACGGTTTCTGGACAAGCCGCATCACCTCCGTGAGGCTGTCCGACGACGAGGAACCCTGGTTCAAGGGCGACGCCGAGATCTACTCGCTGGTGGCCGGCTTCGGCCAGGACGGCAAGGTGCGCGTCGACCCGGTCGACATGCCGTACCTGGACGAGGACGGCAAGACCTACCGGCCCAACCAGATCCTGGTGAACTGGTCGTATTACAAGTACAACCTCGCCGACGTGGTGATGATGGAGGAGGACGGCGGCACCAACTACCGGTCGCTCGCCAAGGCCATCGCCGGCGCCCTGCTCACCATCATCGACGCGGGAGCCTACGTCCCGCTGGTCAACGCCGTGCTGGACGCCATGCCCGACGACTGGTGGACCGACGATCCCGACTACGTGGACTCCTGGTACACCCTCGCCCGGAACAGCGCGGGTTCGTTCAGGGGCGCGCGGGGCAACGGCACCATGACGCTCGAACCGTACTGGGTGTCGGCCTTCTAGACGCATCGCCCCGGCGCCACGCGGCCTCCACGGCGTACTCGCCGTGGAGGCCCCGCGTGGCGCCGTCCGTCACCGGATGTCGTGGCCGCCATGGGTACGGAGGCGGCCCCGCGGGGCAGGCCCCCGCGCCCGCGGCAACGGCGTGAGGTGGCCGCGTGCCGCCCCCGGGCCGGCGGGGACGACCGGGCGCGGCCTGTTTCCGTACCCTGGCGGCATGCGCATGCGCCCCACTCTGAGCTGGACCCCCACCGAGGACCTGCCGCCGGGCACCACGGACCTGGGGCCGGTCGCCGACGCGCTCGGTGCCGGCGGTGTGCTGGTGCTCAGCGGAGCGGGCATCTCCACCGAGTCGGGCATCCCCGACTACCGGGGTGTGGGCGGGAGCCTGAGCCGGCACACCCCGATGACCTACCAGGAATTCACCGCCGACGCCCGGGCCCGGCGCCGTTACTGGGCACGCAGCCACCTCGGCTGGCGCACCTTCGGCCGCGCCCGCCCCAACGCCGGGCACCGGGCCGTGGCCGCGTTCGGGCGGCACGGACTGCTCTCGGGCGTGATCACCCAGAACGTCGACGGCCTGCACCAGGCCGCCGGCAGCGAGGACGTCGTGGAACTCCACGGAAGCCTGGCCCGGGTCGTCTGCCTCTCCTGCGGCGCCGCCGGCACGCGCCGCGAACTCGCCCGGCGGCTGGAGGAGGCCAACACGGGCTTCGAGCCGGTGGCCGCCGGATTCAACCCGGACGGTGACGCCGACCTCACCGACGGACAGGTCGGGGACTTCCGCGTGGTGCCCTGCACGGCCTGCGGCGGCACCCTCAAACCGGATGTGGTGTTCTTCGGCGAAGCCGTTCCGCCGCCGCGGGTCGAGCACTGCCGCGAGCTGGTGGGCAAGGCGTCCTCGCTGCTGGTCCTGGGGTCCTCGCTGACGGTGATGTCCGGGCTCCGGTTCGTCCGCCAGGCGGCCCGGGACGGAAAGCCGGTACTGATCGTCAACCAGGATCCGACCCGGGGCGACGGACACGCCCTCGTCCGGGTCGCGCTCCCCCTGGGAGCGGCCCTCACCACCGTGGCCGGCCGGCTGGGCGTCCCCGTCGATGGCCAGGCGCCGGACCGGGCGGGGCGGTGACGGTAGCGGCCGCCGTCGCCGTCACGGGTTCGGTTCCGGTGGAAGCCGGAGGCGGACAGTACGAGCATTGAGGAAACCGGACATGAGGTGTCGGATTTCGGGTCGAGTATGGCCGCGACGGCCGACGTCGACGGTGGACGCGGGCCGAGGCCCCAAGGATGGACAAGGATCCCCATGCGCGAAACACCGGAGGAGTTCGAAGAGCTCCAGGCCCTTCTCGACTCCTCGCTCTCCCGCTCCACCCCGCATCTCCGCTCGATCGTCAGCACTGAACGCACCCTGACCGCGGGGCAGCTCACCAGGGTCCTCACCGGCATGTGCACCCTCTCCCTGGCCACCGTGACGGCGAAGGGCGAGCCGCGCGTCAGCGGCGTCGACGGGCACTTCCTGCACGGGAGGTGGCACTTCGGCACGGCACGCGACGCCGCCAAGGCCCGTCACCTCGCCGTGCGGCCCGCCGCCAGCGCCGCGCACATGCGGGGCGAGGATCTGGGGGTGTTCACCCACGGCGAGGTGGAGATCCTCAACCCCCGCGGCGGCGAACCGGCCGCGGGGTGGCCGGAGCTGCTCTCGTACCTCAAGGACCTCTACGGCGAGAACGCCTTCGACTGGGACGAGGATGTGGTCTACTACCGGCTGCGCCCGCACTGGATGACCGCCTACGCCCCCGACGCCGCGAAACTCACCGCGAACGCCCCGGCCTGACCGGGGCACGGGCCGCGCTCGGCCACGGCGGCAGGACTTCCGTGCCGGCGGCGGCGCGGGCGCTCCATGACCGCGGGCGCCCGCACCGCCCTGCCGGTCAGGCCGGTGCCCCGGTGGCCGAGCCCGCCCGGGCTGCCTCCCGCAGGACATGGCGGCGGCGGACCGGCAGACCGAGGGTCGGGTTGGCGACGCCCCATGCCGCGCCCCTGCAGACCAGCTCCTTGTAGACGGCGGCGAGCCGGCCGGTCAGGGCCGCGCCGGTGGCCCGGTCGTCGGCGGTGACGTACTGGATCAGGCCCTCCCGGCGGCCCAGGGAGGCGCACTGGTTGAAGTAGCGGATCGGGATCCTCGGGAGTTTCCCGCCGGTCAGACGTGCGGCGATGGCGTCCGCGGCCTGCCACGCGGTGGGGACGCCAGAGGCGCACGACATCCGCAGCGGCTTCTCCCCGGGGCCCATCGCCAGGGCGGCGTCGCCGACGGCGTACACCTCGGGGTGCGAGACCGAGCGCATGGTGGCGTCGACCACGATCTGGCCCGTGCCGGTGGTCTCCAGCGCGCTGGCCCGCGCGAGGGGGTGGGCGGCGAAGCCGGTGGCCCACACGGTGACCGCGGCCGGGATGGCCTCGCCGCCGGCGGTGGTGACGCGGTCGGCCCCGACTGCGGTGACGGCCGTGTGCTCGTGCACGGTGACGCCGAGCCCGCCGAGGACCTTCCGCAGGTGGCCGCGTCCCTTCTCCGAGAGGTCGTCTCCGAGGCCGCCGTGGGTGGCGAGGGCGACCGCGAGGTCCGGGCGTGTCTCGGCGATCTCGGCCGCGGCCTCCAGTCCGGTGAGCCCTCCGCCGACGACGAGGACCGGCTGCCCGTCGGCCAGGCCGGCCAGGCGCTCGCGCAGCCGGAGCGCTCCGGCCCGGCTCGCGATCTCGCAGGCGTGCTCGACGGCGCCGGGCACGCCCTGGTCGTTCCAGCCGCTGCCGAGGGCGTACACCAGGGTGTCGTACTCCAGCTCCCGGACGGCTCCGGTGGCGTCGGCGACCGTGACAACCCTGCGGTCGGCGTCGACGCCGGTGACCTTCGCGGTCGTCAGTTCGACGCCGGTGTCCGCGAACATCTTCTCGAGCGGCCGGGGCCTGAGGTCCTGGCCGACCGCGAGCTGGTGCAGCCGGACGCGCTCGACGAAGTCGGGGTCGGCGTTGACGAGGGTGACGGCGACCTCGTCGCGGTGCAGCCGCCTGGCGAGACGGCCGGCCGCGGCGGCTCCGGTGTACCCGGCTCCGAGGACGACGATGCGGTGCTTCATTCTCCTGGCTCCTATCTGCACGGCTCCGCTCCTCGCGGAACTCACCCCTTGAACCGGGCAGCGCGCCGTTTCCTGACGGGGCCGTGACGTGATGCGGGCCACACCGGGTCCGGAGGCGGGTCCCACTGGGGTGGGGAGCGCCTCCGGGCCGCGGTCAGAACGCGTGGAACAGGGGTTCTCCGTGCTCGGTGGCCGCCCACACTCCGGTCGCACGCCCGAGCTTGTCGGGATTGGCCTGACTGCGGATGGCGGCGATCCCCTCGGCGGTGACCTCCAGGCACATGACGCCGACGACCCGGCCGTCCACGGCCGCCAGGACGGCCGGCCCTCCGTTGGCGGTCGTGATGTGGAGTTCGGGCGATCCGCCGACCAGGGCGCGCTTGGACCGGGCGGGCTTGAACAGGATCCGCATGAACTTCGCGATCGCGAGGGCTCCCTCGACCGGCCCGGGACGGGCCGGGACCTTCCCGCCACCGTCACCGACCGAGACTGCGTCGGCGGTGAGCAGCCGCACCAGCGGCTCGGTCCTCCCGCCGGCGGCGGCCGCCAGGAACTCCTCGACGATCCGCCGGGCGGCGGCCTCGTCGACCTCGGTACGGGCCCTGCCGTCCGCGATGTGCTTCCTGGCACGGTGGAGGAGCTGCTGGCTGGCGGCCTCGGTGACGCCGAGGATTCCGGCGATCTCCCGGTGCGGATAGTCGAATGCCTCCCGCAGCACGTACACCGCCCGCTCGTGGGGGGACAGCCGTTCCATGAGGGCCAGGACCGCGTACGAGACCGACTCGCGCTGCTCGGCGGTGTCGGCCGGGCCGAGCATCGGGTCCCCTTCCAGCAGCGGCTCGGGGAGCCACTGGCCCACATAGGTCTCGCGCCGCGCGCGGGCCGAGGCGAGCTGGTTGAGACACAGGTTGGTGAGCACCTTCGTCAGCCAGGCCTCGGGGACCTCGACGCGTCCGACATCGGCGGACTGCCAGCGCAGGAAGGTCTCCTGCACAGCGTCCTCGGCCTCGCTCGCGGAGCCGAGGAGACGGTAGGCGATGGCCTCCAGGCGGGGCCTGGACGCCTCGAAGCGTTCCACGTCCTTCACGGTCAGCGGCATGGCCTGGATCCTAGGTCGTGTCTGATAATTGATCTTGTGGCTGGTCGTGGTGAGCTGACGGATGCGGCGTGGGAGCGGATAGCGCCGCTGTTGCCGGGTGTTGACGGGCGGGGTCGTCCGTGGCGGGATCACC
>NZ_JAJFAU010000183.1 GCF_022614595.1 Streptomyces sp. CNQ085
CAGGTGGTCTCCCGTCCCGAGCCGCACCTGGCGTTCCTCAACGCGGGCAAGCGCGACACCTCCTACGACCTGGGCCTGCCCCAGCCGGTGACCGGCTCCTCGCGGGCGGCCGCCAGGACCGCCCCGACCGTGGTCAGCCCGCCCAGCTCCCCGCGGACCTCGCGGCCCAGCACCTCCACCGCGCCCCCGGAGCGGGCGCGGTCGCGGCAGTGGAAGGCCAGTTCGCAGGTGGACAGGCACTGCGGCGTGTAGGCGGCCGGCACCGACTCGACGGAACCGGCCAGTTCGGCGGGCGGCCGGGCCGGGTCGAAGGTGGCGTCCTCGGGCAGCGCGGCGGCGATCTCCTCCAGCCGCGTCAGCCGGGCGAGCTGCCGCCGGGTGGTGGCCAGCTGCCTGCGCAGGTCGACCGTCTCGGCGGTGGGCAGGTTGGAGAAGTCCTTCGGGCAGACCAGCAGTGCCCGCTCGTCCACCCGGGCGCCGTGCGTCTTCAGCGCCTCGAGCGCCAGGGCGTAGACGGCCGCCTGCCGGGCCGCGGCGCCGACCTTGGCCGGATCGGCCGAACCATCCAGAATCGGGAAGGACTTGATCTCCACCACCGTCCAGCGCCCGTCCGGGTGGACCGCCACCGCGTCGGGCTCCAGATGGACGGGGGAACCGGCCACCTCCAGCCGCACCATCGGGTGCTCCAGCAGTGTCCAGCCACCGTCGGCCGTCGCCCGCTCCAGCGCCCGCCGGGTGCGCTCCGCGCGCCCGGCAGGGCTGGGCGCCGACAGGTCGGGCACGGACACCTCGCCGGGTCCGGGGACGGGGGTGTCCGCCGCGGCGGTGCACGCGTGGACCAGGCGCATCAGCTCGGCGCCGCCGTCCCCCTTCGCCCGCGCCTCGAAGGCGTGGCCGCGGACGAACGCGAACCGCGACTGCCCGAAGGGCGCGGGGGAGCCCAGCGCCTCCGCGAGCGCGCCCTTGTCCACCCCGGCGCCGTCCAGCAGCGCCCGGCGGCGGCAGCCCGGGTTGGCGGCCAGCGCGGCGAGCGCCCGTGCGTCCATCGGCCGGGGCGCGACATCGGCGCCGCGCAGCTCAACGAGCCGCCGGCGCAGGGCTGTCGTCGGTTGGCTGTCGGGGTTGTAGCTCACCCGTGGAAGTGTGGCATCCGCCTGTGACAGCGGTGGATTCGAGGTCGCCCGGAGCCGCCGGTGCGGAGCGCCGGCCCGGGAGCGCGGCGTCCGCCGCGGGCCGTCCGGCGGACCGCCGCGCGCGAACAGCGGTCCGGCAGAGTACGCGGCGTAGACCACGGCGATCGGCGGAAGTTCGGTCCGCCACCGCGGCCGTGTCCGGACCATCGTGAACGTTCTCCCGACTCTCGTGGTCGGCCGTGCGACGGGCGGGCGGACGGCTGTGCGGTGCGGATGCGGAGAGGAGGACGCGGGGGCGCCAGAGGGTTGAGCGGCGGCGCGCCCGGGCCCGGCGCGCGATGATGGCCGTGAGCCCGGCGGCGGCGCCGGGAGCCCCTTACGGAAGGTATGGAATGGCAGCGCGCATCCTGACGGTCCGGCACGGCCAGACCGCATGGTCCCGGTCCGGACGGCACACCGGCCGCACCGACATCCCCCTGCTGGAGGAGGGACGCGGCATGGCCCAGGCACTGGGGGTGCGGCTGCGCGGCGCCCCCTGGGACGGCCTGCCGGAGGCCGAGGTCCGCACCAGCCCGCTGTCGAGGGCGAGGGAGACTTGCGACCTGGCGGGCTTCGGGGACCGGGCCGCCGACTGGGACGCGCTGCTGGAGTGGGACTACGGCGCCTACGAGGGGCTGACCCCGGACGGCATCAGGGAGCGGGCGGGCCGGGACTGGCTCATCTGGCGCGACGGCGTGGTGGACGGCGAGCGCCTGGCGCAGGTCGCCGCCCGCGCCGACGAGGTGATCGCCTGGGCGCGGTCGGCGGAGCGCGACGTGCTCGTCTTCGCGCACGGCCATCTGCTCAGGGTGCTGGGCGCGCGCTGGCTGGGTCTGGACCCGTCCTTCGCCGCGCGGCTGCGCCTGGACGCGGGGGCGCTGTCGGTACTGGGCTGGGCCTACGGGGAACCGGCCGTCGAGAGCTGGAACGACCGGGGGCACCTGGACCGGCCGGGGCGGTGAGGGCCGGGCGGCGGACCGCCGTCAGGCCGACCGGACCCCTTCGGCCGGGCCGGACTTCCCGTCCCGCTCCGCCAGGCGGTCCAGGAAGTCCGCGACGGCCGGGACGGCCCGGTGATGGCGCAGCCGCCGGGCGGTGCGGTCGAGCATCCCGCCGACGCGGGAGGAGCGCACCTGCCCGAGCAGGTCCAGCGCCCGGCCCGCGGCTCCGGCGGCCTCCTCCACCTCGCCCCCGCCGGCGAGGTCGTCCGCCAGTTCGGCGGTGAACAGGGCGGTGTTGCGCGCGAAGTGCGGGTCCTGGAGGGCCACCGCGCGGCGGGCGCGGCGTGCCGCGCGCCCCCAGTCGCCCAGCGCGGCCCGGCACTGCGCCTCCAACCCGTTCAGTTCGGCCTCGCCGTGGAAGGTCATCCACTCCGGGTCGGCGTCGCAGGGACCGCGTTCGAACAGTGTCCGCGCCCGGCCGAGCGACTCCTCGCAGGCGATGCGGTCGGCGAGGAGGGCCCAGCCTCCCGCCTCGCGCGCCGCCAGCAGCGACAGCAGCCGCGCCGAGCCCAGGTGGCGGGCGATGTGCTGTCCGGCCTGCGCCGCCCGCACCGCCTCCCGGGGGCGCCCGGCGTCGCGGGCGAGGAAGGAGGTGTTGCAGAAGGCGTGCGCCTCGAGAGCGGCGTCCCCGGCCACCCGGGCGATGGCCAGGGCCTCGGCGTAGTGCGGGCGGGCCTCGGCGAGACGGCCCGAGTCGTGGGCCAGCCAGCCCACGGAGAGGGCCAGTTCACCGGTCCAGGTGTGCAGCCGGCCGGCGGCCGGCTGCCGCCGGGCGCCCGCGTCCAGCAGGTCGTACGCGACCCGCAGCGCGCCGTCGGCCCGGTGGTAGAGGCCGTCGGCGCCGTACCGGTCGTCGAGCAGCCGGACATCGCGCACGGTCTGCTCGACGGCCGTGGCCTCGGCCGCGCCGGGCCGGCGGCTTCGGGTGGCGGTCTCGGCCGCGCCGGCGGCCGGGTGGGCCAGAGGGTCCAGGGACACCGCCGCCACGGCCGCCGGGCCGCCGGTCATGAACGCGCGACGCAGCACGTCGTTCTCCTCGTCGGTCGGGTGATCGTTCGGGCCGTGGCTCGGATCGCGGATGGGGCGGGGTGGCTCCGAGCGGGTGGAGCCCGGGCGCGTACGGGCGTCCTGAGGTGCGCCCGCGGCGTCGTACGCCCCCCGCCCGCGCGCGGCGCGCCCGCGAACCGTCTGACGGGGCTCGAAGCCCAGATCGGTGAGCGAGCGTCCCGGGTACATGTGCAGGAACACCCGCTCATAGGCGTAGTTGGGGCAGCGGATCTCCCCGGCCTCCACCCGTCCGACGTACCGGGCGTCACAGGAGACGTTCTCGCCTATCTCCCGGGCCGCCCTGCGGACGACCGCCGCGAACTCCCCGGGCGAGAGCCGCCCGCGCAACCGCCGGAAGGCGAGATTGGGCTGGCGGCCCGGACCCGCCGGCGCTGAGGGTGACGGTGACGACGCCATGGCCGGGACCGTACCGGCCGCCTCCTGGAGCATACGAGATGTTATATCGACAAACGGGATATCCGACACGTGATCTGCCATCAACTGCCATCCTTTGCGGCGGCATTGCGCCGTAGCGGTTGACAGACCGGATCGTTGAGTCTCGTGTTAGCGAACGCGGAGAACGACCCAGGAGGAGGTTCCCCCGTGCTGGACACCGGCTGCGAGACCGGCGGCCCGCCGCCCGCCGGAGTGCCGGACGAGCCCTGCGAACTGGTGACCGTGCCCGCGCGGCACGGACTGGAGGCCGTCGACATCCTGCGCCTGCGAGAGAGCGTGGGCCCGGTGCTGTACGACGACGCGGGCGGCATTCTCGGCTTCCTGGTGCCGCCCGGCACCGCGGACGGCTGGGACCTGGAGGGCAGCGTCTGCGTCCCGGCCCACCGCCGCTCCGGCCGGCCCGCCGGCCCGCCGGTGGCGGGCACCGGGTGGCTGGTGCCCCCGGAGAGCGCGCAGGCGGCGACCACCGAGCCGGCGCGGCTGCGCGCCGCGCTGAGCGAGGCGGCCCGTACGATCGCCGCCGCCGAGGGCCGCGCCTGAAGGGGCGGGCGCGGTCCCGCGGGGCGCGGGATGGGCCGTACGGGTGATACTGGACCGTGTGGCGAGGAACGGACGGCGACGCGAGGGCGGCAGGCGGACCAGGGAGCCGGTGAGCGAGCCGGTCGACGGCGGACTGGCCCGGCTCCTGCCGGACCCGGACCGGCCGCGCGCCTGGACGCTGCTGCTCGAAGGCGCGCCGCAGTCCCACGTGGACCTCGACGATCCAACGTACTTGGAATTCGAGTACCAGCGCAGGATCGGCCATCTGATCGACCTGGCCGCGCCGCCCGGGCGGCCGCTGCGGGTGGTGCACCTCGGCGGCGGCGGGCTCACCCTCGCCCGTTACACCGCCGCCACCCGGCCGCGCTCCACCCAGCAGGTCTTCGAGGCGGACGCCGCGCTGACCGCCCTGGTCCGCCGCGAGCTGCCGCTGGAGAACGCCTGGCGGATACGGGTGCGCGGCGGGGACGCCCGCGCCGGGCTCGCCAGGCTGCCCGAGGACGGGGCCGATCTGATCGTCGCGGACGTCTTCGGCGGCGCCCGCACTCCCGCCCATCTGACCAGCGCCGAGTTCCTGGACGAGGTCCGGCGGGTGCTGAGCCCCGGCGGGCTCTACGCCGCCAACCTCGCCGACGGGCCGCCGCTGGCCCATCTGCGCGCACAGGTCGCCACCGCCGCCGCCGTCTTCCCCGAGCTGTGCCTGACGGCGGACCCGGCCGTGCTGCGCGGACGGCGCTTCGGCAACGCCGTCCTGGCCGCCTCCGACCGGACGCTGCCCGTCGCCGGGCTCACCCGGCGCGCGGCGGGCGACCCGCACCCCGGCCGGGTCGAACACGGCCGCGCGCTGGCCGACTTCACCGGGGGCGCGGCCCCCGTCACGGACGCCACCGCCACCCCCTCGCCGCAGCCGCCCGCGCGGGTCTTCCAGCGGCGCTGAACCGGCCGCCGTGCCCGGCGGCCCCGGACTGTCAGCCCCCGTGCTCGTCGACCGTCACCCTCGGCGGAGCGCCGTCCCAGACGCAGAAGACCGACGACGCCTCCTCGCCCCGGCTGAAGGTGACCCGTATCCACCCGCTCCCCCGCCACACCCGCATCTCCCAGCCGGGACCGGGAGACGCGGAGACGAGGCCGGCCGAGTCCCGGCCCAGGTCGAAGGCGACCCGGCCGCCGCGCACCTCGCGGCTCTCCACGCTCCCGGACGTCCCGCCCGCGCGCGGGGCGCCCCCGCCCGGTCCGGCGTCCCGGCGGGCCCCGGCGGATCCGCGCGAGACCGAGGGCCCGGACGCCCCGGGGGAGCGGGCGGCCGCGGACGACCTGGGCCGCCGGGTGGAAGCGGTCTCCGGTTCGGGGCCGCCGCGCGAGGCGGACGGTGCCGGTGTGTCCGAGGTGATCGGCGGCATCCGCGGCAGGTCGTACGCGGCCTGTGACACCACGGTGCGCACGCCGAACCAGGACAGGGCCACCGCCGACCCGGTGGCCAGCACCCACGCGCCCGCGTGAACCAGTCCTCGTCGCATCCCGCGCACTCTAGTGCCGCCCGGTAGGCTCTCCCCCGCGCCCGGGCCCACATCGCTCCGTCCGGCGTCTGCTTGACGTGTACGCGCGTGCCGTAACGTGCCGCACATGGCACGTGTACTCGTCGTCGAGGACGACCAGTTCGTACGCTCCGCCCTGATCCGGCACCTGACGGAGGCCTCCCACACCGTGCGCAGTGTCGGGACGGCCCTGGAGGCGCTGCGGGAGGTCGCGCACCTCGGGTTCGACGTGGTGATACTCGACCTCGGGCTGCCCGACCTCGACGGGGCCGAGGCGCTGAAGATGCTGCGGGGCATCACCCAGGTACCCGTGATCATCGCCACCGCGCGGGACGACGAGGCGGAGATCGTCCGGCTGCTCAACGACGGCGCCGACGACTACCTGGTCAAGCCGTTCTCCGTGGAGCACCTGTCCGCCCGGATGGCCGCCGTGCTGCGCCGCGCCGGAACGGGCGCGGGCGCCGGCGCGGACCGGGCGATACGGGCCGGCGGGCTGGTCGTCGACCCGCTGCGGCGGCAGGCCGAACTCGACGGACGGGAGTTGGACCTGACCCGCCGGGAGTTCGATCTGCTGGCCTTCCTCGCACAGCGCCCCGGGGTCGTCGTGCCGCGCAGGGAGTTGCTGGCGGAGGTCTGGCAGCAGAGCTACGGCGACGACCAGACCATCGATGTCCATCTCTCCTGGCTCCGCAGGAAGCTGGGCGAGACCGCGGCCAGCCCCCGCTATCTGCACACACTGCGCGGGGTGGGCGTCAAACTGGAGCCCCCGCGGGAGTGAGCCCGGCCGGGGTGCCGGGGAAGCCGGGGGACGGGCCGGGACGGCGGGGGAGGGGGAGAAGCCCATGAGACGGGCGCTGGTCAAGGTGTGCGTCGCCGTGACCGCGATGGTCGTGGTGGCCTTCGCCGTGCCTCTGGCCCTCGTGGTCAAGGAGATGGCCCGCGACCGGGCCTTCACGGGTGCCGAGCGGCTGGCCGCCTCCGTCACTCACCTGCTCGCCGCCACCGGCGGCGACCGGGGCCCGCTCCAGCGCGGGCTGGCCAGCATGCCGGCACGGGCCGCCGGGCGGATCGCCGTGTACGCGCCCCCGGGCCGGGAGGACGGGAGTGCCGAGATCGGCGAACGCCGCCTGGACGAGGAGAGGCTGAGGGCCACGGCTTCGCTGGAGGGGGCCGCCGTCGTGCCCGTCGAGGGCGGTTTCGTGCTGCTCCAGCCCGTCGCCACCGAACAGTCGGCCGTCGTGGAGGTGTTCGTGCCCGAGGAGGAGATCACGGGCGGCGTCACCACCGCCTGGCTCGTCCTGGCCGGCACCGGCCTCGCGCTCGTCGTCGCCTCCGTCGTCATCGCCGACCGGCTGGGCACCCGCATGGTGGGTGCCGCGGAACGGCTGGCCGGGGCCGCGAAGGAGCTGGGCAGGGGGCGGCTGGCGGTGCGGATCCCGGTGGAGGGGCCCGCCGAACTGCGCCTGGCGGCCGCCGCGTTCAACTCCATGGCCGATCAGGTCGCCCAACTGCTGGCCAACGAGAGGGAACTGGCCGCCGACCTCTCCCACCGGCTGCGCACCCCCCTGACCGTGCTCCGCCTCAACACCGCCTCGCTCGGCGGTGGCGACGCCGCCGAGCAGACGCGTGCGGCCGTCGCGCAGCTGGAGCGGGAGGTGGACCACATCATCCGCACCGCGCGCGAGCAGCGGACCCAGCCGCCGGACACGCCGGGCCGCGGCGCCTTCTGCGACGCCTGTGAGGTGATCCGGGAGCGGATGGACTTCTGGTCCGCGCTCGCCGAGGACGAGGGCCGTGAGGCGGAGCTGGCCGGGGTCGGGGAGCCGGTGCGTGTCCCCGTGGCCCGCGCCGACCTCGCCGCGGCCCTCGACGCGTTGCTCGGCAACGTCTTCCGCCACACCCCGGAGGGCACCGCCTTCGCCGTGGACGTCCACCGCCCGGCCTCCGGAGGCTCGGTGATCGTACTGGTCTCCGACGCGGGGCCCGGCATCGAGGACCCCGATGCGGCGCTGCGCCGCGGCCACGGCGACGGCGGGCCCGGCTCCACGGGCCTGGGCCTGGACATCGTGCGGCGGGTGGCGGAGTCCACCGGCGGGGACATGCGGATCGGACGCTCGGTGCTCGGCGGTACGGAGGTGCGGCTCCTGCTGTCCTCGGACACGGGGTCCGCCGGCGGGTCGAACCGCCGGCGCGGACACAGAGTGCGACGGGGTGTGCGCCGGAAGTGGTGATTCCTCAGCGGGCCCGTAGACCGGCCTTAAGGGAGCCATAAGTTCCCGGCCACCCGTCCGGAAAGGGTGGTTCGCCGGAATCGGCCCCGCTAACGTGCTCCCTGTCCACGTTCCCCGCGGATCGAGGCAGGAGTGGGATGAGGAACATCGCCGCACAGTGGTGCCGCCCGGGTGGGCGGCGGCAGCCGATCGCCGACGCGGCCGTGGCGGCGATCGTGGCGGCCGGCGGACTGGTCCTGGCCGGCACGGCGACGGCGGAGCCGTCCACCGCGCCGCCCGCCACCGCGTCCACCGCGCCGGCCGCCGACGCGGACGGCGTACGGGAGAGCGCCGCGCCGCCGCCCCGCTGACCCTCCGGGCCCGGTCCCGCCGGCCCGCGCCGGCCGAGGGGCGCCGGCCCGTACGAACCAGCCACCCCCCACGACAGGCGGGGCGCAGCGGACTCCACCCC
>NZ_JAJFAU010000184.1 GCF_022614595.1 Streptomyces sp. CNQ085
CCACCGCCTCCCAGCCCGTCTCCGGCAGGCCCGGCGCGCCCGTGCCGCCCAGCGCGCGCGGCGGCTCGGCGGGGCCGCCCGCGGCATCAGGGGCGCCCGCGGGGGAGGAGAGCAGGGACAGCCAGCGGCCCAGGGCGCCGGGCAGCTCCTTTGGAGCCACGATCCGGTCGACCTGCCCGGCCGCCAGCTTCTCCTCGGCACCGTACGCGGCCGGATCGGCGCTCGGGGGGCGCACCCGGGAACCGGCGAAGGCGACCTGGGCGCCCGGCAGGGCCAGCACCACGTCGGAGCCCGCCCCCAGTGTCGCCCAGCCGCCGCCGGTCGTCGGATCCCGTACGACGGCGATCTGCGGCAGACCCGCCGCCCGGGTCAGCGACGACTGCCGCGCCACGCGCTGGAGCTGGACCAGGGCCCGCATGCCCTCCTGCATACGGCTGCCGCCGGTCGCCGTCAGGGAGACCACCGGCAGCCGCGCCCGGCGGGCGTGCCGGTGTGCGGCCTCGATGCGGTCGCCGGTGCGCTGTCCGAGTGAGCCGCCGAGGAAGGCGAACTCGAAGGCGATCAGGACCGCCGGGACGCCGCCGACCGTGCCGGTGCCACACACCACCGACTCCCGCTCGCCGGTGCGCTCGTGTGCGCGGGCGCGCGCCGGACCGTACCCCTTCCAGGTGATCGGCCCGTCCCCGACGGTGTCGCCGCTCCCGCCGTCGTAACCGCCCGCGGCGGGCAGCTCCGTGAAGCCGTCGCCCGGCGAGTCGAGCACCGCGTCGATCACCGCACGGGCCGACAGCCGCCCGCCCGGTCCCGCCGCCCGTTCCGTGTCCGGCCGCTCAGCCACGGCCCAGCTCCCGCTTCATGACCTTGCCCATGTCGTTGCGGGGCAGGCCATCCGTGAACCGTACGGCCCGGGGCCGCTTGTGCGGCGTGAGCCGCCGCGCCACGTGGTCGACCAGCTCCTGTTCGGTGGGCGGCGGTCCGCCGGCCGGCACCACCCACGCCACGATCCGCTCACCCAGATCCGGGTCGGGCTCGCCGACGACCGCCGCCTCGGCGACGCCCGGGTGGCCCAGCAGGCAGTTCTCGATCTCTCCGGCACCGATCCGGTAACCGCCGCTTTTGATCAGATCCGTCGCCCTGCGGCCCACGATCCGGTAGAAGCCGTCGGCGTCCCGGGTGGCCATGTCGCCGGTGCGGAACCAGCCGCCCGCGAAGGCCTGCGCGGTGGCGTCCGGCCGGTGCAGGTACTCGGTGAACAGGTTGGGTCCGCGTACCTGGACCTCGCCCACGGTCTCGCCGTCGCCGTCCTCGATGCGGCGTCCCTCGTCGTCGACCAGCCGTACGTCCACGCTGGGCAGGGGCACACCCACGGTGCCGGCGCGGCGCTCGCCGTCCGCCCGCACACTGGTGATCATCAGCGTCTCGGTCATCCCGTAGCGCTCGACGACGCGCTGCCCGGTCGCGGCCGTGATCCGCTCGTGGTCGTGCGGGGGCAGCGCGGCCGAGCCGGACACCAGCAGCCGGGCCCCGCCCAGGGCTGCGGCCAGCCGGCCGCCCGCCTCGCCGCCGGCCTCCAGGGCCCCGGCCAGCCGGTGGTACATCGTCGGCACCCCGAACACCATGGTGCCGCCCTCCTCCAGCGCCGCCGCGACGGCCTCGGGTGAGAAGCGGCCCAGGTGGTGCAGTGTGCCGCCGCGCCGCAGCGGGCCCAGCACCCCCAGGACCAGCCCGTGCACATGGAACAGCGGCAGCGCGTGCACCAGTACGTCGTCGCCGGTCCACCGCCAGACGTCGGCCAGGTCGTCCAGCGTGCTCGCGATCGCGCGGCGCGGCACCACCACGCCCTTGGGCGGTCCGGTGGTGCCGGAGGTGTAGACGATCAGCGCCGGGCCGTTCTCATCGGGCGCGGACGTGGTGCCGTCGGGGCGGGGGTCGGCCTCCGGCCCCAGCGTGACATCGGTCCGCGGCAGCGCTTCCAGCGCCGGGGGCAGCTCGTCGCCGGAGGCGGCCAGCACCCGGTTGGGCGTGCTGTCGGTGAGGATGTGGGCCAGTTCGTCCTCGCCGACGCGCGGGTTGACGGGCACGGCTGGGACTCCGGCCAGCAGGGCGGCCAGGACGCCGACGCAGGTGTGCGGCGAGGAGGTGGCCCACACCGCCACCCGGCCGGCGTCGGCGATCTCCAGGGCGAGCGCGTGCGCCGCCCCGGCCAGCCGGCCGTAGCCGATCACCCGGCCGCCGAAGCGCAGCGCGGGTTTGTCCGGCGCCTGGTACAGGCTGGGGAAGAGTGCGGGCACCCGGGGCTCCTCGTCTGGTCACGGCCGTGCGGTCGGTCTCCAGGGTGCCTACCCACCGGACGGCGCGCAGCCCGGCGCGCGCGGTGTGATCTCAGTCGCCCGAGGCGCGTGGGAAGAGCGTGGTGAACGCCTCGGTCGGGTCCGCGAAACCGCGGGTGAAGGGGGAGTCGAAGTACCAGACCAGGAAGAGGAGGAACGCGATCAGCGCGGTGAACATGACTGCCAGCGCCAGCTCCCGGCCCGAGCGCTGGATCTGCAGGGCGAACACCATGCCCACCGCGATCACCGCACCCGAGACCAGACCGAGCCACACCACACCGGGCAGCGTCGGTTCGGCGCCCTGCGACCGGGCGGTACGGGCCTCGTCGGCCAGGGCGACCTGGTCCACGAGGGCCTGGTACGTCTGCGCCTCGCGCACGGTGGTCGGTTCGTGGCCGGTGACGGCCCGCCGCAGGTCCGCCAGGAGCTCTGTCCCCCGGTCGGTCGTTTCGCCGTGTTCGGCCATATGGGGCCACTCCACCGTGACCGTGTGACGGACGTACGCGTCGACGCGTTCGCGGACGCGTTCGCGGACCGCCGTGGGATAGGCCTGGGCGCGCTCACGCACCTCGTGCAGTGCCTGGGCCTCCTGTCGCGTCCACTCCTCGGCGGCGGAGCGCCCTTCCCAGGCGCCCGCGATGGCCAGGCCGAGGACGATCGCGTACACCACACCGATCATCATGGTCATGTACTCGATGACATCGGGGGTCTCGGAGGGGTCGTAGTCCTCGCCTGTGCGGCGGCGCCGCAGCAGGATGAAGGTCACGACGGCGGCGCAGGAGACGGTGACGGCGAGGAACAGGAAGAGCCAGTCGTTCACAGGGGGTTCCTTCGGGCTTTCGGCCTCGGTCAGCGGGATCGGGAGCCGGAGCGCGGGCGCAGCGCGGCGGCGGCCAGCACCGCCGGGGCGACGATCAGCAGGGTGCGCCCGGTGAGCGGCAGCCCCGCGCCGGACCGGTGGCGCCGGGTTTCGGGACGGGGAGCGGGCGGAGGGAAGAGGCTCGGGAGCGAGGAGGGCCGCCTCGGCGGCGAACTCTCCGGCGGAGGTGGTGTCGGAGAGAGTGGGGGCGCCGGTTCACGGGACGCGGGGACGGCCGGTGCGGTGACGGCCGTAGCTGTCGGACGCGGCTCCGGGGGCGGCGGGAAGGACGGTGGCGGAGAAGATGAGGGAGGCGCGGGCGGCACCGGAGGCGGCGGGGACGGTGTGGGTGTGGGTGTGGGAGTGGGAGACGGTGTGGGAGTGGGCGTGGGAGGCGGCGGGGACGGAGTGGGAGTGGGCGTGGGAGGCGGCGGGGACGGAGTGGGAGTGGGCGTGGGAGGCGGCGGGGACGGAGTGGGAGTGGGAGTGGGAGGCGGGGGGGACGGTGTGGGAGTGGGCGGACACGGGCGCCCCAGAACCACGCCGAGCCGCACACCGGTACCGCCGCCGACCGTGATCTCCGCGGACAGCTTCGGACAGCCGGTGCGCCCCATGACCATCGCCGACGCGGCACCGCTGGTCAGCCGTACCTCGGTACCGTCCCCGGTCCGGACCCCGGCGCCCGCGACGGCGGCCGGCGGAGAGGGCTGCGGAACGGCCGCCCCCTCGGCGCGGGCCCCGCCCGCCGCGGTGAGCACCAGGACGACCGCCCCCGCTCCCGCTCCCCACCTGCTGTGCCTTCTGTACACGGAGGGTACTTTGCGTGGGTGGAACCGCCGTCATGGTGAAACGGACACTGAATAACTCGAAAGAGTGAATGACGGATTCCAAGGTTGACAGTGACGGGCGCGTACTACCGTCCACGGGTGTGGACCGCCGTGTTCGGCCCCTCTTCTCGGCTCGTGCCCTTCAGCCGCGGTGGGCCAGTGGGTCGTCCAGGACCGCGCGGACGACGGAGTGGGCCGCGCCCAGCAGCGGGCCTTCCGCGCCGAGGCGGGAGACCGACACCGACGGGGGGTTGGCCAGACGGCGGCCCAGTTCGTGCTCCAGGGAGGGCAGCAGCCAGGGCGCCAGCCGGGCCAGGGCGCCGCCCAGGACCACGGTCCGCGGGTCGAGCAGGTTGACCGTGCCGGTCAGGGCGGTGCCCAGCGCGCTTCCGGCCTCGGCCAGGGCCCCCAGTACCGCGCGGTCGCCGTCCTCGGCGCGGGTGGCGAGCAGGTCGACGCGGGCGCCGGGGCCGGGGTGGCGCGCGGCGGTGGCGCGCGGATCGAGTCCGGCGGCCCGCAGGACGGCCTCCTCGCCCGCGTACTGTTCCAGGCAGCCGATGCCGCCGCAGGCGCACGGGCGGCCCTCCGGGCGCACCGGCACATGGCCCAGCTCGCCGGCGAACCCGCGGGTGCCGCGCAGGAGTTCCCCGTCCACCACGATCGCGGCGCCGATGCCGATCTCGGCCGAGACGTGGACGAAGCCGCCGGACGGCGGGGTGTGGCCGCCCAGCCACAGCTCGGCCAGGGCGCCCAGGTTGGCCTCGTTGTCGACGGAGCACACGGCTGTGTCGCCACCGCTGCCGGTGGGAGGCCCGGAGCCGAGCACGCCCGCGCTCAGACGGGGTGCCGGGTCGAGGTCCGTCCAGCCGAGGTTGGGGGCCTGGACGACGGTCGTGGTGCCGCGGGCGACCAGGCCGGGCACGGCCACGGCCAGCCCGGCCGGGCGTAGCCCCAGCCCGCGGGCCTCGTCCGCGACCGCCCTGACCAGACGGGCCAGTCGTTCCAGCACCGGGCCGGGATCGCTGTCCCGGTTGGCCGCGTCCAGCGCGGTGCGGGCGCGGACCTCGCCGCGCAGGTCGACGGCGCACACGGCGAGGTGGTCGACGCCGATCTCGGCGCCGATTCCGCAGGGCCCGCTGTCGCTGAGCGCCAGCGCGGTACCCGGCCGCCCGACCGCGCCGGAGCGGCCCGGGCCCAGTTCCACCAGCAATCCGGCGCCCAGGAGTTCGTCCACGAGGGTGGAGACGGCGGTGCGGGTGAGCCCTATCCGCGCCGCGACGGCGGCCCGCGACCGCGGGCCGCCGTCGGCCACCGCGTGCAGTACACGCGCCAGGTTCCGCCGCCGCATCTCCTGCTGGGTGTTGGGAGCGGATGCTGCCATCGGTGGCGTACTCCTCGAAAGGCTGCGCGGAAGGCGCCGCGGACGGTGGTGGCGCGGGACGGAACCTGGCGGGACTCGCGCGGCGGGCTGTGCCGGCGGACCGCGGGAGAGCTGCCGCCGGTCAGGGCCGCCGCAGCAGCGTATCGGCGTCGCCCAGGGTGGCCGTCAGGCGGGTCAGCGTCTCCTCGTCGCGCTCCACCGACTCGTACGACGGACCCTCGGCGGTGGACCAGCGGCGGGCGACCGCCGCCGCGTCCTCGCTCAGCACCAGGGCCGCGGCCTGCGCCGCCGCGCCGAGCGCGACCAGTTCCTGTGCGCGCGGCACGACCACCGGCCGTCCCGACAGGCGCCGTACCGTCTCGCGCCACGCGGTGCCCTTCGCGCCGCCGCCGATCAGCAGGATCGGGGCGTCCGGATCGGCGTCGTCGTCCAGGACCAGGTCCAGGGCGGCCAGCAGCGAGTGGACCGCGCCGTCGTAGGTGGCCCGGAGGATCTGGCCCGCGCTTGTGTCGTGCCGCAGACCGGTCAGGGTGCCGGAGGCGTAGGGGAGGTTGGGGGTGCGCTCGCCGTCCAGGAACGGCAGGACGGTCACGCCCCCGCCCGGCTCGATGGCCTCGCGGTCCAGGCCGAACAGGGCCGCGACGCGGTCCACGGCCAGGGTGCAGTTGAGGGTGCAGGCCAGCGGCAGCCAGTCGGTGCGGGCGTCGGCGAAGCCGGCCACGGTGCCGGTGGGGTCGGTGGGGCGACGGGTGGAGACGGCATAGACGGTGCCGGAGGTGCCCAGGCTCAGCACCGGCCGGCCCGGCCGCAGCCCCAGGCCGAGGGCGGCGGCCATGTTGTCGCCGGTGCCGGTGGCCACCAGCGTGCCCTGGGGCAGCGGCAGCCCCTCCCGCGGCCGTACCGTGCCGGCCGCCTCGCCGTGCCCCAGCACACGGGGCAGCAGCTCGGGGGAGAGGCCGACTTTTCCCAGGACCTCCTCGTCGTAGGCCTGGTCGGCCGTCGACCACCAGCCGGTGCCCGAGGCATCGCCCCGGTCGGTGGTGCCCTGGCCGGTCAGGCGCTCGGTGAGGTAGTCGTGCGGCAGCCGTACCGCCTTCACCGCGGCGGCGGCCTCGGGCTCGTTCTCGCGCAGCCACTGCCACTTGGTGACGGTGAAGGAGGCCGCCGGGACGCTGCCGAAACGCTCGGCCCACGCCTTCGGCCCGCCCAGCTCCGCCACCAGGCGGTCGCGCTGCGGGGCCGAGCGCACGTCGTTCCACAGCAGGGCTGGACGGACGGGGCGGCCCTGTCCGTCCAGCGTCACCAGCCCGTGCTGCTGGCCGCCGACCGAGACGGCGGCGGCCCGGTGGACGGCCGGCCCGCACTGCTCCAGCGCCTGCCGCAGCGCCTGCCACCACTGCTCCGGATCGCTCTCGTGGTCGGGCGAGACTGTGTGGGGCGCCTGGCCGCGCGCGACCACCTCGCCGGTGGCGGCGTCGACGACCAGTGCTTTGGTGGACTGCGTCGAGCTGTCCACACCGATAACGAGCGGACCTTCGGGTGCGGCCATGTCGCCTCTTCCTCTCCGGGGCTTCTGGGCGCATACTAATTTGTAAACGGGCCTGACGAAATACCCGAGAGGCATGACATGAGCTACGAGCCGACACCCGAGCACAAGTTCACCTTCGGTCTGTGGACCGTGGGCTGGCAGGGCCGTGACCCCTTCGGCGACGCCACCCGGCCGGCCCTGGACCCGGTCGAGACGGTGCACAGGCTCTCCGAGCTGGGTGCCCACGGCGTCACCTTCCACGACGACGACCTGATCCCCTTCGGCTCCTCCGCCTCCGAGCGCGAGGGCATCGTCAAGCGCTTCCGCCAGGCGCTGGACGTCACCGGCATGAAGGTGCCGATGGCCACCACCAACCTCTTCACCCACCCGGTCTTCAAGGACGGCGCCTTCACCGCCAACGACCGGGACGTGCGCCGCTACGCGCTGCGCAAGACCATCCGCAACATCGACCTGGCCGCCGAACTGGGCGCCACCACCTATGTCGCCTGGGGCGGCCGCGAGGGCGCGGAGTCGGGCGCCGCCAAGGACGTGCGGGGCGCGCTGGACCGCCTCAAGGAGGCCTTCGACATCCTCGGCGACTACGTCGTCTCCCAGGGCTACGACCTGCGCTTCGCCATCGAGCCCAAGCCCAACGAGCCGCGCGGCGACATCCTGCTGCCGACCGTCGGCCACGCGCTGGCGTTCATCAACGAGCTGGAGCACGCCGACCGCGTCGGCCTCAACCCCGAGGTCGGCCACGAGCAGATGGCCGGACTGAACTTCCCGCACGGCATCGCCCAGGCGCTGTGGCACGGCAAGCTCTTCCACATCGACCTCAACGGCCAGTCCGGCATCAAGTACGACCAGGACTTCCGCTTCGGCGCCGGCGACCTGCGCCAGGCGTTCTGGCTGGTGGACCTGCTGGAGTCGGCCGGCTACGAGGGTCCGCGGCACTTCGACTTCAAGCCCCCGCGCACGGAGGACCTCGACGGGGTGTGGGAGTCGGCGGCCGGCTGCATGCGCAACTACCTGATCCTCAGGGAGAAGGCCGTCGCCTTCCGCGCCGACCCCGAGGTCCGCGAGGCGCTGAGCGCCTCCCGCCTGGACGAGCTGGCGCGGCCGACCCTGAACGAGGGCGAGACCGCCGCCGACCTGCTGGCCGACACCGCCGCCTTCGAGGAGTTCGACGTGGACGCCGCGGCCGGGCGCGGCATGGCCTTCGAGCGGCTGGACCAGCTGGCGCTGGAGCACCTGCTGGGCGTCCGCGGCTGAAACGGCCGGCCCGGCCGGTGAGGCCCCGTGCGGGGGTGCGGGTGGCGGCCCGCGCC
>NZ_JAJFAU010000185.1 GCF_022614595.1 Streptomyces sp. CNQ085
CTCCCGGGTCGGGCAGCTCCGTCGCCGCCCGGGCGGCGACGGCCCGCAGCGCCTCGCCGGGCACCTGGCCGGCCTCGACCCCGAACTCCGCCAGCAGCAGCGGGCGCAGTCCGGGCGCCAGGCCGGGGTGGAGCAGTCGCCGCACCCGCGTGCCCACCAGCGGGTCCAGCCTGTCGGGGGTGGGCCCGTAGGCGGACAGTCCGGTGGCGTACACCGTCAGGGGGGCGTCGGGGAAGATCTGGGCCAGCGCCCGGCCCGGACCGGTCTCGACGCGCTCCACCACCAGCTCGACCGCCGTGTCGCCCAGGCCCCACAGGGAGCGCAACTGCCGCTCCCACAGGGGCGCGTCGTCGGGGCGCGGCGTCCAGGCGGCGGGGTGGAGCGGGGTGACGGCGGCGTTCCAGGACAGCACTCGGCCGAAGCGGTCGCGCAGCGGCCGGAAACCGGGCAGGGCGTCCGGGGCGGGGACGGTCTCGGGGATCGGGGCGGTGTTCGCGACCAGCAGCAACCGTTCGCGGGCCGCCCCCAGCAGACCCGCGTCCGCCGCGGCGGCCAGCAGCGCCACGCCGTGCGGGGTGGAGGCCACCAGCAGCCGCACGGGGGGATCGTCGCGGTGGTCCGCGCTCATCGGACGGCCTCCGCCGGGGACGCGGCGGGGGACACGGCGGGGCGGCGCCGCAGCCGGCGCAGCGGCGCGGCGCGCTCGGCGCCCATGGAGTCCAGCGCCTGCGACACCAGTTCGCCGGGCATCCGGCGCAGGGCCGCCGCGCAGCGGGCACGCAGGGTGCGGCGCAGCCGCGGCTCGAAGCGGTCGCCGGTCAGGTGATGGTGGATGACCGCGCAGTAGGTGCGCACGGCCTTCGGCAGCAGCGCGGCGGCCTCCCGGTCCCGGGAGGTCTCCTCCACCAGCAGGTCGTAGGCGCGCAGGAAGTCGAGTTGCCGCTCGTCGCCGGTCCGGGTGAGCGAGGTGGCCACCCCGCGCCGGTAGAAGAGGCCCGTCAGGCCGACCACGGCGAAGGACGCCGCCTCGCGGTGCAGCCGCCAGATCCAGGGCCGGTCCTCGGCGGTGTGCAGACCGTCGTCGAAACGCAGGAGGCCGGAGTCCAGCAGCCGCCGGTGGTAGACGCCGGCCCAGGCGTAGGCGTAGTCGACCGCGGTGGTGCGGTGCGCGGGGAGGATGGCGTCGCGCGGGTCCAGCACTCTGCCCCGGCGGCCCTCGGGCGCCCGGACCAGGGTGCGCCGGCGGCCGGTGCTGCGCACATGGTCGGTACGGAGGAAGTCGCAGCCCAGCGCCTCGGCGGCGGCGAGCAGTTCGCGGTAGTGGCCGGGGGCCGCCCAGTCGTCGCCGTCGAGGAAGGCGATGTACCGTCCGCGCGCCGCGTTCAGGCCGGTGTTACGGGCGCGGGCCACGCCGCCCTGGAGCCGGTGGCGCACGAGGACCGCGCCGGGGATTTCCTTTTCCGCGCGTTCCAGGAGTTCCGAGGTGCCGTCGGTCGAGAAGTCATCGACCAGAATGAATTCGATGTCCCCTTTTCCGAAGGCGGCCGAGTTGGCGCGCAGGCTCCGGAGCGCGTCGGGGGCGTAGGGCCGAACATTGCGGAACGGCACGATGACGGAGAGCTTGACCACTCCGGAGAGGTTAGGGGCCCGAACGCCATCAATGCTGTCCAAGAGTGTACAGGTGGGTGAAATCGAGGTTTCGGAATGGTGAATTCCGCGTTCCGGGGAACTGGTTGGCCTTACGTCAGTGTGCTGTTAACCGTCTGTTGTGTTCGCGTTGGGCTGAGAATCGGAATGTCTTTCTAGCGTCTGCAACGTGCCATCACGTACCGCATCGGATTCCCCGGACAACGCCTCGGACAGCGCTCCGGACAACGCGACACGCATCGCCGTTCTCGCCGATTCCGACACCCGCTGGAAATGGGGTGCGCTCACCGCGCACCGCATCGTTCCCGGCGCGCGTATCGACGGACTGCTGCTGCGCGGCCGGGCCACCCCGACCGCACGCCAGCTCGACGAGGTGGGCGTGCGCGCCGCCTCGCTGCGCGAGGTGACGGCCGCGGAGTTCCTGCGTCTGGCCGACCGCGACGCGTACGACGCGGTGGTGCTCTCCTGCGTCGGAGGCACCGTCCAGGCGATGCTGCACGGCCTGTCCCACCGTCTGGACGGAAGCGATCGCCGCCCGGTCACCGTCACCGGCTACGTCGGGGTCGTCTACGAGAAGCTCGCCGACGGACTGCTGCTGCGGCACGGCGCGGATGTCGTCCTGGCCAACTCCGCGCATGACGCCGAGCGCTTCCGCGCGGTCTACGAGGGTGTCGGCGCGGGCGCCGGCGCCGTCGTGGAGTGTGCGCTGCCCTTCCTCGGCGGCGAGCCGTACCGGGAGTCCGACGAGCGGCCGTACACGGTCGTCTTCGCCGTCCAGCCCTCCGTCCCCGCCTCCCGCGCCGACCGCGAGTACCTGCTGCGCCGCGCCGCCGGGCACGCCCGCCGCCACCCCGACCGTGAGGTGCTGGTCAAACTGCGCAGCAGGCCGGGCGAGCACACCACGCACATCGAGGAGCAGCCCTACCAGAAGCTCGCGGCGCGGATCCCCGGCGGGCTGCCGGACAACTGCCGCCTGGTCTACGGCCACATGGGCGAGGTACTGGACCGCACCGACCTGCTGGTCACCGTCAGCTCCACCGCCGCCCTGGAGTCGCTGCACCGGGGCATCCCCACCGCGATCCTCACCGATCTCGGCGTCCGCGAGGCGCTGGGCAACCACCACTTCATCGGCTCGGGCTGTCTGACCTCCTGGGACCGGCTCGACTCCGGGCTGCTGCCCAAGGCCGACCCGGTATGGACGGCCCGGCAGGGCGTCGTCGCCGACGGCCCCTACGAGGCGGCCTTCGACGCCGCCCGCGAGCGCGTCGCAGAGCTCCTGGCCCGCTCCGCCCTGCCGCCGGTCGCCCCCTACTACACGTCCACCACCGCGCCCGGCTACCTCCCCGGCATCCTCGCCCGCCACGGACTCGACCCCTCGGGCGCGCCCCGGACGGGAGCGGAGGCCGGCCGGCCGGCCTCCGGGCTGCGCCGGGCCGTCCGGGCGGCCGTACGGGACGCGGCGCGCGGGGCGTACCGCCATGGCGTCCAGCGCGTGGCGCCGGTCATCCGCCGGATGGGGGAGCTGTGAGCACGCCCGGCATCCCTCGGACCGCAGTACAGCAAGGAGCGTCCTCCGTGTCCCCCAGTGTCTCCGGCGGCCTCAACAGCCCCGGCAGTCCCGACAGCCCCGTCGTCCTCGCCGTGATCCCCGCCCGCGGCGGCTCCAAGGGCGTGCCCGCGAAGAACCTCGCCACCGTCGGGGGAGTGCCGCTGGTCGTCCGCGCGGTACGGGAGTGCCTGGCGGCGCGGGGTGTGACGCACACGGTCGTCTCCACCGACGACGATGCCATCGCCGAGGCCGCCCGCGGCGCGGGCGCCGAGGTGGTGCGTCGGCCCGCCGGTATCGCGGGCGACACCGCTACCAGCGAGGCCGCCGTCCTGCACGCCATGGACGTCCACGCCGAGCGGCATGGACGGGCGGCCGAGGTGGTGCTGCTGGTGCAGTGCACCAGCCCCTTCCTCACCCGCGAGGACGTCGAGGGCGTGGCCGCCGCGGTGACCGGCGGCGCCGACAGCGCGCTGACCGTGGCCCCCTTCCACGGCTTCGTCTGGCGCGAGGAGACCCCCGGGGACGCGGCGGGCGGCGGGGTCGGCGTCAACCACGACAAGGCGTACCGTCCGCGCCGCCAGGACCGGCCGCAGGACCTGCTGGAGACCGGCGCCGCCTACGCGATGCGCGCCGATGGCTTCCGCACGGCCGGGCACCGCTTCTTCGGCCGCACCGAACCGGTGCGCACCGACCCGGCGCGCGTGCTGGAGATCGACGACCCGCACGACCTCGCCCGCGCCCGCGCGCTCGCACCACTGCTCGACGGCGGGGCGGACGGGCGCCCCGGCGCGCTTCCGGCCCGCGACGACGTCGACGCGGTCGTACTCGACTTCGACGGCACCCAGACCGACGACCGGGTGTACGTCGACTCCGACGGACGGGAGACGGTCGCGGTCCACCGCGGCGACGGGCTCGGCATCGCCGCCCTGCGCCGCGCGGGGCTGCCGCTGCTGATCCTGTCCACGGAGGAGAACCCGGTGGTCGCCGCACGGGCCCGCAAGCTGCGAATCCCCGTGCTCCACGGCGTCGACCGGAAGGACCTCGCCCTCAAGCAGTGGTGCGAGGAGCAGGGCATCGCGCCGGAGCGCGTGCTCTACGTCGGAAACGACGTCAACGACCTGCCGTGCTTCGGCCTGGTCGGCTGGCCCGTCGCCGTGGCCAGCGCCCACGACGTCGTACGCGGCGCAGCCCGCGCGGTCACCTCCACCCCCGGAGGGGCCGGTGCGATCCGCGAGATCGCCTCGTGGATCCTCGGAAAGGAACTGTCTTGAGCATGACCAGCCCCCGCCTCCGTACCCTCGGCGCCAAGACCGTGGGTCCGGGCCACCCGGTCTACGTCACCGGCGAGATCGGCATCAACCACAACGGCGACCTGGAGAACGCGTTCGCCCTGATCGACGCCGCCGCCGACGCCGGCTGCGACGCCGTGAAGTTCCAGAAGCGCACCCCGGAGGTCTGCACCCCGCGCGACCAGTGGGAGATCGAGCGCGACACTCCCTGGGGCCGGATGACCTACATCGACTACCGCCACCGCGTCGAGTTCGACGAGGAGGGCTACCGGGCCATCGACGCCTACTGCGAGAAGAGGGGCGTCGACTGGTTCGCCTCCCCGTGGGACGTGGAGTCCGTCGCCTTCCTGGAGAAGTTCGACGTGCCCTGCTACAAGGTGGCCTCCGCCTCCCTGACCGACGACGAGCTGCTGCGCGCGATGCGCGCCACCGGCCGTACCGTCATCCTCTCCACCGGCATGTCCACGCCGAAGCAGATCCGGCACGCGGTGGAGGTGCTGGGCAGCGAGAACATCGTGCTCTGCCACGCCACCAGCACCTACCCGGCCAAGGCCGAGGAGCTCAACCTGCGGATGATCCACACCCTGCAGTCCGAGTACCCCAACGTGCCGATCGGCTACTCCGGCCACGAGACCGGCCTGCAGACCACGCTGGCCGCCGTCGCGCTGGGCGCCGCCTTCGTCGAGCGCCACATCACCCTGGACCGCGCGATGTGGGGCTCCGACCAGGCCGCCTCCGTCGAGCCGCAGGGCCTGCAGCGCCTGGTGCGCGACATCCGCACCATCGAGGAGTCCCTCGGTGACGGCGTGAAGAAGGTCTACGACAGCGAGATCGGGCCGATGAAGAAGCTGCGCCGGGTCAAGGGCGTCGTGGCCGAGGCCGAGGAGTCCGCCGCCGGCAGCGAGCCGGCAGCGGTCTGACGGGAACGACGGGCTGACGGGGCGATCCAAGGTGAGCGCAGGCGCAGTCCCCGGCGGGACCCCGGGCGGGGTCTCGCCGCAGTCGGCCCGGAGGCCGGGAACGGCCGGGGCGCGTCGGGGGGCGCGCCCCGGCCGCCGCCCCGGGGGAGTCGGCCGCCCCGGGCGCCGCACGGGCACCCTCGCCTTCGTCGAGAGTCCGGTGCAGCTCCTCAACGTCCTGGAGTGGGCCCACACCCGGGTCCACACCGCGCGGGGCGAGGGTGAGGTGAGCGGCGGCCTGACCGTGGTCGTCCTGCCGCCGCGGGAGGCGATGGCGCGCGGCCAGCTGCGGCGGATGGCCGAGCTGGCGCGCGACGAGGGGATCACGGTCCGCTGGGAGGAGGCGCGCGGCGGCGCGGGCGCGCCGCTGCGGACGATCGCCTCCCTGCTGGGCCCGCTGCGCCGCGCCGCGCAGATCGTGGTGGGCGACCCGTTCTCGCGGTACGTGCAGCTGCTGCTCTCCCTCGCCCGCACCGAGGGAGCCGCGCCGGGACCGGGAGGACCGGGGGGTGTGGTGGTGGTCGACGACGGGACGGCCACCATGGAGTTCGTCACCCAGCTCGCCCGCGGCGAGCGCCTGGTGCGATGGCACCGCAGGGGAGCGGGGGGAGCGCGCGCCGCGCTCTTCGCGCCCGTCTCCGCCTCCGCCCGCCGCCGGATGACACCGTCTGCGCGGCGGCGGGTCGAGGTGTTCAGCTCGATGCCGGTCGAGGCGCCCGAGCACGTGTCGGTCATCCGCAACGACTTCGCCTGGACCCGCGCCCGCTTCGGCCCGCCCGCGCTCACCGGCGGCACCGACCTGGTGGGCACCTCGCTGGTGGAGACCGGTGTGGTGGATCCCGAACGCTATCTGGAGGCCGTCGCCTCCCTGACCCGGGCCCACGGCGCCACCCGCTACTTCGCCCACCGCCGCGAGAGCCCGGAGAAGCTGCACCGCATCGCGTCCGGGACGGGGCTGGAGATCGTACGGCCGGACCTCCCGCTGGAACTGGTGGCCCGCCGCGGCCCCGTAGGCCGCACCATAGTGAGCTTCCCCTCCACCGTCGTCCACACCCTCCCGCTGGCCCTGGCCGGCACCGGGGTGACGGTGGCGGTCTGCGACGTGGACCCGGCCTGGCTGACGGAGGGCGCCTCGCCGCGCGCCCGGGGCTTCCTTTCCGGCGTCACCGGCACCGCGCGGGGGGCGCGGCGGCTGCCGTCGGCCCCGCCCGCCCCGTGAACACGGCGGGCGCGCCCCCTCCGGCGTACCGTCCCGTATACCGGACGGGGTGAGCCGAGCGGAATCCAAGGTCATACCCATCCGCATCAGGCCGTATGCGACCGCCGATTTGTTTTTCTCCCCTACGGAGGGTGAACTTTCGCTGTTCTCTCTGCACACGGCTGTCACCTGGGCTTACCCTCGACAGGGTGAGCCAGTTGTTGTCGCCAGAGTCCAGTATCCGGACCACCGATGAGACGGCGCTGCCCGGCGCCGTGCCGGAGGCCCTCCGTGCCGAGCTCATCGTCTTCCGCCGGGACCTGCACATGCACCCCGAGCTGGGCCACCAGGAGTTCCGGACCACCGCCGCCATCAGGGAGCGGCTGGAGAAGGCCGGGCTCGCCCCCCGGGTGCTTCCCGGCGGCACGGGACTGATCTGCGACATCCACCCGGGCGGGGCGGACGCCAAGCGCGGCGCGCGCCCGATGCTGGCGCTGCGCGCCGACATCGACGCGCTCCCCATCCCCGACACCAAGACCGTCCCCTACCGCTCGGCGGTCCCGGACCGGGCGCACGCCTGCGGCCACGACGTGCACACCACCGCCGTGCTCGGCGCGGGGATCGTCCTGGCCGGCCTGGCACGCCGGGGCGAGCTGCCGCACTCGGTGCGGCTGCTGTTCCAGCCCGCCGAGGAGGTGCTGCCGGGCGGTGCCACCGACGCCATCGAGGCGGGGGTGCTGGAGGGGGTGGGCCGGATCGTCGCCGTCCACTGCGACCCCAGGGTCGAGGCCGGACGCATCGGCCTGCGCGCCGGCCCCATCACCTCCGCCTGCGACCGGTTGGAACTCTCCCTCGACGGACCCGGCGGCCACACCGCGCGCCCGCACCTGACCACCGATCTGGTCACGGCGGCGGCCAAGATCGTCACCGAGGTCCCGGCGGTGCTCTCCCGCCGTGTGGACACCCGCGCCGGACTCGCCCTGACCTGGGGACGGCTGGAGGCGGGCCACGCCCCCAACGTCATCCCGCAGCACGCCGAGCTGTCCGGCACCATCCGCTGTCTGGACCTGCCCGCCTGGCGGGTCGCGCCCGACCTGGTGCACGCGGCGATCGACGAGGTCGCGACGCTGCACCGCGCCAAGTTCGACCTCGACTACATCCGCGGCGTCCCCCCGGTGGTCAACGAGCAGGCCACCGCCGAGCTGCTGCGCGACGCCATGATCTCCCGGCTCGGCCACGGCTCGGTCGAGGACACCGAGCAGAGCCTGGGCGGCGAGGACTTCTCCTGGTACCTGGAGCACGTCCCCGGCGCGATGGCCCGCCTCGGGGTGCGCCCGCCGGGCGACCGCGCGCCGCGCGACCTGCACCAGGGTGACTTCGACGTCGACGAGAGCGCCATCGCGGCGGGCGTGGAGCTGTTCACGGCCGCCGCCCTGCTGGACGCCGAGCGCGAGTAGGGCACGGGTGCCCGGCCCCCCGCCGGAGCCCGGCGGGGGGTCGGCGGGGCCCCGGCGGACCGCGGGCGCGTGACCAGTCTCACGCCGCGTTCCGGCCGGTGGCCGACGGGGCGCCCCGT
>NZ_JAJFAU010000186.1 GCF_022614595.1 Streptomyces sp. CNQ085
GGCCCGCCGGCCCCGGTCGTCGCGCCGCGCCGGTCGCGCGGACGCCCGGTGCCGGATGCGGGGGCGGTACCGTCCGACGCGGCCGGGGCCACCTCGCCGGTGTGTCCGACGGAACTGCGGCGGCCGGGAGGGAGAACGGCGAGGACTGGGACGAGGACCGGAGAGGGCGCCCGGGTACGGGGGCGCCTCCCGCGCTGACTCCCGGGGGCGCTGCCGTCCCGCCGGGCTTTTGTGCCTCCCGGCGACCGTGCGGAGCCCGGGGCCTCACCTGAATGACGGAACGAGCTCTTCGGTTCCCGGGAAACCCTCACAAAAGGCGAACTGTTCGGATACAAGGCGATCAAGCGGGTCAACATCCGGTGACCGTTCGCGGTCTCCGCCGGAGAGACACGGCATCAACAGGAGTGCGACACAGGGAAACACGGAGCCGGGACGCTTACCCGCGCGCTTCCGTGGGACATGGAGACGGATGCATATCTCTTTTCTGCTGCACCACGGGTACGGCATGGGCGGAACGATCCGGACCACCTTCAACCTCGCGTGCGCGCTCGCACAGCAGCACGATGTCGAGATCGTCTCGGTCTTCCGGCACCGCGACCGTCCCGTCTTCGACCTGGACCCCGCGGTGCGCCTGCGCCATCTGGCGGACATGCGCAAGCACAGCCCGGACTACGACGGCGACGACCCCGAGCACGCCCGGCCGTCCAGGCTGTTCCCGCGCGCGGACGGCAACCACCGCAAGTACAGCGCGCTCACCGACCGCCGGATCACCGAGCATCTGGCCGGTGTCGAGGCGGACGTCGTGATCGGCACCCGCCCCGGCCTCAACACCATGCTCGCCATGCACACCCGGCCCGGCCCGGTGCGCATGGGGCAGGAGCACCTCACGCTCTCCACCCACTCGCGGGCGCTGCGGGCCACCCTGCGCGGCGCCTACCCGCGCCTGGACGCCCTCACCACCGTCACCGAGGCCGACGCGCGCGACTACCGGCGCATGATGCGCCTGCCCGGGGTGTATGTGCGGGCGGTTCCCAACGGCGTCCCCGCGCCGGCGGTGGAGCCTTCCGACTGCACCGGGAAATGGGTGGTCGCCGCCGGCCGGCTGGCTCCGGCCAAACGCTACGACGTGCTGCTGAGGGCCTTCGCCAAGGTGGTCGAGCAGCGGCCCGACTGGCGGCTGAGGCTCTACGGGGCCGGGCGCGAGGAGGCGAAGCTGCGGGTCATGGTGGAGGAACTCGGCCTGTACAACCACGCGTTCCTCATGGGACCGGCCCACCCCATCGAGGCCGAGTGGGTCAAGGGCTCGCTTGCGGCCGTGACGTCCAGTCTGGAGTCCTTCGGAATGACGATCGTGGAGGCGATGCGCTGCGGTCTGCCGGTGGTGGCCACCACCTGCCCGCACGGGCCGGGGGAGATCATCGCCGACGGTGTGGACGGACGGCTGGTACCCACCGGCGACGTCGACGCCATCGCCGGGTCCCTGCTGGAGCTGATCAACGACGACGAGCTGCGCCGGAAGATGGGCCGCGCCGCGATCGCGGACGCAGCCCGTTACGACCCCGCGCGGATCGGCGAGATGTACTCCTCGCTCTGCACGGAGCTCGTCGCACGCGGCGGAGGGAGAGGCATCGGCCGCCTGCGCTCCTGCCTGCACCGGGCCCGGGGGGCCCTGCTCGGCGGGGCGTACGCCACCAAGGACGCCCTGGCCCGTGCCCGCCGGGGCGCGCCGAGAGGAGGACGGACCGCATGACCGCGACCACCCGCAGACCCGCCGGTGCCCCCGAGGTCCCCGGGGCGACGGCACCACGGGCCCACTGCACGGCGGACAGCGCGGGCGGCCTCAGCTTCGACATCGAGCTGCCCGGCGCGGCGGAGCGGTGGGACGCCGCCCTGCTGCTCCGGCTGCGCGACCACGACCCGGAGGAGTCGGTGCGCCTGCCGCTGGAGCCGCTCTCGGGCGGCCCAGGCGGCTCCGTTCTGCGCGCCGTCCTGCCCAGCACGGTTTTGCTGGCCGAGGGCCGCTGGGACGCCTATCTGGTGATCGGCGAGGGTGAGGCGCAGCGGCTGCGGCCCGGATGCGGCGACCTGCGCTCGCTCGTCGACCGGGTGCCGCGCACCGACCGCACCTGGCTGGGGGTGCGCATCCCGTACACCACCAAGTACGGCAATCTCTCGGTGTGCTCCTGGCTGCGCTGGCCGCACGCCGAGGCGGGCGACATCTGGCCCGCCGACGGCGGGCTGACCGTCCACGGGAGGCTGTACGGGGCCGCGTTGACCCCCACCGCGCGGCTGGAGGCCCGCCCCCGCCACACCGCCGCTTCGGACGGCGCGCAGGCGCGGTCCGTCACCGCGCCGGTCACCCCGGCAGGCACGCCCGCCGAGGGGCACGGCTTCACGGCGCGGCTGTCGTACGCGGATCTGGCCGGGGAGAGCGGCTCGGAGGGCGACTGGCGGCTGTGGCTGCGCCCCGGCGAGGACGCCGAAGCGGTGCGTGTGGCCCGCATCCTGGACGACATCGTCGACAAGCACAGGATCCTGCGCTACCCGGCACGGCCCGTCACCGCCGACGAGGCGGGCAAGGCGGACGAGCCGCGCGGGGCGGCGGGCGGGAGGAGTGAGCCGGAGGCAGGCCGAGGGCTGACGGCCCGTCCGTACTACACCGGTGCCAACGATCTGTCCGTGCGGCTGGAGCGCACGGAACCGGCCGGCTCCTGATCGCCCGGCCTCCGCCCGTCCCGCGGGAGCCCCGGCCGGGCGGGGACGGGCGGTCCGCCGTCCCCTGAGGACAGCGCCTGTCCTCAGGGGATGGCAGACTCGGCCGTATGAGGGAGACATCGGCACGACTGCTGCGTCTGCTGTCCCTGCTCCAGGCCCGCCGCGAGTGGTCCGGTGCCGAACTGGCCGAGCGTCTGCGGGTGACCTCGCGGACGGTGCGCCGCGACGTGGAACGGCTGCGGACGCTGGGCTACCCCGTCCACTCCACCACCGGGACCGCCGGCGGCTACCGGCTCGGCGCGGGCGCCGAGCTGCCGCCCCTGCTCCTGGACGACGACGAGGCGGTGGCCGTCGCGGTCGGACTGCGCACGGCCGCGCACAACACGGTACGGGGGATGGAGGAGTCCTCGGTACGGGCGCTGGCGAAGCTGGAGCAGGTGCTGCCGCACCGGCTGCGCCGTCGGGTGGGCGCGCTCACCGCCTTCACCGACCCGCTCGGGGGGCGCCGCGGGCCGGTCGTGGAGGTGGAGACCGTCACCGAACTGGTGAACGCCTGCCGCGATCGCCTGCTGCTGCGCTTCGCCTACCGGGACCGTGACGGCTCCTGTTCGCGCCGGATCGTCGAACCGTACCGCCTGGTGTGCAGCAGCCACCGCTGGTATCTGGTGGGCTGGGCGGCCGACCGCGCCGACTGGCGTACGTTCCGCGTCGACCGGCTCGCCCTCACACCGCCCCACGGCCCCCGCTTCACCCCCCGGGAACCACCCGCCGAGGACTGGGCTGCCTACGTCTCCGAGGGCATCTCCACGGGGGCGTATCCGGAACGGGCGACCGTACTGCTGCACGCCCCGGCAGACCGGGTCGCGGAGCGGATCGCGCCCTCGGCCGGAGTGCTGGAACCGGTGGACGAGAGTACCTGCCTGCTGCGTACCGGCGCCCCCTCCCTGGACGAGATGGCCCTCCACGTCCTGACACTGGGCTTCGACTTCGAGGTGCGCGAACCGGCCGGGCTGGGTGAGCGGATAGAGAAGCTGGCGGACCGCCTCGGCCGGGCGGCGCGGGCGTGGCGGGCGGACGGGGAGGGTTGGGGAAGGGAGTGAGGGCCGCGAGGCCGCGGGGTCACCGGACTCGGTCCACCTCGTCCGCTTCGTGCACGCGGTCGTACTCGCCCGCCGGGTCCGCTGCCGCACCGTCGCCGCCGGCCGCGCCGCCGTGGTCAGCACCTGCTGGTGTGCCAGGAGGCCGCGGCGCTTGGGTCACAGGTCGTCCGGGCAGTCGCTGACGATCGCGGCGAGGTCTCCCTCGCGGACGATCCGGACCTCACGCGGCGGCCGGCCGACGCCGGGCGCCTTGTCGGGCAGTGCCGGGTGGCCCGAGCGCGCGATTCCGTGGACCTGCTTATTTTCAGGGGTAATTGAGAGGCTTTCGGATTTCCTCTTCGGTATTCCGTGCGCAGGACGCGGATGGTGTTTCCCGAGAACTCGTCGCGGACGGCTGGAGAGTGTGGCGGGGGGAATTCGGAGTGGTGCGCGCGGGACTCCCGGACGGAGCGGCCGAATGCCGTCCGCGCCACGGAGCGTTGTGACACAAGTGTGACGCCACCATGATCGGGCCGGAACTTCCGGCTGGGCCGCCGACGCCGTACGGTGCTGCCATGACACCGGCACCCACGCACCCGCACACACCGGACGACGACCCCGAGGCATATGTCGGACTCGACGCGGCCACCGCCGAACGACGGGCCCGCGAACGCGGCTGGACCACCGTCCGGTCCCTCCCGCCGGACGCGGTCATCACCATGGAGTACCTGTCGGGGCGGCTGAACTTCACAGTGAAGGGTGGCTCGGTGGTCCGCTGCTGGAAGGGCTGACACGTGCGGCGGCCCGTTCCCCGTCCGGGGGGAACGGGCCGCCGCACGTGCCGGGCTCCGCGGGGCGGGCGCTAAGGCGCCGTCACTTCCGCGGTCCTATCGGCGCGGTCCGCGACACCGTGCGCTCGCCGTACGGCCGACGGCTGCCTGCGGGGGTGACGGGGGAGCGTTCCGAGCGGGCCGCGTGCTGTCGCGCGTGGGCGGGATGGTGGGTGCGCGGCTCCCCGGCCCGGGCCGGGAGGTCTCCCGGCAGTGCGGTGGGCAGGGCCGGTTCGGCCAGGGGAGCTTCGGGGAAGGCCGGCCCGCGCCGGGGGGCCGGATACGCCTCGCGCGCGCCGAGCCGGGCGGCGACCGGCTCGGCGCGCGCCCCGGCGGTACGCAGGCGCGCCGACAGGGGCGTGGCCCCCTCCCGGAAGTGGTACCAGTGGCTCAGCAGATACGCCTCGACACGGGCGATGAGGGGCTCGGACCACGGCAGCGCCAGCAGGATGAGCAGCCCCGAGGCCCAGCCCAGGAGCACGTCGCTGACCCAGTGAGTGCCGATGTAGACGGTGGTGGTACCGACGCCGAGCGCGAAGACCGCCGCGACGACCGAGAGACGGCGCCGGGCCCGCGGCGTGGTGGCCAGATAGGCCAGGATCCCCCAGGTGACCACCGCGTTCGCCGTGTGGCCGGAAGGGAATATATCGCCCGTCAGGAACATCTCATTGGCGCCTATGCGGTTCGCGTAGTGCGGGCCTTCGCGTCCCATGCCGAGCTTCGCCGCCCCCACCGTAACGTTCAGCAACAGCAGGGAGGCGCCCAGGGTCAGCAGCGGGCGCAGCGTCCGCTGGCGCCAGGAGCGCCAGCCGAGCCAGGCGGCGACCAGCACCGCGGTGGGACCGCGCTGGCCGAGGACCACGAAGTAGTCGAGGAAGGCGTGGAGTTCCGGCCACTGCTTGTACGGGCGGAAGAGCATCACCTGCCAGTCCAGCCGGACCAGCCGGGAGGTGGTCAGCACCGCCGCCACGATGGCCGCGTAGAGGGCCAGCGTGGCGAAGAAGAGCGTCTTGCGAGTGCCGCTCATCCCGGGTGGGGGAGTGAGCGGCCGCGCTGGCTCCTGTTCCAGGCGGGCGAAGATCCGGTCGGTACGCACTCCAAAGAGATTACAGGCGGTGACCGGCTGCACCGGACCGGCCACCTGCTTCGTAATGCCTATGTAATGTGCAACAGGCTTGCACCCGCACAGGGAGATGCTGTTTTCCCACGTCCGGAAGAAGTTCGCCGATTTTCCGACCGGAACGCCTCGGAGTTGTTGTCGAGGGTGCGCCGGGTGTTCCTTTTCAGGAAAGACGAACGCAGTCCACCGGCCGTTAACCGGTGCGCCGCCGAGCCGGGTCAGAGCGGGCCCGAGCCGTGCGGCCACACCGCCCCGTACACCGCCGTGCCGAGCGCGGCGAAGGCCAGTCCGCCGGCGAAGCCGGTGCCCCACCGCCCCTGCACGGTGGCCCCGGGGGCGGGCGGCCGGGGCCACCGGCACGGGGGGCCGTACGGCGGAGCGGCGGATCCCGGAGACGGGGGAGAGAGGGGGGCAGCAGATCGCTCGCGGGCATGAACGAGGAGGTCATGAGGCCGAGATGAAGTGATGAGGCGGCTTTCGGCCAGGCCTCAACGTGAGGCGCGCCACTTAGCCATGCGGAGGACTCGCGTACGCTGACGCACTACTCGACCCTCCATACCGGGCCGGACACCCCCGGTGTCCGGCGTTCCCCACGGCGGCGGTGCGAGCGCAACAGGAGGTGCCTACATGTCCGGGACGACCACGGCCGGAGCCATCAGGGCGGCGGACGTCCCACGGCAGAGACCGCGACGGACGGGACCTGCGGTTCCGGGCGGCGGCCCTTCCTCATCCGGCGGCGACGCGAGCCGCTGGACCGTGCTGGTCGTGCTGTGCGCCAGTCTGCTCCTGGTGGCTGTCGACGCGACGGTGCTGCACGTCGCCGTCCCCGCGGTCTCCCGGGCGCTGCGACCCGGCCCCGTCGAGCTGCTGTGGATCGTCGACGCATACCCTCTGGTCTGCGCCTCCCTGCTGATCCTCTTCGGCACCCTCGGCGACCGGGTCGGGCGGCGCAGGGTGCTGCTGTGCGGCTACGCGGTCTTCGGCGCGGCCTCGGCGCTGGCGGCGTACGCGCACGCCCCCGAGGTGCTGATCGCGGCGCGGGCCCTGCTGGGGATCGGCGGCGCGATGATCATGCCGGCGACCCTGTCGATCCTGCGCCAGGTCTTTCCCGACCGCCGCGAGCGGGCGCTGGCCATCGGCGTGTGGAGCGCGGTCGCCGCGGTCGGCGCCGCGGTGGGACCGCTGATCGGCGGCCTGCTGCTGGAGCACTTCTGGTGGGGCTCGGTCTTCCTGGTCAACATCCCGCTGATGCTGCTGTGCATCCCGCTCGGGCGCCGTCTGCTGCCGGAGTCCACCGGCGACCGCGACGGTCCCTGGGACGTGGTCGGCGCCCTGGTGGCCGCCGCCGGGCTGGGCGCGCTGATCCTGGGTGTGAAGCGGGCGGGCGGCGGCGAGGCGCTCCCGGGCACGCTGGTGCCGCTGGCGCTGGGCGCGGTGCTGCTCGCGCTCTTCGTACGCCGCCAGCTCCGCCGCCGCCACCCCCTGGTGGACTTCGCCACCCTGGCCCGGCCCGCCTTCGGCACGGCGGTGGCCTGCATCGTGCTGACGGTGCTGGCCCTGGTGGGCCTGGCGCTGATCGCTGCCCAGTACCTCCAGCTGGTCCTCGGGCTCAGCCCTCTGCAGACCGGGCTGCGGCTGCTGCCGCTCAGCCTCGCCGCGATCGCGGCCGGCCTGGCCGGCTCCCGGCTGCTGCGCCGGCTGGGGCCGCGCCTCATGGTGTTCACGGGCTTCCTGCTCACCGCCGCCGCGGTGCTGTCGCTGACCGGCGTCGGCCTGCGGGACGAGCCCGCCCTGCTCGTCTGCGGCTTCGTCGTGCTGGGCTTCGGGCTGGAGACGACGCTGTTCGGCGCGTACGAGTCGATGCTCAGCGAGGCCCCGGCCCGGCAGGCGGGCGGCGCCGCGGCGATCGGTGAGACCGCCTACCAGCTCGGCGCGGGGTTGGGCATCGCGGTCCTGGGCACCGTCATGAACGCCGCCTACGCCCCCGGGGTGCTGCGGACGGCGGGTGTGCCGGAGGCCGCCGGGGAGGACGCCGCCCACTCGCTGAGCGAGGCGTACGAGGTCGCGCGGCGTCTTGGCGGACCGGCCGGCGAGACGCTGCGTGAGGCGGCGCGAGAGGCCTTCGTCCACGGACTGCACACGACGCTGCTGGTCAGTGCCGGGCTCCTGCTGCTCGGCGCACTGGCCGCGCTGCGGCTGCCGCGTGCGATGGCGGCGCAGGAGCCGGGCGGGGGCGCGGATCGGGGTGAGGGCTCGGGCGGGGCCCCGGGTGGGAGCGCGGGCCGCGGTCCCGGGCAGGAGCCGCGGGAGGATCCGGACCGGGCGGACGGGTGCGGCGCCGCCCCGGCACGGGCCTGCGCCTCCCCGGCCCCCGCCGG
>NZ_JAJFAU010000187.1 GCF_022614595.1 Streptomyces sp. CNQ085
GCGCGGCCCGGCGCAGTCTGCGCTGCCAGTTGTTCGCCTCCGCCTGCTACGCCGGCGGCGGGCTCGGCGGGGCGGCAGCGGCCGGTGCGGCCGGCTCGGCCTGGGGCGTCGCCGCCGCGACCGTCTGCGGCTCGGCCGTGTGGTGGCTGCAGCTGCGGTCCGCCCTGCGCGAGCACTCCCCCGATCCCACCCCCGAAGTGAGGACGCCATGAACGCCCACCCCCGGCTGAGCATCGGCCTGCCCGTGTACAACGGCGAGGAGTACCTCGCCGAGGCACTCGACGCCCTGCTCGGCCAGACCTACGAGGACTTCGAACTGGTCGTCTCCGACAACGCATCGACCGACAGGACCGAGGACATCTGCCGGAAGTACGCCGCGCGGGACTCGCGCGTCCGGTACATCCGGCTACCGCGGAACATCGGCGCCGCGCCCAACCACAACCACGTGTTCACCCAGTGCCGCGGCGAACTGTTCAAGTGGGCCTCTCACGACGACCTGTACGCCCGGGATCTGCTGCGGGCCTGTGTGGAGGCGCTGGACGAGCGTCCGGAGGTGATCCTGGCGCACAGCGGCCAGGCGGTCATCGACGGCGACGGCCGGGTGAAGGTCCCCTACGAGTACGGGCTGGCCACCGACTCGCCGCACGCGCCGGAGCGCTTCCGCAGTCTGTTGTTCGAGCCCGGTGGCGACGACTTCTACGGGGTGATGCGGGCCGATGTACTGCGCCGGGTGAAACCGCACGGCAGCTACCACCACGCGGACCGCACGTTCGTCGCCGAGATCACCCTGCACGGGCCCTTCCACCAGGTGCCTGAGCTGCTGTACTTCCGCCGCGACCACCCCACCCGCGCCGAGCGGGCCAACCCCTCCAAACGCTCCCGGTGCGTCAACCTGGACCCGCGCCGGGCAGGCCCGCTGCACCCGACGCCCCGGCTGCTCGCCGAGTACGTCTGGGGCTTCGTCTCGGCGATCCGGCGGGCGCCGTTGTCCCCGGCCGACCGGCGTGCCTGCTACCGCCACCTGGCCGCGTGGGCGACCAGCCGGGTCCGGCCGGGCGCCGGCGAGCGGGTCGAGGACCGCGCCCCGGTCGCGCCGGACCGGCTCGCCGTCTCCGTCGACGCCCTCGTCGCCGGCCGCGAGGGGAGGCGGGCATGACGCCCGCGGGCGGAAACCCGGTGCGCGTCGGGGTGTTCGGCCTGCTCGGCTCCGGCAACCTCGGCAACGACGGGTCGCTGGAGGCCGTGCTCGGCTATCTCCGCGCCGGACACCCGGAGGCGGCCGTGGACGCGATGTGCGGCGGCCCCGAGGCCGTCACCGCCCGGTACAAGATCCCCGCGACTCGGCTGCACTGGTACCGCGGGGAGTACCGGACCGCGTCGCGCGCGGGCGCGGTCGCGGCGAAGGGTCTGGGCAAACTCGTCGACGCCGTCCGCACCGCCGCCTGGGTGCGACGGCACGACGTGGTGATCGTGCCGGGCATGGGCGTCCTGGAGGCCACACTGCCGCTGCGGCCGTGGGGCTTCCCGTACTCGCTGTTCCTGCTCTGCGCGGCCGGCCGGCTGTTCGGGACCCGGGTCGCCCTGGTCGGCGTCGGGGCGGACACGATCAACGACCGGCCGACCAGGGCCCTGATCCGCTGGTCGGCGCGGCTGGCCGCCTACCGGTCGTACCGGGACGTCCTGTCCCGCGACGCGATGCGGGCGATGGGCGTGGACACCGCGCGTGACGAGGTCTACCCGGATCTCGCCTTCGCCCTGCCGGCGCCGAGCGCGTCACCGGGCCGGTCGGGCCGGGTGTGCGTCGGCGTCATGGACTTCCACGGCGGCAACGACGACCGTGCCCGGGCCGAGGAGATCCACCGGCGCTACCTCGACGGGACGACCCGCTTCGTCCGCGCGCTGGTCGAGGACGGCCGACAGGTCCGGCTGCTCACCGGCGACGAGTGCGATGCGCCAGTGGTCGACGCGATCCTCGAAGCGGTGGACTCGCCCCTGGTCACGGCCGCCGCAGCGGACTCGCTGGCCGGCCTGATGGAGGAGGCGGCGGCCGCCGACGCCGTGGTGGCGACCCGGTACCACAATCTGGTCTGCGCGCTGAAGGCCGGCACTCCGACGCTCGCACTCGGCTACGCGGCGAAGAGCGGGGCGCTCATGGCCCGGATGGGCCTGGACGCGTACTGCCATCCGGCCCGCGATGTGGACCCCGACCGGCTGCTCGGGCAGTTCCGGGCGCTGGAGGAGCGGTCCGCGGAGCTGCGGCGGATCCTCGCCGGGAAGAACCTGGTAACCGCCCGACGCCTGGAGCGGCAGTTCGCCGCCCTGACCGCGGCTCTCTTCCCGGCGGCCGACCACACCCGCACCCGCACCCACACCCACACCCACACCCACACCCACAGCACACGGGAGACTCCTTGAAGGCGACCGAGGTTCCGGCGATCGCCGGCGCCCACCTGTTCGAACCGACGCCGCACACCGACGAACGCGGCTTCTTCTGCCGCACCTTCGACGCCGACGTGATCCGCTCGGTGGGCCTCGACCCGGACGCCTTCGTCCAGGACAGCCTGTCCCGCTCGGTCCGGGGCGTGCTGCGCGGCCTGCACCTGCGCTCCGGCGCCGGCGAGGCCAAGCTGGTGCGGTGCTCGTACGGGCGGGTCTTCGACGCCGTGGTGGACCTGCGGCCGGGCTCGCCGACGTACCTGGGCCGGGCCTTCTTCGAACTGTCCGACCAGACGCAGGCGACCTTGTACGTACCGGCGGGGTGCGCGCACGGCTTCCAGGCCCTGACCGCGACCGCCGACGTCTCCTACCGGATCGACCGCCCGCACGATCCGGCCGAGGACGTGACGATCGCCTTTGACGACCCGGAGCTCGCCATCGACTGGCCGCTGCCGGTCACGTCGATGTCCCGGCGGGACCGGGAAGCGCCGGGCCTGGCCGAGGTCCTGAAGGCACGGGGAGAGGTGAGGAGGGCGTGACCACCGAGGAGTTCCGGCTGCCCCGGTCGCGGGCGGCGAACGAGCAGCTGCACGCCATGGTCCCCGGAGGCGCGCACACCTACGCCAAGGGCGACGACCAGTACCCCGAGAACCTGGCGCCGGTCATCAGCCACGGCCTCGGTGCCCATGTGTGGGACGTCGACGGCAACCGGTACATCGAGTACGGCTCCGGCCTGCGGTCGGTCAGCCTCGGCCACGCCCACCCGCGGGTGCTCGAGGCGGTGCGGCGGGAACTCGGCCGCGGCAGCAACTTCGTCCGGCCGTCCATCGTGGAGGTCGAGGCCGCCGAGCGCTTCCTGGCCACGGTGCCGACCGCCGAGATGGTGAAGTTCGCGAAGAACGGCTCCGACGCCACCACCGCCGCAGTGCGCCTCGCCCGCGCCGCCACCGGGCGTCCGCGGGTGGCCGTCTGCGCCGACCATCCCTTCTTCTCCGTCGACGACTGGTTCATCAGCACCACGCCGATGTCCGCCGGCATTCCGGCGGCCACCGACGAGCTCACCGTGGCCTTCCCCTACGGGGATCTGGCCGCCGTGGAGGAGCTGCTCGTCCGTTACCGGGGCGAGGTCGCCTGCCTGATCCTCGAACCCGCCACCTACACCGAGCCGCCGCCCGGGTATCTCGCCGGCCTGCGCGAGCTGGCCGACCGGCACGGCTGCGTACTGGTCTTCGACGAGATGATCACCGGCTTACGCTGGTCCGAGGCGGGCGCCCAGGGCCTGTACGGCGTCGTCCCCGACCTCTCCACGTTCGGCAAGGCGCTGGGCAACGGGTTCGCCGTCTCCGCACTGGCCGGACGCCGCGATCTGATGGAACGCGGCGGACTGCGTCACTCCGGCGACCGGGTGTTCCTGCTGTCCACCACCCACGGTGCGGAGACGCACTCCCTGGCGGCCGCGATGGCCGTGCTCACCACTTATGCCGAGGAAGGCATCACCGCACGGCTGCACGCCCTCGGCGAGCGGCTGGCCGCCGGTGTCCGCGACGCCGCGGCCGGCATGGGCGTCGGCGAACACCTCCTCGTCCGGGGCCGGGCCAGCAATCTGGTCTTCGCCACCCTCGACGAGCACCGGCAGCCGTCGCAGCGGTACCGCACCCTGTTCCTGCGTCTGCTCCTCACGGGCGGGGTGCTGGCCCCGTCGTTCGTGGTGAGCAGCGCGCTCGGTGAGGCCGACATCGACCGCACCGTCGAGGTGGTGGCCCGGGCGTGCGCGGTGTACCGGAAGGCGCTGGACGCGGCCGACCCCACCCCCTGGCTGGCCGGGCGGCCGGTGAAGCCCGTGTTCCGCCGCCTGGCATGACATGAGGTGACACCGCGTCAGCGGCACACCGTCCGGTCGGCGCCGCCCGGCCAGCCGTCCGGGCGGCCGGGCGGGCGGTCGGCCGGGCGGTCGGCGGCCCGATCGACCAGCCACGCGGCCGCCGGTGTCACCGCCAGCGCGGTGCACCAGCCGCCGACGGCGTCGGTCGGGTAGTGCGCGCCCAGGGCGACCTGCGCCCAGCCCATGGCGGCGCCGGCGATCGCCGCCGCGGCGAGCACGAGCGACGCGCGCGCCGCCCCGCCGAGGCCGGACCGGCCGGTCGCGAGCAGTGCCACCACCAGGGCGAGAGCCGTGAGGAAGGCGGTGTGCCCGCTGGGGTAGGACAGGTGCCCGTCGTGGATGGTGCGTCCCACCAAAGGCTTGAGCAGCTTCGTCGCCCCCACGGCCATGCCGGTGCCGGCCACGGTGAGCACCGCCGCGCGAGGACGCCGGAGCAGCAGGCAGCCCGTCACGGTGGCCGCGACCAGCGCCGCCGCTCCCACGGGCTCCCCCAGGAAGTCCGTGACCACGGCGGCGTGCCGCCACGGTGGCTGCGCGCCGTCCACCGCCGCCCCGATCCTCGCGTCCACCGTTCCGGGCTCGCTGTCGCCGGCGTACAGGATCCCGAGCACGGCGACCGCCAGCGCGGCGAGGACCGCGACTGGCCCGAGCCACACGCGCAGCGATGAGAGCGGCGCCGCCGGCACCGGCCGGCCGGTCACACGCCCACCGCGTCCTGCCCTCGACTCCATGCCTCCCCGCAGCCCGCCCGACCTGCCTTCCGGTGATTCCCGTTCGCCATGCGCAGCGGTGACCCGTGCCCCGGTGCCCGTGGGGCCACGGACCGGCCGAACTCATACTCCGGCCCGGGCAGTCCGACGATCCCGGCCCCGGCCCACCACACTGACCGGGGAACGCGGCCGGACCCCGTTCATAAACCTAACCCACCACGGGGTCGCGGCAAACCGCCGTCGTGGAGTCCGCCGGTCGGCACCGGGGCAGGTGCGGAAGCGGAGTTCCCGGTGGACGCGCTGGACCGAGGCCGGGCTGTGGCGCCGGCCGCACCGGGCGGTGCTGGACGAGGCGGCGCCGGTGGAGGAGGTCGCCCGGCGCCTGGGAGGGGAGGTCTCCCCGGCCGTGCTCGCCTGTAGCGTGGGAGGGCCCGGCCTGATGGCGGTCGGTGGCCCCGTCGTTGTGTCTATCGTGTCGCCGGTCCTGGGTCAGGCCCGCAGTCGCCAGGTGTCGTCCGCGCTGGCCATGTCCTGTGTGCCGATGACGGAGAGCAGGTCCAGCTGGCTGGCGCCTTCAGTGCCGGGTGGGGCGGTGAACCACAGCAGGCGCTGGCAGCCGTCCTCACCGAACATGCTGTGACAGTCCAGCTCGATGACGCCCAGGACGGGGTGGACGATGCGCTTGTGGTCGGTGCGCCGCAGCGCTACGTCGTGGGTGTCCCAGAGAGCGCGAACTCCGGACTGCACCGCCGCAGGTCGTCCACCATCTGTTTCACCTCGCTGTCACGGCCGCGCCGGGCGGCGACGGCCTGGAGGTCGGCGACGAAGACCCGGGAGTGGTGGGGGTGGTCCTCGGCCGGATAGATCGCGCGGGCGGCTGGGTCGGTGAACCAGCGGTGGACGAAGCTCGCCTCGCGGCCGCGGGCCACCGGGGGCCGGCCGACGAGGGCTGCGGCCAGGGGGTTCTGGACGAGGACTTCGTGCAGGTCGGTGATGACCTGGGCGGGTGTGGTGGCGAGCCGGTCAAGCAGGGCGAGCAGTCCGGACTGGACGTGCGCGGCCGGTCCGTAGGCCGCCGGTGGTACGGGCCGGTCGGCGAGGTGGAAGAGGTGGTCGCGGGCGTCGCCGTCGAGCCGGAGCGTCCGGGCGAGGGCGGCCAGTACCTGGACGGAGGGCTGGGCGCCGCGTCCGCGTTCGAGCTCGGTGTAGCAGTCCGCTGACAGGCCCGCAGGCTGGGCGACCTCCTCGCGTCGCAGGCCGGGCACCCGCCGCCGGGGCCCGGCCGTCAGCCCGACGTCGGACGGGCGGATCCGGTCGCGGCGGGAGCGCAGGAACGTGGCGAGTTCAGCGTGGTTCACACCGCTCATTCTCGCGGCGGCGGGGGCGGCTGAGCCAGGGGACGGCAACCCCAGGGTGAGGACAGCCCTGGCTGACACCGCTCCGGTGGCCCAGGCTGAAGGCGCAGGCATGAGCGCCATCGACGGCGAGCCTGCACACCCCCGCCGCGAGCCAGTCGTCGCGGCGCGCCCTCAATCCCAGCCTTCTCAAGGAGTTCCATGCCTTCCCAGGAGTTCGCCAAGAGCCCCGCCCTGCCCGCCCCCGGCGCCGACCGCCCCCGCGTGGCCCTGGTCACCGGCGGCTCCGGCGGCATCGGCCGGGCGGTCGTCGAGCGCCTGGTGCGCGACGGCTTCGCGGTCGGCGTGCACTACGCGGGCAACAAGGCCAAGGCCGGCGCGACGGTCATGGAGATCACCCACGCGGGCGGCCTGGCCCTCGCCGTCGGCGGGGATGTCGCCGACGAGCACGAGATGTCCGAGGCCTTCGACGCGGTGGAGCGGGAGTTCGGCGGCATCGATGTCGTCGTCCACACCGCCGGCGTCATGAAGCTGTCGCCGATCGCGACGCTGGACCTAGACGACCTCGACCGGATGCACCGCACCAACATCCGCGGCACCTTCGTGGTCGCCCAGCAGGCGGCCCGACGCGTCCGCGCCGGGGGCGCGATCGTCAACTTCTCCACCTCCGTCACCCGTCTCCGGTTCCCGGCGTACGGGGCCTACGCGGCGAGCAAGGGCGCGGTCGAGGCGATGACGCTCGTGCTGGCCCGGGAGATGCGTGGCAAGGACGTCACCGTCAACGCCATGGCCCCCGGCCCCACCGCAACGCCGCTGTTTCCGGAGGGCAAGAACCAAGCCACGATCGACAACCTCGTCAAGGCCGCCCCGCTGGGGCGGCTCGGCACCCCACAGGACATCGCCGAGACGGTCGCTTTCCTGGCCGGTCCGGCCCGCTGGATCAACGGCCAGGTCCTCTACACCAACGGTGGCCTCGCCTGATCGTCCATCAGGGCCCGGACGTCTGGGACCTCACCTCAAGGAGAGCAAAGCCATGAGCGGCATCGTTGTGATCACCGGAGCGTCCAGCGGATCCGGCGCCCTCACAGCCCGAGCCCCCACCGACAGCGGCAACACCGTCTGCGCGGGCATGCGCCAGACCGCCACCCGCAACGCCCCCCAGGCCGAGGCGGCCTTCCCCTACCGTGTGAAACACGGCGTAGACCCGCGCTCCGTCGAACTAGACGCCTCCAGAGACGACTCCGTCGACGCGGCGATCAGCCGCGTCCTCGCCGAGCACGGCCGCATCGACGTCCTCATCCACAACGCCGGACACATGGTCACCGGTCCCACCGAGGCATTCGGCCCCGAGCAGCGCGCCGAGCTCTATGACGTGAACGTGCTGTCGACCCAGCACGTCAACCGTGCCGTGCTGCCCGCCATGCGCAAGGCCGGGCGGCGCCTGGTGATCTGAGTGTCCAGCACCAGCGTCAAGGGCGGCGCCCAGCCCTGCCTGGCCCCTACTTCGCCGCCAGGGCCGCCACGGACTCCCTCGCCGGGCGTCCCGGGCGCGAACCTCCACGACGGCCAGGCGCTCCTGCCGCTGGTGGCGGGCATCCCCGCCGTCCGCTCCCGGCGCGCCGCGTTCGCCGCCCCGAGCAGCACGGCGGAGCACGCGGCCGTGACAGACGGTACGGTTCAGCCGTACCGCCGCGCCTCGCCGGGCCGGATCGCCGCCGCCACCGCGGCGG
>NZ_JAJFAU010000188.1 GCF_022614595.1 Streptomyces sp. CNQ085
CGGCATCCGCACCCTCACCGACCAGGGCGTCACCCGCTTCCTGGAACTCGGCCCGGACAGCGTGCTGTCCCTCCTGATCGAGCAGACCGCGCCGGAAGACACGGTCATCGTGCCGACGCTGCGCAGGAACCGCCCCGAAGAGACGGCGGCGCTCACCGCCCTCGCCCAGCTCTTCACCCACGGTGTCCCCGTCGACTGGGCGGCGTACTTCTCCGGCACCACAGCTCGCCCCGCCGACGTACCGACGTACCCCTTCCAGCACCGGCGTTTCTGGCCGGAGCCCTCCCCGTCGCTCAAGGACCCCGTCGTCCTGGGCCTGGAACCCGTCGGCCACGCGCTGCTCGGCGCGGCCGTGCCTCTGGCCGGTTCCGACGGCATCGTCCTGACCGGTCGGCTGTCGCCCGCGTCGCATCCGTGGCTCACCGACCACACGGTGCACGGGCGTTCCCTGCTTCCTGGTGCCGCGCTGGCCGAGCTGGCGTTGCGTGCCGGTGAGGAGTGCGGCTGCCGCCGTGTCGCCGAGCTGACCCTGGGCGCGCCGCTGGTGGTGCCCGCCGAGGGTGCCGTACGACTTCAGGTGACCGTCGGTCCGGCCGACGCGGAGGGGCGCCGGGCGGTCAGTGTCCAGTCCCGTCCGGAGGGCGATGCACAGGCGCCGTGGACCGCCCATGTGACCGGACTGCTGGACGACGGGGAGGGAGTACCGGCGCCCGAAGCGGAGTTGACCGTCTGGCCGCCGACCGGTGCCGACCCCGTCCCGCTCGACACGTTCTACGCCGACCGGGAGTCGACCGGATTCGGATACGGTCCCGCCTTCCAAGGGCTGCGGGCCGCCTGGCGGCGCGGTGACGAGGTCTTCGTCGAGGCGGAGCTGCCCGAGGGGACGGAGCCACGCGGGTTCGCGCTGCACCCCGCCTTGTTCGACGCCGCTCTGCAAGGCACTTCGCTGCTGGTCGGAGATGGTGTGGTGCCGTTCTCCTGGGAGGGCGTCGCGCTGCACGCCGAAGGTGCGACGGCGGTGCGGGCGCGGCTGGCCCTCGTCGCGCCGGACCGTGTCCGGGTGACCCTCGCCGACCCGGCCGGGCGGCCCGTGGCCGGTGCCGACGCGCTGGCGGTCCGTACCCTCTCGGCGGGGCGGTTGGACGCGGTGGCCACGGCCGGGCCGCTCCATCGCGTCGAGTGGGTGCCGGCCGGGGAGGCGGCCCGCCGCCCCGGCGCACTCTGCGTCTGCGGGGACGACGACGGCACGCTCGGCTCGGCGCTGCGCGACGCGGGCCTCGCCGTCCGCGAGGACGGCGCGGAGGCCGAGGTTCTGGTGCTGCCGCCACCCGGGTCGGAGGTGCGGGACGCCGTAGTGGAGGTCTTGGCCCTCCTCCAGGGTGCCCTCGCTCAGGAGCCCGAGCGCCGACTCGTCGTGGTGACGCGGGACGCCGACGATCCCGCCGCGGCTGCCGTGCGGGGACTGCTGAGGTCGGCCGCGGCCGAGCACCCCGGACGGCTGGCAGTACTCGCCCTCACCGATCCGGCGCCGCGGGCGTTGCACAGCGCCCTCGGCCTGCTGCTGGACGGTGCGGAGCCCGAGGTCGCCGTGCGGGGCGGGGAAGTGCTGGTGCCCAGGCTGGCGCGGGTGAGGGCCGGTGAAGGGCGGTCGCCGGTGTGGGACCGGGGCCCCGTGCTGGTCACCGGCGGCACCGGCGGGCTGGGTGCCGCTGTGGCGCGGCATCTCGTCGAGCGGCACGGTGTGCGGGAGCTGCTGCTGGTCTCGCGCCGCGGCCCGGACGCGCCGGCCGCCGCCGACCTGGTCGCCGAACTGGCGCGGGCCGGTGCCCGTGCCGAAGTCGCCGCCTGTGACGTGGCCGACCGCGACGCGTTGGCGGGGCTGCTGGCCGGGCGGACCATCGGTGGTGTGGTGCACACGGCCGGGGTGCTCGACGACGGCGTGGTCACCGCGCTGAGCGAGGAGCGGGTGGCGGCGGTGCTGCGGCCGAAGGTGGAGGCCGCCCGCCATCTGCACGAACTCGTCGACACCGACGTGCCGTTCGTGGTGTTCTCGTCGGCCGCCGGTGTGCTCGGCAGCGCGGGACAGGGCAACTACGCCGCCGCCAACGCCTGCCTGGACGCCCTCGTACGCGAGCGGTGGGCCGCGGGGCTGCCGGCGCTGTCGCTGGCCTGGGGCCCCTGGGAGGCCTCCGCCGGGATGACCCGGCAGCTCACCGACGCCGACCGGGCCCGTATGACCCGCACCGGGCTGCTGCCCTTGCCAACGGCGACGGCACTCGCTCTCTTCGACGCCGCCCTGGCCCACGACGAACCCGTCGTACTGCCCCTGAGCCTCGACACCCAGGCACTCGCCGCCGCCGGGCCCACCGCACCCGCGGTGCTGCGGGGGCTCGTCCGCGACCGGCGCCGCACCGCCGCCGCGCCGCCTGCGCCCGGCGGCGAGGGGCTCGCGGCGACCCTGGGCAGGCTCGGGCGCGAGGAGCAGCGGCGCGAGCTGCTCGGTCTGGTCCGCGCCCAGGTCGCCCGCGTCCTCGGGCATCGCCGCGCCGACGCCGTCGAGCCCCAACGGCCCTTCCGCGAGCTGGGATTCGACTCGCTGACCGCCATCGAGCTGCGCAACGGCCTCGCCGCCACCACACGCCTGCGGCTGTCCGCGACCCTCGTCTTCGACCACCCGACGGCCACCGACCTCGCCGCACATCTGCACGAACGCCTGACCGGCGGCCCGGCCCCGGCCCCCGCCGAACCGGCCGCCCGGCGCACCGCCACCGACGACGACCTGGTGGCGATCGTGGGCATGGCCTGCCGCTTCCCCGGCGGCGTCGGCTCCCCGGACGACCTGTGGCGGCTGGTGACCGAAGGCGTCGACGCGATCGGCGACGTACCCGCGGAGCGCGGCTGGGAGGAGACCAGGCGCGGCGGATTCCTCACCGGCGCGGGCGACTTCGACGCCGACTTCTTCGGCATGAGCCCGCGCGAGGCACTCGCCACGGACGCGCAGCAGCGGCTCCTTCTCGAGGCCTCCTGGGAGGCCGTCGAGGACGCGGGGATCGACCCCGTGACCCTGCGGGGCAGCCGTACCGGCGTCTTCGCCGGCGTCATGTACGGCGACTACGGCACGCTCCTCACCGACGAGCGCTACGCTGGCCTGCGCGGCGCCGGCAGTGCCTACAGCGTGGCCTCCGGCCGGGTGGCGTACACCCTCGGCCTGGAAGGACCGGCCGTCACCGTCGACACCGCCTGCTCCTCCTCGCTGGTGGCCCTGCACCTGGCCGCCCAGGCGCTGCGCGGCGGCGAGTGCACCCTCGCCCTGGCCGGCGGCGTGACGGTGATGGCGACGCCTTCGACCTACGCCGAGTTCGACCGTCAGGGCGGGCTCGCCGCCGACGGCCGCTGCAAGGCGTACGCCGACGGGGCGGACGGCGTCGGCTGGGGCGAAGGTGTCGGACTGGTCGTGCTGGAGCGCCTGTCCGACGCCCGCCGCAACGGACACCCGGTGCTGGCCGTCCTGCGCGGCTCCGCCGTCAACCAGGATGGCACCTCGAACGGCCTGACCGCCCCCAACGGACCCGCCCAGCAGCGCGTCATCCGCCAGGCATTGACCACCGCCGGGCTCTCCCCCGCCGACGTGGACGCCGTCGAGGGCCACGGCACCGGCACTGCCCTCGGCGACCCGATCGAGGCACAGGCCCTGCTCGCCACCTACGGGCAGGACCGCGGACATCCGCTGCTGCTGGGCTCGGTCAAGTCCAACATCGGGCACACCCAGGCCGCCGCGGGTGTCGCCGGCGTCATCAAGACGGTGCTGGCCCTGCGCCACGGGGTCGTGCCGCGCACCCTGCACGCCGAGACTCCGTCCACGCACGTCGACTGGGCCTCGGGCGCCGTACTCCCGGTGCGTGAGGACACCCCATGGCCCGAGACGCACCGTCCGCGCCGGGCCGCCGTGTCCTCCTTCGGCGTCAGCGGCACCAACGCCCACCTCATCCTGGAGGCGGCCGCACCTCAGCGGGACGAGCGCGAGCCGGAGCCCGCCGTGGTGACGCCGGGGGTGGTTCCCTGGGTGGTATCCGCCCGTACGGCTGCCGCCCTCGACGCCCGCCTGGCCCACCTCGCCGACCGCGACGACGTGCTGGACGTCGGACTCACCCTCGCGACCCGCACCCCCTTCCCGCACCGCGCCGTAGCCCTCGCCACTGGCACGGGCAGCCCTGGGGAAATCGCCCGGGGAGTCGCCGCCGAACCCGGCCCGACGGCCTTCCTCTTCTCCGGCCAGGGCGCTCAACGCCTGGGTGCGGGGCGCGCGTTGTACGACCGCTTCCCGGTGTTCCGCGCCGCCCTCGACGAGACACTGGCCCTGCTCGACCCTGCCCTGCGCGATGTCATGTGGGGCACCGACGAGGCCGCGTTGAACCGCACCGGCGCGGCCCAGCCCGCCCTCTTCGCCGTCGAGGTCGCCCTGTACCGGCTGCTGGAGTCCCTCGGAGCGCGCCCCGACGTGGTGGCCGGGCACTCCGTGGGTGAGATCGCCGCCGCGCACGTCGCCGGTGTCCTGACCCTGCCCGACGCGTGCCGCCTGGTCACCGCCCGGGCCACGCTGATGGACGCCCTTCCGGAGGACGCCGGTGTCATGGTCGCCGTCGAGGCCGACGAGGACGACATACGGCCGCACCTCGCGGCCGGGGCCGCCCTCGCCGCCGTCAACGGGCCCGCCGCCGTGGTCGTCTCCGGCGACCCCGAAGCCGTCGAAGCCACCCTCGCCGCGCTCCCCGGCCGACGCACCACCCGCCTCCCGGTCAGCCACGCCTTCCACTCGGCACACATGGACCCCATGCTGTCCGCCTTCCGGGAGGCACTGGACGGCCTGGACCTCCGGCCGCCGTGCCTGCCCGTCGTGTCCACCCTGACCGGAACCGCCGTAGGGGAAGACGAGTTGACCGATCCGGGGCACTGGGTACGGCAGATCCGCGAGACCGTCCGCTTCGGCGACGCCGTCCGCACGATCGCCGACACCGGGGTGCGGACCTACGTCGAGGTCGGGCCCACGGCCGCCCTCACGGCGCTGGTCGAATCGACTCTGCCCGAGGACGCTCTCGCGGTGCCGGTGCTGCGGTCCGGCCGCCCCGAGGAGCCCACACTGGTCACCGCCCTTGCCCGGCTGTTCACCACCGGCGTGCCCGTCGACTGGCCCGCGTTGTTCACCGGCACCGGCGCCCGCCGCACGCGACTGCCCGCCTACCCCTTCCAGCACCGCCGCTACTGGCCGGCCGCCGGCGCCGCCCGCGGTGACGTCCGCGGCTCCGGACTGACCGCCCTGCACCACCCGCTGCTGGGCGCCGCGGTCCGCCTCGCCGACACCGACGCCGCCCTGTTCACCGGCCGCGTCTCGACCACGACCCACCCCTGGACCACGGGCCACCGCGTCCTTGGCCGGGCCGTGCTGCCCGGCACCGCGCTCGCCGAACTCGTCGCCCGGGCCGGCGCCGAACTCGGCCACGGGCACATCACCGAACTCACCCTCGCCCAGCCGCTCGTCCTGCCCGACCGCGGCGCCCTGGCCCTCCAGGTGTCCGTCGCCGAACCCGACGGCTCCGGCCTGCGCCCCGTCACCGTCTCCTCCCGGCCCGACGACGACCCCGACGGGCCCTGGCTGCGCCACGCGGCCGGCCTGCTGGCCGCCACCACCCAGGCCCCGGAGCCCGGCCCGGCCTTCCCGTGGCCGCCCGCCGACGCCGAGCCGGTCGACCTCGACGGCTTCTACGCCGAACTGGCCGACACGGGCCTCACCTACGCCCCGCCGTTCGCAGCGCTCACCGCCGTCTGGCGGCGCGGCGGGGAGGCGTTCGCCGAGGCCGCCCTGCCCGACGACACGGACACCGACGGCTTCGGCCCGCACCCCGCCCTGCTCGACTCCCTGCTCCACGCCGCCGTCTTCACCGGCGGCACGCCGGGGCTGCCGTTCGCCTGGCAGCACCTGAACCTGTACAGCGGCACGAGAGCTCGCGTGCTGCGCGCCCACATCGTCCACGACACGGACACGGACACCGTCCGCCTCACCGTCACCGACCCCACGGGAGCACCCGTGGCCTCCGTCGGGTCCCTCGTCACCAGGCCGCCGTCCGAGACCCGTACGACGGCCCCCAACGCGCTCTTCCGGCGCACCTGGGCACCCGTGCCGGATCTCGAAGCGTCGCCGACTGTCCATACGGCCGTACTCACCACGGGTCCGGCCCCGGCCTGGGCACCACAGGACGCGGAGATCCGGCACGCCCTCGACGGCACCACGCCAGCACCGGACCTCGTCCTCACCGAGATCTCCGCCGACGACCTGCACACCACGCTCCGGCACACCCTGGACCTGCTCCAGACCTGGCTCGCCGCCCCGACGTACTCCACGTCCCGCCTGGTCGTCGTCACCGCCGGCGAGGACACCCCGGTCCTCGAAGCCGTCCGCGGCCTGGTCCGCTCGGCGGCCAACGAGCACCCCGGCCGCCTGGCCCTGCTCACCCGCGACCCGAGCACACCGCGACTGCCGTCACCGGCCCGGCTCCTCGCCGCCTACGACAAGGGCGAAGAGCCGGAGATCGCCGTACGCGGTACGGAGCTGCTCGCACCACGCCTGACCCGGCACGAGCCCGGCACTGAGAAGGCCCGTGACATCTGGACCGGCCCGGGCAGTGTGCTCATCACCGGAGGCACGGGCGGCATCGGCGCGGCCCTGGCCCGCCACCTCGTCACCCACCACGGCGCACAAGACCTGCTGCTCGTGTCCCGGCGAGGGACGGACGCCCCGGGCGCGGCCGAACTCCGCACCGAACTGGCGGAGTCCGGAGCCAGTGTGGAGATCGCCGCCTGCGACGTCACCGACCGCGACGCCCTGGCCGGTCTGCTCGCCGGCCGTACCATCGGCGCCGTCGTCCACACCGCCGGAATCCTCGACGACGGCGTCCTCACCGCCCTCACCGGTGAACGCCTCTCCGCGGTCCTCCGCCCCAAGGCCGACGCCGCACACCACCTGCACGAACTCCTCACCGACGTACGGGCGTTCGTTCTGCTCTCCTCGGCCGCCGGCACCTTCGGAGGCACCAGCCAGGCGAACTACGCCGCCGCCAACGCCTACCTCGACGGCCTCGCCGCCCACCGCCGCGCCCTCGGCCTGCCCGCGACCTCCCTCGCCTACGGGCCGTGGCAGATGACCGACGGCATGACCGGCGACCTCGACCACACCGACCGCGAACGCCTGGCACGCTCCGGCTTCCGCCCGCTCACCGTCGACGAGGGCCTGGCCCTGTTCGACGCCGCCACGGCCAGCGAGACACCGGTCGTCGTGCCCGTACGGCTCGACCACGCGGCCCTGCGGTCGCGTACCGACGTCCCGCCGCTGCTGCGCGCCCTGTTCCGGATCCGCACGACCACCACCGGCGACCTCCCCGGTCGCCTGGCCGGGAAGACCGCGGAGGAACAGCGAACCCTGCTCCTCGACGTGGTCCGCGCCCGCGCCGCGGCCGTCCTCGGCCATGACGACGCCGGGGCCGTCGAGCCCCGGCGCCCCTTCCGGGACCTGGGCTTCGACTCGCTGACCGCCGTCGAACTGCGCAACGAGCTCGCCACGGCGACGGGCCTGCGGCTGCCCGCCACGCTGGTCTTCGACCACTCGACGGCCGAGGCACTGGCGATCCACCTGCGCGATCAGTTGGCGGGTACGACGGCCGAGCCGACTGACTTGCTGCCCGCGGCGCCGCTCACGGACGACCCGGTGGTCATTGTCGGCATGGCGTGCCGGTTCCCGGGTGGGGTCCGGTCGCCGGAGGGTCTGTGGCGTCTGGTGTCGGAGGGTGTGGACGCGGTGTCCGGTTTCCCGGCCGACCGGGGCTGGGATCTGGAGCGGCTCTACCACCCCGACCCGGAGCACACCGGCACGTCCTCGACCCGGGCCGGCGGGTTCCTCGCCGATGTCGGCGGGTTCGATCCCGAGTTCTTCGGGATGAGTCCGCGTGAGGCGTTGGCGACGGACGCGCAGCAGCGGTTGCTGCTGGAGTCGGTGTGGGAGGCGATCGAACGGGCCGGTATCGACCCGACGTCGCTGCGGGGCAGCCGGAC
>NZ_JAJFAU010000189.1 GCF_022614595.1 Streptomyces sp. CNQ085
GCGGCGGGGAGGCCGGGGGCTTCCTGCCGCCGCTGCCGCTGTACCTGCGGCGCCCGGACGCGCGGGTGCCGGCCAACTACAAGGTGGTCACGCCCCGGTGACCACGCCCGCCGAGCAGTCTCCCGAGCGGCCCGTCCTGCGCGAGATGCGCTGGTGGGACATCGAACCGGTGCTGGAACTGGAACGGGAGCTGTTCCCCCACGACGCCTGGTCGCCCGCCCTGTTCTGGTCCGAACTCGCCCGCGCACGCGGCCCGCACGCCACCCGCCGTTACCTCCTGGCCGAGGACGGCGCGGGCCGCGTCGTCGGCTACGGCGGACTCGCCGCCGCGGGCGGCACCGGGGACGTCCAGACGATCGCCGCCGCCCGCGACCACTGGGGCACCGGGCTCGGCGCCCGGCTGCTCACCGCGCTGCTCGCCGCCGCCACCGACTTCGATTGCCACGAGGTCCTGCTGGAGGTCCGGGTGGACAACGACCGCGCCCGGCGCCTGTACGAGCGCTTCGGCTTCGAGACCGTCGGCCTGCGCCGCGGCTACTACCAGCCCGGGAACGTGGACGCCCTCGTGATGCGCCGCCCGGCCGGTCCCGCGCCGGGCGGCGATCGGGACCTCGCGCCGGGCCCCGCCCCCGACACCGCAACGGAACACCAAGGAACGACGACCCATGGCTGACGAACCCCTGGTCCTCGGCATCGAGACCTCCTGCGACGAGACCGGCGTGGGCATCGTGCGCGGGCACACGCTGCTCGCCGACGCGGTGGCCTCCAGCGTGGACGAGCACGCCCGGTACGGCGGCGTGGTGCCCGAGGTCGCCAGCCGCGCCCATCTGGAGGCGATGATCCCCACCGTCCGGCGCGCCCTGAAGGACGCCGGCGTCGCCGCGAGCGACCTCGACGGCGTCGCCGTCACCGCCGGCCCCGGCCTGGCCGGCGCGCTGCTGGTGGGCGTCTCGGCGGCCAAGGCGTACGCGTACGCGCTGGGCAAGCCGCTGTACGGCGTCAACCACCTCGCCTCGCACATCTGCGTCGACCAGCTCGAACACGGTGCGCTGCCCGAGCCGACCATGGCGCTGCTGGTCTCCGGCGGCCACTCCTCGCTGCTGCTGTCCTGCGACATCACCTCCGACGTGCGCCCGCTGGGCGCCACCGTCGACGACGCGGCGGGCGAGGCGTTCGACAAGGTCGCCCGGGTACTGAACCTCGGCTTCCCCGGCGGGCCCGTGATCGACCGCTACGCCCGCGAGGGCGACCCGGACGCCATCGCCTTCCCGCGCGGGCTGACCGGCCCGCGCGACGCGCCCTACGACTTCTCCTTCTCCGGTCTGAAGACCGCCGTCGCCCGCTGGATCGAGGCGAAGCGGAGCGCGGGCGAGGAGGTGCCGGTCGCCGATGTCGCCGCCTCCTTCCAGGAGGCGGTCACCGACGTGCTGACCCGCAAGGCGGTGCGCGCCTGCCGGGAGGCGGGGGTGGAACACCTGATGATCGGCGGTGGCGTGGCGGCCAACTCGCGGCTGCGCGCGATGGCCCGGGCACGCTGCGAGGCGGCCGGCATCACCCTGCGGGTGCCGCGCCCGAAGCTGTGCACCGACAACGGCGCGATGGTCGCGGCCCTGGGCGCCGAGATGGTCGCCCGCGACCGGTCCCCCTCCGACTGGGACCTGTCGGCCGACTCCTCCCTGCCGGTCACCGAACCGCACGTCCCGGGCGCCTCGCGCGGTGGCGCGCACGGACACACCCACGGCCACGCGCACACCCACGACCACGTACACGAGACGAGCGCGGAGAACCTCTACTCATGACCGTCGCCCTGATGTGGGAGGCCCGCGCGGCGGACGGCCGCGGGGCCGAACTGCTGGAGTGGGCCCGCGCCCAGGCGCTCGACCCCGCGCCCCCGCGCCGCGAGACCTTCACCGCCCCGGCCGACCGCGTCCTGGTCATCACCTGGTGGGACGCGCCCTACGACGCCGACCTCCCCGAAATACCCTCACCACCGGAGGAATTGCTCCACCGCCCGGTCCACCGCTGGCGCTTCGGGAGCGCGGACGCCGACGGGCCCTGACCGGCCGCGCGGCCTCAGCCCTCCAGCAGCGGGGCGGTGTCCGGCGCCGGGTAGGGGCCGGGCGGGGGGAGGGAGGGAGCGGCCGAGATCCGCCTCGTCCCGTTTCGCTGATGTCAGGCTACGCCGCACCGGGCGCCCCGCGAACGATTGTCCGCCGGCTCGTGCGGCACTCGGACCGGAACGTGCGACCCTCACCCGTACGGATGTCCCGTCAGCGGACCGGGTGACCCAGGAGCATCGCCGGGGCGCCCGCGACGCGGGTGAGGAGGACCGTGGCCGAGCCCGGGCCGGACGGCTTCACCTTCCGGCGCAACTCCTCCGGTTCGACCGCCGAGCCGCGCTTCTTGACCGTCAGCGTCCCGACACCGCGCTCGCGCAGCAGCGCCTTGAGCCGCTTGACGTTGAAGGGGAGGGTGTCGGTGATCTCGTACGCGGTCGCGTACGGCGTCGGGCGGTGCTCGTCGGAGGTGACGTAGGCGATGGTCGGGTCGATCAGGCGACCGCCGACCCGCTCGGCCACCTCCGCGACCAGGTGTGCGCGGATCACCGCGCCGTCCGGCTCGTACAGATAGCGGCCGACGGGGCCGCAGGGGGGATCCGGCAGGCCGGCGGAGTCCAGGGCGCGGGGGCCGGGCAGCAGGGTGGCGCGCACCCGGGGTGCCCCGCGCGAGGCGGAGCCGAACCACAGCACGGCCTCCTTCACGTCCCCGCCGTCGGAGATCCACTCCGCCGCCGCGCCCTCCGGTACCGCCTCGTGCGGGATGCCGGGGGCCACCTTCAGCGCGGCGAGCGGGGCGCGCCGGGCGGCCTCCACCGCCCGGGAAAGCGGCGGCGAGTACGCCTCGGGATCGAAGATCCGGCCGCGCCCGCCGCGGCGGGCCGGATCGGCGAAGACGGCGTCGAAGCCGGACGCGTCCACCTCCGTCACGTCCGCGCAGCGCACCTCGATGCGGTCGGACAGTCCCAGCGCCCCGGCGTTGGCGCGGGCGACGGCGCAGGTCAGCGGGGAGCGGTCGACGGCCAGTACCTCGATCCCGGCGCGGGCCAGCGCGATGGCGTCACCGCCGTTGCCGCAGCACAGGTCGGCCAGCCGCCGCACCCCGAGGGCGGCGAAGCGGCCGGCGCGGTACGCGGCCACGCTCGCGCGGGTGGCCTGCTCCACGCCGTCGGGGGTGAAGTACATCCGCGCCGCGTCGTCGGCCCCGAACTTCGCCGCCGCCCGCTGCCGCAGCCGGGCCTGGGCGATGGCCGCCGAGACCAGCCCGGCCGGGTGGTCGCGGCGCAGCCGGGTGGCGACGGCCAGCTCCCGCCCTGGGTCGTAGGACCGCAGCTCTGCCAGCAGGGCCTGCCCCTCGCCGGTCAGCAGGCGCTGGAAGGCGGGGAGGGGGTCGCCGACGGCCGGGTTGGTGCTCACCTGACCGGCCCGTCACCGCGGCGCGCGGTACAACGCGGTCAGCTCGAAGCGCGGGGCGTCCGGCGGCAGCCGGTCCAGGTCGTCGGCGGTCCAGCCGCCGGGCGGCGGGTAGAACCAGTCGGGCAGGGGCTCTGCGGTCATCGGCGGTACTCCTTGACGGGGGCGGGCACCTGTGACGCGGTACGGGGTCAGCGTACCGGCGCACCGGCGCGCAACGCGCCGCGCGCTGGCACTCCAGTTGACTGAGTGCTAACGCCGTCATAGTCTCAGCTTTGGCACTCCCCCATGGAGAGTGCCAACTCAAGCGACGGGCAGATCCGGCACCCGCGACGACGGATCTACCAGGTCGCCACCCCAGACATCCAAACCCCGCCGAGATCTCCGAAGGGGGAGGTCGGATCGTGACGACCGCCACCAGCTCCAAGGTTGCCATCAAGCCGCTCGAGGACCGCATCGTGGTCCAGCCGCTCGACGCCGAGCAGACCACGGCTTCCGGCCTGGTCATCCCGGACACCGCGAAGGAGAAGCCCCAGGAGGGCACCGTCCTCGCCGTCGGTCCGGGCCGTTTCGAGGACGGCAACCGCCTGCCGCTCGACGTCAAGGTCGGCGACATCGTGCTGTACAGCAAGTACGGCGGCACCGAGGTGAAGTACAACAACGAGGAGTACCTCGTCCTCTCGGCGCGCGACGTTCTCGCGATCATCGAGAAGTAAGCACCGCGAAGACTGCCTGTGATCCGCGCCCTGGTACCCGCGTCCGAGACGTCCGGGGCCGGGGCGCGGTTCCTTTGACGAGGACTCCGAGAGGACCCAAGCAACCATGGCGAAGATCCTGAAGTTCGACGAGGACGCCCGTCGCGCCCTCGAGCGCGGTGTCAACAAGCTCGCCGACACCGTGAAGGTGACGATCGGCCCCAAGGGCCGCAACGTCGTCATCGACAAGAAGTTCGGCGCTCCGACCATCACCAACGACGGCGTCACCATCGCCCGCGAGGTCGAGGTCGAGGACCCGTACGAGAACCTGGGCGCCCAGCTCGTGAAGGAGGTGGCGACCAAGACCAACGACATCGCGGGTGACGGCACCACCACCGCCACCGTGCTGGCCCAGGCGCTGGTCCGCGAGGGCCTGCGCAACGTCGCCGCCGGAGCCTCCCCGGCCGCCCTGAAGAAGGGCATCGACGCCGCGGTCAAGGCCGTCTCCGACGACCTGCTGGCCACCGCGCGTCCGATCGACGAGAAGTCCGACATCGCCGCCGTGGCCGCGCTGTCCGCCCAGGACAAGCAGGTCGGCGAGCTGATCGCCGAGGCGATGGACAAGGTCGGCAAGGACGGCGTCATCACCGTCGAGGAGTCCAACACCTTCGGCCTGGAGCTGGACTTCACCGAGGGCATGGCCTTCGACAAGGGCTACCTGTCGCCCTACATGGTCACCGACCAGGAGCGCATGGAGGCCGTCCTCGACGACCCCTACATCCTGATCCACCAGGGCAAGATCTCCTCCATCCAGGACCTGCTGCCCCTGCTGGAGAAGATCATCCAGACCAACAGCTCCAAGCCGCTGCTGATCATTGCCGAGGACGTCGAGGGCGAGGCCCTCTCCACCCTGGTGGTCAACAAGATCCGCGGCACCTTCAACGCGGTGGCCGTCAAGGCCCCGGGCTTCGGCGACCGCCGCAAGGCGATGCTCGGCGACATGGCGACACTGACCGGCGCCACCGTCATCGCCGAGGAGGTCGGCCTCAAGCTCGACCAGGCCGGTCTGGACGTGCTGGGTACCGCCCGCCGCGTGACCGTCACCAAGGACGACACCACCATCGTCGACGGCGGCGGCAAGGCCGACGACGTGCAGGGCCGTGTCGCGCAGATCAAGGCCGAGATCGAGACCACCGACTCCGACTGGGATCGCGAGAAGCTCCAGGAGCGCCTCGCGAAGCTGGCCGGCGGCGTGTGCGTGATCCGCGTGGGCGCGGCCACCGAGGTCGAGCTCAAGGAGAAGAAGCACCGTCTGGAGGACGCCATCTCCGCGACCCGCGCCGCGGTCGAGGAGGGCATCGTCTCCGGTGGCGGCTCCGCGCTGGTCCACGCCTCCAAGGTGCTGGGCGACAGCCTGGGCAAGGAGGGCGACGAGGCCACCGGTGTCGCGGTCGTCCGCCGGTCCCTGGTCGAGCCGATGCGCTGGATCGCCGAGAACGCCGGCCTGGAGGGCTACGTCATCACCTCCAAGGTCGCCGAGCTGGAGAAGGGCCACGGCTTCAACGCCGCGACCGGCGAGTACGTCGACCTGGTCAAGGCCGGCGTCATCGACCCGGTCAAGGTCACCCGCTCCGCCCTGGAGAACGCCGCCTCCATCGCGTCGCTGCTGCTGACGACCGAGACCCTGGTCGTCGAGAAGCCGGCCGAGGAGGAGCCGGAGGCCGCCGGCCACGGTCACGCCCACTGAGGCACGGCTCCCGCGGCACCGCCCGCCGGTACGACGAGGCCCGGTTCCCCGGCTGACGGGGGGCCGGGCCCCGTCGCTTCCGCTCGCGGGACGGGAACGGGTACCGGGGCGGGGGCCGGGGCGGCCGTAAGAGTGGCGGTGCCTCCCTCACCTCGGACTGAAGCGCCCGGTGGTGGAGGAGGCGCGCGAGACCAGACCGCGCGGCGCGAGCCGGGCCAGGCCCAGCAGCGCCTTGTAGCGCGGGTCCGGGACGGACAGCGTCTTGCCCCTGGCCAGGTCCTCCAGCGCGGCGTTCACCACCCGGTCGGCGTTCAGCCACATCCAGCCCGGCACACTCTGTGCCGACATCCCCGCGCGCCGGTGGAACTCGGTACGCACGAAACCCGGGCACAGCGCCATCAGCCGCACCCCCGACGCTCCCAGGTCCCGGGCCGCGCCCTGGGTGAACTGCACGACCCACGCCTTGGACGCGCCGTAGGTGCCGCGCGGCACGAAGGCCGCCACCGAGGCCACGTTGACGATGCCGCCGCGGCCCCGCTCGCGCATGCTCTCCGCGGCGGCCGAGGTCAGCCGCAGCACGGCCTCGCAGTGCACCTTGAGCATGCGCAGTTCGTCCGCCATCGGCACCTCCAGATAGCGGCCCCTGTTGCCGAACCCGGCGTTGTTGACCAGCAGGTCCACCGGGTGCTTCCGGTCGCCGAGCCGTTCCCCGACGGCCGTGATGCCCTCGTCGGTGGCCAGGTCGGCGGTGATTATGGACGCCTCGACGCCGTGCCGGTCGTGCAGCTCGGTGGCGTGCCGGCGCAGCCGCTCGGTGTCCCGGGCGACCAGCACCACGTTGTGCCCGTCGCGTGCCAGCCGCCGGGCGAAGGCGGCGCCGATGCCGGCCGTGGCCCCTGTGATCAGTGCAGTCGTCATACGGGCACGCTATCCGGCCGGGGCCGGAGGACCGCGTGCCGGATACGTCGGGAGGCGTACCTCCCGGTGTGCTCCAGCGCCTCCTCCCAGCCGTTCAGGTGCTCCCGGGCGAAGGCGTGCACCGCCCGGTCCTCGCCGTGGAAGCGCGGGCCGCCGGACACCGAGCGGGGCGGAAGGACGTCTTCGAGGAGGCGAACGGGTACCGGGCCGCGGGCCAGGGACTGCTTATGGTGGAGGAGTGATCGAGACCCGCCATCTCCGTGTGCTGCGCGCGGTGGCCCGTACCGGTTCGCTCTCGGCCGCCGCCCGCGCGCTGGGCTGCACGCAGCCCGCCGTCAGCCAGCAGATGAAGGTCCTGGAACAGACGGCGGGCACTGCGCTGCTGGTGCGCGCCGGCCGTGAGACGCGCCTCACCGAGGCGGGCGAGGCGCTGGTGCGGCACGCGGCGGGGATCCTGGCCGGGCTGGCCGCCGCCGAGGAGGAGGTGGCCGCCATCGCCGGGCTGCGGGTGGGCCGGGTCCGGCTGGTGTCCTTCCCCAGCGCCAGCTCCGCGATCGTGCCCGCGGCCGTCGCCGCGATGCGCGCGGAGCATCCCGGGGCCCGGGTGTCACTGGTCGAGGCGCAGCCGCCGCACTCGGCGCGGGCGCTCCGCGAGGGGGAGTGCGACATCGCCCTCTCCTACCGCTATCCGGACGCCGCCGGGCCGGCGGGGAGCGATCCGGAGTGGAGGGATCTGGTGGTGCGTCCGCTGCTGACCGAGCGGCTGGTGGGGCTGGTTCCCCGGGAGCACCGCCTGGCGCGGGCAGCGGAGGCGGGGGAGGAGGTCGGGCTCGCGGAGCTGGCCGGGGAGCCCTGGATCGCGGGCTGCCCGCGCTGCCGGGGGCACCTGGTGCAGGTGTGCGAGAGCGCGGGCTTCACCCCGCGGATCGACTTCGCCACCGACGACTACCCGGCCGTGGTGGGACTGGTGGGTGCGGGGCTGGGCGTGGCCGTGCTGCCGGAGCTGGCGGTGGAGTCGGTGCGGCCCCGGGGGGTGCGGACCGTGGGCATCCGCCCGGAGGTGCGGCGCGAGGTGGCGGCCCTGACACTGCCGGACCTCGCCCGGGTGCCGGTGGTCGCCGCCATGCTGGACCGGCTCTCGGCCGCGGCCCGCCGCTGACGCGGGCCGCGTCCGGCGTTCGGCGCGCCCGGCACCCGGG
>NZ_JAJFAU010000190.1 GCF_022614595.1 Streptomyces sp. CNQ085
GCGGCTGCTGCGGGCCGAGCCCGGCCGGGCCGCCCGCGTTCGCGAGGTCGCCACCGGACTGTACGAGCGGCTGGCGGGCGCCGGTCTGGACGTCACCCGCCCGGACGCCGCCGTGGTGTCGGTGCGCGCACCCTCCCCGGAGGCGGCCGTGCGCTGGGCCGCCGACTGCCGCGGCGCCTCCCTGGCCGTCGGCTGCTTCCGCCCGCCGTCGGTGCCCGACGGGATCTCCCGGCTGCGGCTGACCGCCCGCGCCGATCTGACGGAGGCCGAGCTGGAGGCGGCCGCGGCCACCGTCGCGCGCACCGCGCCGCCCGTACGGCCGGGTGCACGGCCGGGAGCCTGACAGGCGGTGCGGCCGTTCCCTCAGCCCGCGCGCCGCCGTCCGTCCAGGACCCGCAGCGCCCGCGCCAGGGTGTGCGCGTGGAGCTCCGTGCGGGACGGGGTGATCAGTACGGTCTCGGCCGTCCGCGAGGGGCCGTCCACTCCGGGCGAACGGGGCCGCTTCGGTATCGCGGCACATCACTCCGCCCCGCCCGCCGGGGTGCCGGGGCGTGTAAGAGGGGGCGCAGGGCCGCGCGGCAGGCCGGAGGCAGGCCGCCGCGCGGCGTGCCGGCAGGTCCTGGTGGGCTACGGCGCGGCGTTCCCCGGAGCCGGGTCCGTGTCGTCGCCGCTCCTGCGGGCCTTCGTCTGTGCGGTCTTGGCGTCGGGGGCGTACAGGTCCACGTACTCCTGGCCGGACAGGTTCATGATCGTGTACATGATCTCATCGGTGACCGCGCGCAGCACCGTGCGCTCGCCGTGCTGGCCCGCGAAGCGCGAGAAGTCCAGCGGTTCGCCGAAACGGATGGTCACCCGTCCCATCCTCGGCAGCGCCCTGCCCGGGGGCTGAAGCTCGAAGGTGCCCACCATGGCGCACGGGATCACCGGCGCCCCCGTCCTGAGGGCCATGGAGGCGACGCCGACCCGTCCCCGGTAGAGCCGCCCGTCGTGCGACCGGGTGCCCTCGGGGTAGATGCCGAGCAACTCCCCCCGGCGCAGTACCCTCAGACCCTCCTCCACCGCCGCCCGCCCGGCGCCGCGGCCCGAGCGGTCGACCGGGATCTGCCCCACGCTGCGGAAGAACGCGGCGGTCAGCCTGCCCTTCAGCCCCGGCCCCGTGAAGTACTCCGCCTTGGCGAGGAAGGTGATGCGCCGGTGCAGGATCGCGGGCATCAGGAAGTGGTCGGAGAAGGACAGGTGATTTCCGGCGATGATCGCCGCGCCCTCGTCCGGGACGTTCTCCAGTCCTTCGATCCGGGGCCTGAACAGCAACCGCAGCACCGGGCCCAGCAGGACGTACTTGAGCACGTAGTAGAACACGGGGTGGCTCCCTACCGCACCGGACGGGCCCGCGGACCGCTTCGCCCCGGCCGGTGGGCGGCCGGGCGTCGGTCGGGGAGGAATCAGTGTATGTGCGGGCGCCCGCGGTGTGCGACCACCTCCCGCGCCCGTGCCCGTCCCCACCCGGGCGGGCTCCGAGCGGGCGAGGCCCCGGCGGGACGCGTCCCGCCGGGGCCTCGGGGCCCGGGTGCCGCCGGGGTCTCAGTCCGTGCCCGACTCGATCGCCGCGTGGTCGAGGGCGTCGGAGTCCACCGGTGTCTCCCCTCCCTCGTGGCTGCCCGCCGAGATGGCCTCGGCGCCACCCGGGGGCAGCTCGCCGATGAGCCCGCCCCACGCGGCGAGCTGGCCGTGTACGGCGTACTGCTCCAGCTTGCTCCGCGAGTCGGCGATGTCGAGGTTGCGCATGGTCAGCTGCCCGATGCGGTCGTCCGGGACGAACGCCGGGTCGTGGCTGCGCTCCATGGACAGTTTCTCGGGGTGGTAGCTCAGGTGCGGGCCCTGGGTGTCCAGGACGGAGTAGTCCTGGCCGCGGCGGAGCCGTACCGTGACGCTGCCGGTGACCGGGCGGCCGACCCAGCGCTGGAGGCTCTCGCGGAGCATGAGGGCTTGCGGGTCGAACCAACGGCCCTCGTAGAGCAGCCGCCCGAGCCGGCGCCCCTCCACGTGGTACATGGCCACGGTGTCCTCGTTGTGGATGGCGTTGAGCAGCCGCTCGTAGGCCAGGTGCAGCAGCGCCATGCCGGGGGCCTCGTAGACGCCGCGGCTCTTGGCCTCGATGATGCGGTTCTCGATCTGGTCGGACATTCCCAGGCCGTGCCGCCCGCCGATGAGGTTGGCCTCCCGCACGAGTTCGACCGCGCCGGGGAAGGCGCGCCCGTTGATCCGCACGGGGCGCCCGTGCTCGAACTCCACGGTGACGTCCTCGGCCGGGATGTCGACCCCGGGGTCCCAGAAGGGGACGCCCATGATCGGGGTCACGATCTCCATCGAGGTGTCGAGATACTCCAGGCTCTTGGCCTCGTGCGTGGCGCCCCAGATGTTCGCGTCGGTGGAGTACGCCTTCTCGGCCGAGTCGCGGTAGGGCAGGTCGCGTTCCGAGAGCCAGGCGGACATCTCGTGCCGTCCGCCGAGTTCGGCCACGAACGCCCGGTCCAGCCAGGGCTTGTAGATCCGCAGACCGGGATTGGCGAGCAGGCCGTAGCGGTAGAACCGCTCGATGTCGTTGCCCTTGTAGGTGGAGCCGTCCCCCCAGATGAAGACGTCGTCCTCGCGCATCGCCCGCACCAGCAGGGTGCCCACCACCGCACGGCCGAGCGGGGTGGTGTTGAAGTAGGTCTGCGCGGCCGAGCGGATGTGGAAGGCGCCGCACGCCAGGGCGGCCAGCCCCTCCTCGACCAGGGCGTCGCGGCAGTCGACGAGCCGCGCCCGCTCGGCGCCGTACGCCAGACCCCGCTCCGGCACGTCGGCCAGGTCGGGCTCGTCGTACTGGCCGACATCAGCCGTATAGGCATAGGGGACGGCGCCGCGCTCACGCATCCACGCCACCGCGACAGAGGTGTCCAAACCTCCTGAGAACGCGATGCCGATGCGCTCACCGACTGGAAGTTTATTCAGTACCTTCGACATGTATGCATCCTAGACCCGTGTGCTCCGGAGCCGTCGTCCGCACCGGGCAAGCGGTTCGGGCGCGGGAGCCGGACGGCGGACTCGGGCCCGGCCGGGGGATCGGTGCCCGCCGTCCGGGTGAAGGACCGGGCGAGGGTCCTTGCCCGGGGCGCTTTGCCACGGTGGTCTTGGCCGCGCAATCGCGCCCAGCTCCCTGGAGGCCCGCATGTTCCCGCGCCCCCGCACCGCCGCCGCCGCGGCCCTCGCCGCCGTCGCCGCGTTCATCGTCCCGGCGTCCGCCGCACTCGCGAAGGCGCCCGCGTCCGAGCCGGCCCACGGCGAGGTCTTCCTGACCGTCTCCGACGCCGAGGACACCTGGACGCGGGGTGTGATGCTGGTCTGCCCGGACGACGGCAGCGGCCCTCACCCCCGCGCGGCCGAGGCGTGCGAGGCCATCGACCAGTCCGGGGGCGAGCTGCGACAGCTCTCCGGTCGGCAGCGCGACTGCACCAACGAGTACAGGCCTGTGGTGGCCGACATCACGGGCACCTGGCGGGGGAGCCGGATCCACTGGCGGTCGGAGTTCCCCAACGCCTGTGCCCTGCTCAGGCAGACCGGGGCGGTGTTCGACTTCTGAGCCCGCGGTGAACGTGTGCGTCCCGGCCCGGACAAGCCGTCCGGGCCGGGACGCACACGTTCACCGCGGGCAGTCGGGATGTCCGCGCCGCGGAGCGGATCACCGCTCCCGCGACGTCACCACACCCAGGGTGACCAGCCCCAGGACCACCCACGCGAACCACAGCCAGCCGCTGCCGCCCAGCGCCACCGAGTAGGCGGTCACCAGTATCAGGGCGGCCACCGTGGTGATGGTCATGGCCTTCGCCGTCTCCGGCATCGCTCACACCTTCCTCCCGAGTCGGTCGGAGCGGGTCCACCGGTCGCCGCGGCCGTCGCACCGCCGCGCCCGGGCCACCGTCCTGTCCGGCCTCGGCCGGCGCGCTACTGGCCGCGGGCCTGCAACGACGCCAGGTAGGCGTTGTACGCGGTCAGCTCCCGGTCGCCGTTGCGGTCAGCGGCCCGGTCGCTGCGCCGAGCCTGCCGTTGTTCGGAGAAGTACCACTGGAAGACGAGCGCAATCAGCACGATGACCGTGGGAATCTCGCTGAACGCCCAGGCGATGCCGCCCGCGGCGTTCTGGTCGGACAGGGCGGTGACCCCGAGCGAGGCGGGCGGGTCCGCGTACGTTTCGACCATCGGCTCGCCGGCCATCATCAGCGCGATGCCGAAGAAGGCGTGGAAGGGCATGCCCGCGAACAGCTCCAGCATCCGCATCACGTAGCCGGGACGGTGCGGTCCCGGGTCCACGCCCATGATCGGCCAGAAGAAGACCAGCCCGACCGCCAGGAAGTGCACCATCATCCCGATGTGCCCGACCTTCGACTCCATCAGGAAGTCGAAGGCCGGCGTGAAGTACAGCGCGTACAGGCTCGCGATGAACATCGGGATGGTGAAGCCCGGATGCGTGACCACCCGCATGTACCGGCTGTGCAGCACCGCCACCAGGATCTCACGCGGTCCCCGGCGGCCGCGTCCGGCGGCCGGGAGCGCGCGCAGCGCCAGCGTCACGGGGGCGCCCAGCAGTACCAGGATCGGCGACAGCATGCTGATCACCATGTGCTGCACCATGTGCACGCTGAACAGCACCATGCCGTAGTCGTTGAGTTTGGTGCACATCACCAGCGCGACCGTCAGCACGCCCAGCACGAAGGAGACCGTGCGGCCGGTCCGCCAGATGTCGCCTCGCTGCCGCAGCCGCAGAACGCCCCAGCCGTAGAGCGCCAGCGCCAGCAGGCAGCTCAGCAGGAAGAACGGCTCGGGGGAGAGCTCCAGGCCGCGTCCGAGGGTGAACGGCGGCAGATCCGCCATCGTGCCGTGTCCGTCGTGGTCCATCCGCAGCTCTCCCGATTCGTGCCGATCCGCTCGGACCAGACTAGGACCGCCCCCGGCCGGAGCTCCGGCCGGGGGCGGTCTCGGGCGGATTCCGCACGTGACTCGGCGGACGCCCGGACGGGGACGTCAGGCGGGCTGGGTGGCCGCCGCGATCCGCTCGGCGCGCAGCGCCTCGTACCACCGGTCGTCCACCGGCGGCAGCGCGTTCACGTCCAGGGCCAGCTTGAGCAGCAGATCCGCGATCTGCGGGTTCCTGGCCAGCACCGGACCGTGCATGTAGGTGCCGAAGACGGTGTCGTTCCAGGCGCCCTCGGTGCCGTCGCCCGTCCCGTTGCCCCTGCCCAGCCGCACCCGGGCCAGCGGCCGTGCGGTCGGCCCCAGATGCGTGACGCCCTGGTGGTTCTCGAACCCGGTCAGCTGGGGCAGGCCGAGCCGCTCGTCCATGTCGGCCAGCACGTCGCCCACGCACCGCTCGCCCTCGCCGCGGGTGCTGGTGACGTCCAGCAGCCCCAGGCCCGGCTCGCGCTGCCCGAGGTCGTTGATGAACTCGTGCCCCAGGATCTGGTAGCCGGCGCACACCGAGAAGACGATGGCGCCGTTGTCCACGGCCCGGCTCAGCCCGCTGTCGCGGCGCAGCCGCTCGGCCGCCAGCCGCTGCGGCCGGTCCTCGCCGCCGCCGACCAGGTAGATGTCCCCGGAGGTGGGGATCGGTTGGTCGGAGCGGACGTCGACCCGCTGCACACCCAGCCTGCGCTGGCGCGCACGCCGCTCCACCACCAGTACGTTGCCCTGGTCGCCGTAGGTGCTCAGCAGGTCCGGGTAGACCCACACCACGCGCAGGCCGCTCTCACTCATGCTCGCTCGCATCCTCGCCGTGTTCCCGGCGTCTTTGGCGTCTTTGCGTCTTCGGCACTCCCGGCCCTCTCGCTCCGGCCGGTGGCCCGAAGGGCCCGGGATCAGTTGCCGACGATGCGGCGCAGATCCTGGAAGGCGGTGTAGTTGGCGATCGCCTCGATCCGGCCGGGCGGGCACTGCCGGATCGCCTCGGCGGCGTTCTCGCAGACCTGGAAGTCGACCCCCGCGACCTCCAGCCGGACCGCCAGGTCCAGCTTGCGGTCGCCGATGACGCAGATGGGGTGACCGGCCAGCCGGGAGTAGTCCACGTCCCACAGCCAGGAGGTGTCGGTGCCGTCCGCGCCGCGCGCGTTGACCGACAGGATCACGGGCGCCGGCGGGCCGTCGATCAGGGAGAAGGTCTCCAGCCAGCCGGCCGGGTTCTTCGCCAGCAGCAGCCGGATCTCGCGGCCCTGGAAGGACACCACGTCGTAGCGGCCGGCCACCGCGGTCACCGAGTACATCCGCTCCAGCGCCGTCTGGGGCGGCACCCCGAAGGCGGCGGCGACGGCCGCGGAGGTGGTGGCGTTGGCCTTGTTGGCGCGGCCGGGGAGCTGGAGGTGGATCGGCCAGGCCGACCCGTGCGGGTCCAGTACGTGGTCGCCCGACAGGGCCCAGCTCGGGGTGGGGCGGCGGAAGCCGCACTCGCCGCAGAACCAGTCGTCCCCGGGGCGCTGCATCACGCCGCCGCAGGCCGGGCAGGACCAGGCGTCGTCCTTCCACTCCTGGCCCGCGGCCACCCACACCACGTTGGGGGAGGAGGAGGCGGCCCACACCACCAGCGGATCGTCGGCGTTCGCCACGATCACGGCCTTGGAGCCGGACAGGCCCTCGCGCCAGCGCTCGGCGAGCATCCGGGTCTCGGCGGCGCGGTCGAGCTGGTCGCGGGAGAGGTTCAGCAGGGCGATCGCCTTGGGCGTCACGTCCCGGGCGACCGCGGCGAGGTACTTCTCGTCCACCTCGATGACGCCGTAGCGCGCTTCGCCGCTCCCGGCGAGCGCCGCGGTGATGCCCGCGGGCATGTTGGCGCCCAGCGCGTTGGAGACGACCGGCCCGGCGGCCCGCAGGGCCTCGGCGATCAGCCGGGTCGTCGTGGTCTTGCCGTTGGTCGCCGACACCAGGACGACGTCCAGGTTCTGGGCGAGTTTGGCCAGCAGGTCGGGGTCGAGCCTGAGGGCCACCTTTCCGCCGATCACCGACCCGCTGCCACGGCCCGCGGCCCGTGACACCGCCGCGGCTGCCTTGCCCGCCGTCACGGCCAGTTTGGCCCGTGGCGGCAGCGGCTCCGTGTTGCCTGCCATCGTCCTTGTCCCTCCTTGCCCCTGGGTCGGGGATCAGCCTACCGAGGTCCGCTCCCGGCCCCGAACCGCGCCACCCCACAGATGATCAGCACGGCGTAGGGTGGCGCCCATGCACCGCGGCACCATCCCCGGAAGTTCCGGTTCTGTCCATCCCCCGCGGCCGGCGGCCGATCCGGTCCTGCGTACGCGGTGCGCCGAGGTGGCCTCCTTCGACGCGGAGCTGGTCCGCCTGGTGGAGGACCTGTTCGCCTCGATGTACGCCGCGTACGGCGTAGGGCTGGCGGCCAACCAGATCGGCGTCCCCGTTCGGGTGTTCGTCTACGACTGCCCCGACGACGAGGACCGTCGCCACCTGGGGCACGTTGTCAACCCGCGCCTGGTGGAAACCGGCGGCGTCATCGTACGCGGTCCGGAGAGCTGTCTGTCCCTGCCCGGCGCGGAGGCCGCCGTGGAGCGCCACGACCGCGCCGTGGTGGAGGGATGGGACAGGACGGGGGCGCCGGTGCGGATCGAGGGGACCGGTTTCTTCGCCCGCTGCCTGCAGCACGAGTGCGACCACCTCGACGGCGGCGTGTACACCGACCGTCTCACGGGGCTGCGCCGCCGCCGGGCGCTGCGCGCGGCGCGTCGGGCTCCGCGGTCCGGAGCGCAGGCTCACGGGGGGTGAGACCCAGGGGCTCTCCGCGGGCACCGCGGCGGACGTGCCCGGCGCGCCGCGCGCAGCGCCCGGCGGCCTCCAGGAG
>NZ_JAJFAU010000020.1:0-3544 GCF_022614595.1 Streptomyces sp. CNQ085
GCGAGAAGTCGTCCACCAGCCACAGCTCGCCCGCGCACTGGTACACCACGCGCTCGCCGTCGGTGGAGGCGTGGCGGGCGTAGAAGTCGGCGTGGTCGGTGTGGCGGCGCAGGTCGGTGCCGTCGGGCAGGCAGGAGTAGAGGTTGCCCACCCCCTCGTGGTCGGAGAGGAACGCGATCCGGCCGCCGACGATCATCGGGCAGTCCAGATGCCCGCGCAGCTCGGGCACCAGGCGCTCACCCTCCAGCCACAACCGCCCCGTCGCGCCGCCGCGGTAGCGCTTCCAGGCGGCCGGTTCGTGCGGCGGGGTGCCGGTCAGCAGCAGGGTCCGCCGCTCCCCCGCCAGATCGGCGACGGCGAGGTCCGCCACCGGGCCCCAGGGCAGCTTCTCGCCCGGACCGCCGCCCGGCGGCAGCCGGTGGGCCCAGGCGAAGTGTGAGAACGGCTGGCCGTGCGAGGCCACGGCCAGGATGTCCCCCTCGGGCGTCCAGCCGCGGACCTGGGTGTCCACCGCGCCCCAGTACGTCAGCTGCCGCGAGGGCCCGCCGTCGACCGGCGTCAGGTGCACCTCGGGGTCCAGGCTGCGCCAGTTCGTGTAGGCGATGTGGCTGCCGTCGGGGGAGAAGCGCGGGTGCCCGATGCGGGTGCGGTCCACCGTCAGGCGCCAGGCGCGCGGCGGCCGGGCGGCCCCGGGCGCGAGCGGGGCGATCCACAGGTCGTCCTCGGCGGTGAAGCAGAGCAGCTCACCGTGGAGGTGCGGGAACCTGAGGTATGCCCCGGAGGAGTCCGGGGAGGTGGGAACGGGGGTGCCTGGGGATCCGGGGGTCGCGGTCATCCCTCCCATGGTCGGCAGCCGGGCTGCGGGCGGCAACTCCTGGGAGCGGTGCGGCGGTCGGCGATCCCGCTCTCACCGGCGGGGACGGGCTCCGCCGGGCGGGGTCGGCCATGGGCACCGGCGGGCACGTGCCGTGCGGGTGTGCGGCTCGTCCGTGCCGCGTCCCGAGGGTCTTCCGGGGGTTCTGGGGTCTGCGGGTCCTGCGTCGTTCTTGAGCTGCTGTGCTGTGCGGCGTGGCACTGGGCGGTGTCGCGTGCTCCCGCGGCCTCCGTCCCGGCCGTCCCCCGGCGCCTGCCTGCCGAAGCGCCGGACGCGCGGCCACCGCCTCAGCCCAGCAGAGAGGTCAGTCCGCGGTCCAGGTCCAGCTCCAGGTACTCGGAGCCGCCCGGCACCATGCCGTACGTGCCGCGCAGGAAGCGCAGCAGGCCGGTGGTGTCGAACTCGATCACCGCGACCCCCTCCGGGGCGCGCAGCTCGATGACTGTCCGCTCGGGCCCGGACGGCCGGATGTGCACGTCTCCGAGGCCGACCGCGGCCCGCAGCCCGTCCTCCAGCAGTTCGCGGGAGAACACCCAGACGACCTCCTGCCCGTCCAGGGAGACGTCGGAGGGGAAGACCAGGCTGACGGCGAAGGGGTCGTGGCGGTCGTATCGCAGTCCGACGGTCACCTCCCGGGTGACGGAGGGGACGGTGATCAGACGTGCCTGGACACTGTGGTCGACGACTGCGCGCATGGGGTGCTCCTTTTCCGGGGGGCCTTTTCTCCTACGACCCCGTCAGAGCGTTTTCATGACGGCATACCGCAGGTAATCGCTGTGAGTTCCGCAACAGTTTCGTGAAGATCCGACATTGATGGCGTGTTCCCCCGGACCGGTCAAGTATCCCGATCCATCCGCAACCGGACCGCTTCGAAGCGCTGGGTCGTCCCGTGTGTCGCTCCGGGTGACAACCGCCCCCCGGAGCCCCCGCGCTCACCCGTCGGCGGCACGGCCCGCGGCAGGCGCCCGGAGCCGCGCTCCGACCCGACCCCCGGTCGGGACCGCCGCCGCACCCGTAGCACCATGTACGGCGGCACACATCGGTGCACGCATCACCTTTCGACCGGCGGGAGCACGAAGACAGTGGTGGACGTCCAGGGCACGGTGGCGGACGGCTACGAGCCGGTCCGTGACGCCTTCCGCGCCAACCTGACCGAGCGCGGCGACCGGGGCGCGGCCGTGGCCGTCTACCGGGACGGGCACAAGGTCGCCGACCTGTGGGGCGGCCTGGCCGACCCCCGCGGGCGGGAGCCCTGGACCGAGGACACCGCCCAGGTCGTCCGCTCGGTCACCAAGGGCCCGGCCGCCGCCGTCCTCCACCTGCTGCACCAGCGCGGACGCCTGGATCTGGACGCGCCGGTGGGCACCTACTGGCCGGAGTTCAAGGTGGCGGGCAAGGAGCGCGTACCGGTGCGCCACCTGCTCACCCACCGCGCCGGGCTGCCCGCCCTGGACACGCCCCTGAGCCCGGAGCAGGCGCTCGACGGCGTCCTCGGGCCGCGTGCCGTCGCCGCCCAGGAGCCCGCCTGGGAGCCGGGCACCGCCCACGGCTACCACGCGCAGACCCACAGCTGGCTGCTGGGCGAGCTGGTGCGGCGGGTCACCGGGCGGAGCCTGGGCCGCTGGTTCGCCGAGGAGGTGGCCGCACCGCTCGGCCTCGACCTGTGGATCGGACTGCCCGCCGACCAGGCGCACCGGGTGGGCCGGATCGCCGAGGTGGAGGCCCCGCCCGCGCCCGCCTCCGCCGGGCCGCGGGTGCGCCCCAGGCGCGAGGTCGCCGACGCCTGGCGCGATCCGCGCTCCCTCACCCGCCGCGCCTTCGGAGCCATCGACCCGCAGCCCGACGAGAACGACCCCGCCTACCGGGCCGCCGAACTCCCCGCCTCCTCCGGAGTGGCCACCGCCCGCGCCCTGGCCCGCTTCTACGCGGCGCTCATCGGCGACCTCGGCGACGGCACCCGCCGGCTGTACGCCCCCGCCACCCTCACCCAGGCGCGTACCGAGGAGTCGGCCGGACCCGACCGCGTCCTGCTGGTCGCCACCCGCTTCGGTCTGGGCTACATGCTCCACGGCCCGTCCTCGCCGATGCTGGGACCGGGATCCTTCGGCCACCCCGGCCGCGGCGGCTCGCTGGCCTTCGCCGACCCGGAGACGGGACTGGCCTTCGCCTACGTCACCAACTCCCTGCAGAGGTCGGTCACCTCCGATCCGCGCGCCCAGGCTCTGGTGCGCGCGCTGAGGAAGGCCGCCGCGCACCGGGACGGCTGACCGGACCGGCGCCTACGCTGGCCCGGTGCGGCGGTTCGGGGAACGTCCGAGGGGCTACGCGGTACTGGTCACGGGCGCCGGCCACCGACGTCGACGGCGAGAGCGCCGAACGCACGGCCCGCGGGTATCCGCTGGGCCGCGTGGGCCGGCCCGAGGACATCGCGGCGGCCGTCGCCTTCCTCGCCTCGGCCGACGCGTCCTGGATCACCGGCCTGACCCTCCCCGCCGACGGCGGGCTGCTGGCCTCCAGCCTCGGGCTGCGCCACGCGCTCGGCGGGGAGGAGCCTGGCTGGGGGGACGCGCGGACACGCGGTGTCCCGGCCACATCGGCGGAACGGGGGTCCCTGTTCCGCATCCGGCGACATCGGTGGTGGCGCCGGCCCCGCCGGACGCATCCGCGTCC